>JBLIMM010000105.1:0-13984 GCA_047638635.1 Pseudohongiellaceae bacterium | reverse complement strand
GCGTCAGCGGGTCCAGTTTTGGACAGCGTCGTGCAACAAACGCACGCCGAAACCACGAGCACCAGGGGGCATACCCTGCCTCGTCTTCATCTCCCACGCAGCGCCAGCCACGTCGAGGTGTGCATGGGGCACCCCCTCGGTGAAGTTAAACAGGAACGCCGCCGCAGTGCAGGAACCAGCTTCACGCCCAGCGGAGTTGCGAATATCTGCCCAGCGACTCTTCACCTTCTCGGAGTAAGCGTCGTAGGTGGGCATGGGCCAGAGCTTCTCGTCGGAGCGTTTCGATGCGCCCATGAGCTTCTCGGACAAACTGTCGTCTCGGCAGAACAAGCCCGCAGCTTCGTGACCCAGCGCCACCACAATGGCACCGGTGAGCGTGGCCATATCGATAATCGCGTCAGGCTTTTTCAGGGTGGCCAAGTGCAACGCGTCAGCGAGGACAACCCGCCCTTCGGCGTCGGTGTTGATCACTTCGATCGTCTTGCCCGAGCCCGTGGTGACCACATCGCCGGGGCGGTAGGCCGTGCTACTGGGCATGTTCTCAGCAGCGCCCACAATGCCGATCACACGCACACCCTTCGGGCGAGTGCGTGCGATGGCTGCCATCAAGCCGATGGTGGCTGCGGCACCACACATGTCGTAGCGCATCTCCTCCATGCCACCGCTGGGCTTGATGGAAATACCGCCCGAGTCAAAGGTCAGGCCTTTGCCCACGATGCAAATCGTGTGCTTGTAGCTGGCCGGCTTGTAGTCCATTTCGATGAGGTAAGACTCGTGTGCGCTGCCCTGGCCTACAGCCAGAATGCCGCCCATCTTCATCCGCTCAAGGGCCTTGGTGTTATGCGCCTTGAAGCCCAGCTTACCCTTGGAACAAAGCTTGGCAGCCACGTTGCGCAAGTAGGTCGGGTGGGCGATGTTGGCGGGCAAGTCGCCTAGCTCGCGAGCCAGATTCGTCCCCTCGGCCACAGCGTTGGCAGCTGTCAGCACTGCAGCGGCGCCCTTCACCGACGACACAACCGTGGCACTGCTCAGTGGCTTGTGATCCGCTTCCTTGAGGGGATAGCGGTAAGAGCTCATCACCAAGCCTTCGCCACAAGCACTGAGGGTGTCTTTGTCGAAGTCGAGCTTGCCTGCGGTGGCAACCGTCACAGCGGTCAGATCGAGCGCAGTCGCCTCCCGGCCAGCGATCATGCCAGCGTGGCGATAGTCGGAGGCACTCGCGTCAGCGGCCTTGCCCATGCCAATCAGCAGCAGGGCCTTGGGGCCGCTCTTTTCCTCGGAGTGGAGCACCAGAGTCTGGCCAGGCTTGCCGCTGAATACGCCCTTGCGCATGAGCGCAATAGCTCGTTGGCCCAAGGCTGCGACCGGGAGCTCTTTGGCCCTCACAGAGTCGACCAAGAGGGCGAGCATGGGGGCATTGGCTGTCAGTGATTTTGTTGTGCCGTGGGTCAAACGCATAACGACTCTCGACTCCTTGCAAGCGGCCTGGATGATGAAAGGCGAACCCTAGCACAATGGACATCCCCCACCCCAGTCGGAGCTCAAGCCCCAGATGCCGATTCCACCACGATGCTTGGTCCCGGACGTGGATGCGCCACAGCTCATCGTCGACAAGGCCGGAGTGCACCACTTCGAGCGAGTGCTGCGCATGGCTCCCGGTGACCCCATCGAGCTGGTGGACGGCCGAGGCGGCTTGGCCAAAGGACGCTGGGGCCGCAAAGGGCTGCTCACACAGGTGCAGCGAGCACCCCGGACCGCGCCCCCCGCTGCGCCGTTCATTCTTGCGGTGGCCCCGCCCCGTCCCACGCGCCTCGATTGGCTCGTCGAGAAAGCCGCCGAACTCGGAGTCACGCGCCTGCAGCTGCTGAAAACTCAGCACAGTGGCCGGGACGTAGTGGACTCTCGAATCGACAAGCTGCGGCGCAAGACAGCCGAGGCCATGCTCCAGTGTCGACGGCTCCACCAAATGGACATTACCAAGGCTGTCTCCCTGGCTGATGTGCTCTCACGGTGGTCTAGCGCAGCCCCTTGGCTCGCTAGCCCAGGAACCGTACGAGGGCCCAACCTCGACGACAACACTCAGGCCTTACTCGGATTGGTAGGCCCCGAGGGGGGCTGGCACGAAGATGAGCTGCGCCTGGCCAGCGAAGCCGGCGCCCAAACGGTCAGCCTGGGTTCCGGTGTCCTGCGGGTCGAAACGGCCGCAATCTCACTGGCGGTCCTTGCCGCACAGCGGGGCTTGGCCCGCCCCGGCAGCAGCCCCTGGCCGCCTGGACGGTGACAGCGGCACCACTGGCGGCGTAACATCCTCCCCCATGGACCCGGTCTTGCGGCGTTACTTGTCCTCCCTCGCCGCAGCTGGCGTTCGTCGGGTTCCCGGCGGCCGTCCCGCTGCGCCTGAGCTGGAGGTCCCGGCAGAGATTGCCTCCTCGACGAGTTCGCCCCCCGAGCTCACGACGCCAAGGGTTGGCCGTGTCCCCGCCCCGCCAGTTCCACCCCTGGTAACAAGGCCAGCTGCTCCCAAGGCGCAGAGCGCCCAGGACACCCTCGACGGGATTGCGGCGGAAGTTCGAGCCTGCCGCGCTTGCCAACTCTGCGAGCAGCGCAACAACGCGGTACCCGGAGAAGGCTCTCCCCAAGCTTCGATCGTTTTTGTGGGCGAAGGCCCCGGGGCAGACGAGGATCTCAGCGGTCGACCGTTCGTAGGCGCCCCTGGCCAGCTCCTCGAGGACATCATCACCAAGGGTATGGGGCTGAGTCGCCAAGACGTTTTCATCACCAACGCGGTGAAGTGCCGCCCGCCGAACAACCGGGCGCCGTTACCCAGCGAGAGCGCAGCCTGCCGAGGGTTCCTCGATCGCCAACTGGCAGCCCTACAGCCAAAGGTCATTTGCACCTTGGGCAGCACAGCCAGCCAGCTGCTACTGCAAACCGACGTCGCTATTGGTCGTCTAAGGGGTGGTTCTCATCAATACGGCGAAATCCCTGTCATCGCCACCTATCATCCCGCCTATCTGTTGCGAGACCCGTCCGCAAAGCGCCCCACCTGGGATGACATTCAGAAGGTGATGAAGATAGGGATCCCCTCTTGAACTTCACAGCCGACACCGCCTTGGGCCTCGACACCCAGGATGGCACGCTCAAAGCTGTGCTTTTGGCCCGCCGAGGTCGCAAGGTCGAGTTGCTGCGCACTTGGCGCATGCCCTACTCCCATGAGCCCGACATTCAAGCGGGACGGCGCCTCGCCCTGCGGCGCTTTGTGAACGAAGCGCGGCCCGGTTCCTGGCCGCGTATCGTGGTCGCCGCCCCAGATCGCGGGCACTTCAGCCAGACTTACCTCATTCCGTCCATGGTCGCCAAACGCATCGACGAGATGGTGCGCTACGAGGTGCTCAGTGCCTTGGCCATTCCTGAGGACGAGCTGCTGCTGCGCTACCACGTGCGCAAGGGCGTCGTAGAGTGCCAGGTGCATACGATCGCACTGGACAAGGCGCAGGTGCATGGAGCCGCCGGAGAGCTCCGAGCCCTCAAAATGCCCTTCGACGAGCTCCAGTCTCCGGGATATGCCCTGGCATCCTTCGTGGAGCACGAAATCCCACTGGGGCGTGACCGCATCCTTTTAGGTGTCGGCGAACTCTCTACAGAGCTGGTCCTCCTGCGCGAAGACGGACTCTGGACGCGACATTTGCCCTTCGGTCTCGCCCACGAGACCAGCGAAGAGGCGCTCGCCACTCGCCTGCAGGGCGAAGTCGAGGCAGCTGTCTCGTTTCTTCTGCCCCCCGATCGCCTCTTCCGCCCGGCCGACGTGGTGCTCACCGAAGAAGGTGCCCTGAGCCCTGCCCTCACCGGTGCCTTGCGCAAGGCCTTCGGTGTCCCGGTGACACGCTTTGACGGTCTGCCCCGCATTACCGTAGGCCCCAAGGCGCGTCTCGGAGACCAAGACACCGCCCAAGCCTTATCCATGGGCCGAGCCTACGGACTTGCCTTGATGGGGCTCGGGTTAGGGCGCTTCTCCTGCCCCGCTCTTGTCGCTGACCCCCGCCGCCGCTCTGCTCGGCGGTTGCCCTTGGCCGCAGCAAGCCTCGTGGTCTCAGCGATGGGCCTCGCGGGTGTGGGACAGCTGGCCCACATGCGCGTCGATGCGCTGCAGAGCGCTCTGCCCCCCTCCTTGACTACAGAGATTCAAAGCAACATCGCCCAACGAGGTCGACTCTCAGCCAAGGTCAGCCAGCTCACCGCAAGCATCGCCGAGCTCGACAACCTCGTGGCGCGCCGTGGGGCCGCCTTAGGAGTTCGGCCTCTGCTCGCACGCCTGGCCCAACTGGCAGAAGGGCGCGGCGACGACGCGCTCCACGTGGAGAGCGTTTGGCTCGCAGCCCCCGAGAGTCGGCAGCCCGCTCACCTGAAGGTCAGCCTGGCCGCCTCCCCCGTCTTTGACGATCAGCTCCTAGAACGGGTCACTGAGGTGATGGCTGGATCCCTAGCCCCATGGACGCTCCAGGGCCCAGTGCGTGACCCCGCCCTACAGCTATCCCGCTGGGATATGGAAGTCGAGCTCCCATGAAGGCCCTCGTGAGCCTCTCCGTGCTCTTGTTCGCCAGCTCTGCCCTGGGCTTCTACCTCTATGGGCTGCCAGCTTTTGCGGCCGAGCAAGAAGAGCGAGTGGCCCTCGACCAGCGGGTCGCCGACCTTTTCGAGCTCGTCAGCACCGCCGCTCCAGTGTCCCACGAAGAAATCGAGAGCTTCGATTTGCAGCTCGAGTCCCTCACGAATCAACTGGACGAACGCTTGCTGCTCATGCTCGAGTCCCTCGACAGAGAGCAGCAGCCGACCCTGGCTACCGTGCTGACCAGCGGCGGCCCCTCCTGGCTGGCTCTGGACAGCACCATCGGCCGCCACCTTGTAGAACTCGCGGCAGGCCGTCCGAAGATCGATGCGGCTCTAGCGCGAGCCTTGAAAGCGATCGCCGCTGCCGCCCCGTTCGATCTCGAATCCGTCGAGGCCCACCATGACGGGGCTTTGATTCCCGTCCATGGGATAGAACAACTGTCTGCCTACGAAGCCGAGTTCGTGGTGCTCTGCGAGGTGGACCAAGCGCTGCAGATTCTCGAAGCCTTGTCACCAGAGCCTGGCCAACCCGTACTCACTGTGGCCGCAGCGTCTCTGCGCCGCGTCGAGCCTGCCCTCTGGCCGTACAAACCCATCGGACTGAGCAGCCCTCCCGTGCGCCTTTGGGTCACTGTCACCGCTTTGTTCCGTGCAGCTCCCGCGCGAGAGGCTCGCTAAGATGACCCGTTCGCTAAGCGGCCGTTTTCTCGTGTTGACAGGCACGGGCCTATCCTTTATTGTTTTCGCCCTTGCCCTGCTCGTCCATAATCACTTGCAAAATAAAGACTTAGCGCAAGGCGATAAGCTCACAAGGAATGTGAGGCAGCTGCTGAGTGGAGCCCCGATCCGCCCAGCAACTGTAGGTCAGACCCCGGACATAGATCGCTTCGAGAGAGCGTTGATGCTGATGGCTGCGGCCACCCCGGTCGATGCCCTGCCCTTCTACGACGAAGGGGAACGGGCCTCCTTTGCTCGCAGTCGCTGGGCCGGAGAAATCCCCTCCCATGGAGGCGATGCAGCGCTGCGTCCTCCTTATGGTGTCGACGCGATCCACGATGGAGGCATTGTCTTGCTCCGCTGGGAGCTCGCCCCGGCCACAGCAGCCCTCCGCGATGCCCTCCCCCAAGGTCAGAGCCTCGCCTGGCGGATCTACCGCGGGCTGAACCTTGAGCAGCCCGTTCAGGTGGCCGAACTCGGCCTGGAGACGCGGCGCTGGCACGATCAAGAGCTGCCGATCGCTCACACCCGCCTGGCTTATCAAGTTTGGGCAGTGCTCATTGACGACGACAGTGCGCTCATCGCGGCGGAGCCCAGCGGGCTCGTCACCATCGAGCTCGAAGAACGCTTCCAGCTTGAGCTCGTGAGCGGTGATGAGCAGTCTGCCGTGTTCACTGTTCAGCGCGGCTCGTCAACGCAACCACTGACTCTGTCTACACTTCGAGTGTCTCCAGGGCAGTCTCTACGCACGGACCGCCTCGATACGGGTTTGGCGCTGAAGCACCTTTCGATGCGTGCTGACGAGCTGCTACAAACCCGCAGCCGACTCGACTTTCGAGCCGACGGAAGCCTCGTCCTCGATCCTGCCCTGAACACGCCGCGCAAAACGGAGACGCAAGTCCTCGTTTCCGTGCGGCGCTTGATTGCTACTCTGAACGACTCACTCGGCGTTCCCCGAACCCTGCAGTTGGATCTTCCGCGATGACCCGGATGCGAACTCGATCAACGATGACGACGACGATGACAAAGAACATGTCTCAGCCGCTGCGCTCTACTTTTGGCGCCAGCCCGATCATGATGGCCGCTCTGATCGCCGTGACCTTCAGCTGCGGTAGCCCCGCACGGGAAGTTGACGCTCCCCCGCTGGACGAGTCAGCTCTCTCCGACAGTGGAGACGTCGCTCAGGCAATAGCCTCCTCCCGAGCGAATGCCATCTCTCCTTTCGCCGGGAACATGAATGCCGCCAACGCTCCCTTGGCGCCATCCCTCAGGGATGACGAGCAAGTCAGCGAAGCCCGACGCCGGGCAGATCGCGTCCGCGATCAGCTGGCCGTCCTCGTGGCAGGCTTCACCGATCAAGGCTTCGCGGCCCTAGAGCGCTCCGATATCGACGAGGCTCACAAGCAGTTCGGCCACGCCTACGAACTCGATCCCTCTAACGAAGTGGCCCGCGACTACTACAACCGCACCGGCGCACTGTTGGGTGAAGACACAGGGTCCCTCGGCACTCTGGCCGCCGATGCCCGCACCCTGGCCCGCGCTCGCACTCAACAACGCAGCCTGGATATCCAATCCAAGCGCGCCGCTGGCCGCAGCTCCATGGATGCTGGCGACCCAGAAGCCGCGCTGAGAGCGTTCGAAGAAGCCCTGTCGCTCTTCCGTTGGGACCCGACCGCTGGCGACAACGCTTCCTCTGAGAGTGAGCTCCAAGCCTTGGCCGCCCAGGCTCAGCAGATGATCGACGAGCAATCTGCTGCACGGGACGCCGCGCTGATCGAGCGGACTCGGGTGTCTCAAGAGGAATACGAGAACCTCCAGAACCATCGCACCGAACTGAAGATCAAGGGGCTGTTCGACGCCGCCAACAAGCACTTCATGCGTGACGAGTTCGAGCTGGCCATTGAGCGCCTTGACGAAGGCCTGTTGCTTTCGCCCCTCGACCACGACCTGAGCGACTTGCGGCGTATCGCCAACCGTGCGCTCACCGAGAGAGTCACCGAGGACGTGCGCAAGGCCTACCGCAAGGAATGGAACCGCACCTTCGACGACCTCGAGCAGGACACGATCATCCCCAACAATTTGATCGAGTTTCCCGACATCGCCGATTGGGCTGTAATCGAGAACCGCGGCCCGATGAAGTTTGGTGCGGGGCTCACTGCCCGCCCTGAGGGCGATCAGCAGGTGATCGACCGTCTCGACGACTTGGCCATCCCCTACGCCTTCGATGGCAACACCCTCGATGAAGTGTTGGCCCATCTGAAGGATGTCTCTGGCGTCAACTTCTTGATGTCACAGGACGTGCAGGACGAGGCCTTCAACCAGGACTACAACCTGCAAGATCGCAACCCCCAACCCTTGAGCCGCATTCTGCGCATCATCCTCGAGGACCAAAGCACCCCGGAGATGACCTACACGGTGCGGGACGGCATTGTGCGCGTCATCACCATGGACGAGTCACGCGGTGACTACATCCTGCAGATGTATGACATCCGTGACCTGACCTTCACACCGTCGGATCACAGCACAGTCGATTTCAACCTGGTGCCTTCTGGCACAGATGCTGAGAGCTTCCAAGACGGTGTGGAGTTCAAAGAACCCCAACCGCAAATCAGCGAAGACACCCTGCTCACGCTGATCCAGGACAACATCTCACCGGACAGCTGGACCGACGATCCCGAGCGCAGCATCACCCAGATCAAGGGCACGCTCATCGTCAAGACCACCCCCGAGGTCCATGAGCAGATCGAGCAGATGTTGATCGACCTGCGCAAAAACACCACCACGCTGATTCACATCCAGACCCGCTTTATTTCTGTCGAAGATAGCTTCCTCCAAGACATCGGGGTGGACTTGCGCGGGCTCTCCCCCTCCCAGGGCTCGAGCTTGAACAACTTCGGCCAGCCCAACGCCGGTGGCGTGGGTACACCAAACAACCCGGCCGGCATTGGTACAGGCATCGACCCCGGCGCCTCTTATCAGGGCCCCAACGGAACGCTCAAGGGACGCACCGAGAACCTCTTCGGTTCACTGCTCGGTGAGCAGGGTGTCTTGACGAACGGTGGCGGCTTGGCCATCGAGGGACTCTTCCTTGATGACGTGAACGTCAACGCCGTTTTACGGGCTGTGAGCAAGTACCAGACCTCGAACATTGTCAACGCGCCGAGCCTCACGATTCGCAGCGGGCAACGGGGCAATATCAAGGTGCTCACGAACCGCACGTACGTTCGGGACTTCGAGCCTGAAATCGCGACGGGTGCTGTGATTGCCCAGCCTGATCTAGGCATCGTCAAGGACGGCATCGTCCTCGACGTCCGGGCCGTGGCCTCCGCCGATCGGCGCTTCATCACCCTCGAGCTACGGCCCACCCTGGCCGAACTCGTCCCCGGTGCGAACGGCGAGCCGCTCCCCGCTTCCTTGGTCAGCCTCGGCACCTCGAGTGGTAGCAACGTCACCATTCAATTGCCTGAGCTGAACATCCAGCGGCTGCGCACTACAGCCACGTTGCCCGACGGCGCCACGCTCCTACTCGGTGGTCTGAAGACCTCCGTCGAGCAGGACTACAAGTCGGACATGCCCTTTTTCGGTGACATCCCCATCATCAGCTTCTTCTTTACGCGCCAGGGCGACTACGTCTCCAAGCGCAAGTTGCTGATTCTCCTCACGGCCAACATTTTGGCCCCCGAGGAGAGCGAGCCCAACACCAGCTACCTCCGCTGAAGACCTACTGCTGCCATGACCGGACTCTTCATCATCATCGCTGGATTGCTGGCCGTCCCCCTACAGGACGACCGAGCTGCCCTTCTCGACGACGACCTCTCCTTCGCGGAGAACCTCGCTGTCCACCGCTACTTTGATATGGCGACTGACGTCGTCACTCAAACTCAGCGTGACATCGAGCGTATCTCCGACAGCGATCTTGAGGGCAAGGCGAGCCTTGTGCTTGCTCGTATCCTCAAACGCCGGGCCGAGAACACTGCCGAGGCAAGCCTGCGTCTCACCATCATGGGCCAGGCCATTCAGCGGCTCAGCGACTGGACGAACCCCGGAACGCCCTACGCTTACCACGATCGCTTCGTGGACGCGCTGAGCGACCTGGCGGGTCTACTCAGAGAACGTGGCGTTCTCTACGCCAAGATGGCCAGCGAGGGTGACGAGAGCGCGACAGCCCTAGCCGAAGCTGACTTCGAGAAGGCTGACGACGTTTACGTCACCTTGCAGTCCGAGGCAGAGGGAATCGCTGCGCAGCTCGAGGAAGTTGAGAAGACGGACGAAGCGGCACTGATGCGCAATCGCGCCGTGTACACCATGTACTTCCGTGCACTCAACCGCATTGAGTGGTCCGAGGTTGGCGCTGATCCCAGTCACCAACTTGAGCAGGCCGAAGCTCAGCTCGAAGACTTCCAATGGGAGATCGAAGAGCAGTCGCTGATCGTCTTCAAGGCCATGTACGAGCAGGCTCGGGTCTATCAGAAACTGAGCAGAATCGTTTCCGCCGACGACGAACGGGAGAGCTACCGCCGGGACGCCCATGACGTCCTGGACAGCGTAATCGACCAAGTCTCGGACGAATACTGGAGCTACATCAGCGAGTTCCCCGTCTCGGCTCAGAACCAGATTGCCGCCCTCCTCGATCGCACCTGGGGATACAAAGCCCGGATCGAGGCGGAATCCGGAGAGATGGAAGCCGCCGCGAGCATCATCGAAACCATGATTGCGGAGCACGAATCCAAGAACGTGCCCATCGGCCGTCCTGGTTTTGCATCCCTTCTCGACTGGGCCGCCACCCTTGAGTCTCTTGGCCGGGAGGATCAGGCCACCGAGATTGTGAAGATCGTCACTGACGGTGGACGTGGCACACCTGAAGGGAAGCGCGCCGAAGTGATGCTGGCCGCCCTCGTCAAGGGCGGCGGTGTTCAATCCCCCGCGGTGCTCCTTCAGGCTGCCCGGGGTAACCGCAGCGAAAATCAGTTCGACGACGCTGCGTTTCATTACCTGAGAGCAGCCACCAGCCTCACCACCGACGCTCAGTTCAGCGAGATCGGTTACGAGGCCTGGATGGGAGCTGGCGATTCCCTGCGGCGACTCAGTCGTCACCTAGAGGCCGCGGTGGCTTTCGAACAAGCCTTGCTCCTGGCTCAACGCCTGAACGCTCCGCTCGACGACCTCGAATCTTCGGCCAAGAAGATGTACGACTCCTTCGACGCCCGCTTCAAGGAAACGGGTGACGACTACGACAAGTCACTGAGAACCCAAGCCAGCGCTCGCCTTGTAGCCATGGACGGCCTTGAGCTCGACCTCGCCTTTATGGCCGCAAAAGAAGCCTACGGCGAGATTGCCACGGACGACACCCAAGCGTACCTAGCCGTCATGGCGGACCTAGAGGGCGTGGCCCCCTCCTCCCCCAACTATGAGCGGGCCCTGGTTTACATAGCCAGGAGTTTGGCCGGAGCTGGGCGGATCGAAGAATCCATCGCTGCTTACCAAGAGCTCGAAGATCGCGCCGACGATCCCAGCCTAGATCCGACGAATGCCACCGGGCGTAACCTCCGCGAGGTCGCGATGGCACAGGCGCGCTTTTATCACGCCGGCTTGCTCCTCGGTGCAGACGTCAACCGCCCAGAAGAAGCCCTGCAAACCCTGGCCGACTTCGAGGATGTCTATGCCGGGCAAGACGGCATGCATGCACTCGTGAAGTTCAAACGCGTCGAAGCTCAGGCCATGAGCGGTGCGGTGGACGAAAGCGAGGCAGCTCTCCGGGAACTCATCGACTTCGGTGCAAGCCCGGCGATTGTCTCCGCAGCCGCATACAAGGTTGGTAAGTCCATCGAGACAGTGAGTCGTGTCCAAAAAAGTCTCGGGAACAGCGACACAGCCAACGATCTGCTGAGTCGTGCTGCCGATTCCATGTGGCTTTACTCCGAGAAGAGTGGCTTTACGTCCACTCTCAACATGCTCGGCACAGGTGAGTGGTACCTCGAAGCTCTGCGCCCCTCCGATGCTCAGAGGGTCTTTGAAAAGAGCGTCCAGGTCCTGGCTCGGGCAGGCGACCCCTCTCACCTAGAACGGGCTCAGATTGGGCTGGCCACGTCCCTCGACGCCCAGCTCGACTTTGGCAAGGCGCGGACCATCTGGAAGGAGTTGCACAGTCGTAACCCCAGCAGCAGAAAGATCCGTCGCGGAGCCGCCCGTTGCTATGGCGGCTGGCTTGAGTTTGACAGCGACGGAGCTGTTGTTGAGGTGCGAGGTAGCGGCGACTATCAAGACGCCCTGGCTCTTTGGAGCGAGCTCCTCAGAGGGTTGAACGTTCAGGCCAAGTACACCCAGCGTTGGTGGGAAGCCAAGCTTGGCGCCATCCTTTGCCTCTATCAGCTGCGCGAGCTCACGCCCGAGTCGGCTGTGAGCTGCCGCAAGGTCTTGGAGAGCGTGAAGCTCAGCCAGCCCAACTACGACGCTGATACGGTCGACGGCCTTGAACCCGAGCTTCAGTATCAGCCTCTCTACCGCGACTTCTTCCGCTATCTTGACCGTAAGCTGCCTTCCCAATAAGGCAGTCCCCTCCCCCACCTTGTCCGTCACCCGCATCGCCTAGACAGAGCCCGGATTGATCGTGATCCGGCGCTGCCCTAGAATCTCGCGCTTCCGTCGTTCTCAAAGACGGACCACTCGGAGTTCCCCGTGTCGCTTCTGAACACCCTCAGCCGCCAGCCAGTCGTCATCACGGTGTGGGCGGTGGTCTCGATGGCTCTGCTCTCGACACCTTCGACGGCTCAGGGCCGTATCGACGTGCTGAACAGCCGCGATCAAATCGCTCCGCTTGCAGGAGCGACTGTGGTGCGCGAAACGCTGCAGCAGGTTTCCTTTCAACGGGGTGGGCCTGATTCCAAGGTGGAAACCCGCAAGACGGAACTCGTCGTCAGGGTCGTTTATGGCCAGGGCAGCGCGGCTTGGGAGGCCGGCCTCGCCGCCCGTGAGGGCAACCGTCTCCAAGAAGCAGCCACGCTCTTCACAACAGCGAGTCACGAGACAGAGCCCTCCTGGGTCGCTCCCGTGGCCCTGCTTGAGCTGGCGGAGATTCAAGCACTCCGCGGCCCCGAGAACCTGGCGACCGCTCAAACGGCTGTAGAGCGCTTCCTGGCCGAGTACAGCGACCATCGCTTGTTGCCCCGAGCACTCCTACTTTCTGCCCGCATCGCTGCGCAATCTGGGCGTATGGACCGAGCCAGGGAGGATGTTCAAAAGGTCATCGACCTTGCTCAGCAGAAGAGCGTCACCCCCGACTGGGCTGTCCGCTCTCAGATCACCCTAGGCCAAGAGCTCTTGTCGAGCGGTGATGGAGTAGCCGCGGGCGATGCCTTCGCCGCCGCAACCCTTGCCACTGAGTCAGCCCTCCGTGACTTGGGCCGCCGAGCCGATTTGCTCCCCGCCATCGAAGCTCTCGGCCTCAGTGCCAGAAGCGGAGCGGGTGGAGCACTCCTTGCTCAAGGGCAGATCAGCAGCGCACGCTCGTTCTTTCAGCAGCTGGCCCAAGATGGCGGGGATGACCCTGCGATCGCCGCTGCCGCAGGGAACGGCCTCGCTGAGGCCGACTTCAAAGACAACAAACTGAAGGATGCTCAGTTGGGCTTTACCCGTATTGCCGTTACAGGCGCGAGTATTCCCGACCAACACGCCAAGGCCCTGTACTACCTTGGGCGCTGTGCGAGCGCGTTGGACCAAAAGGGCCAAGAGAAAAATGGTCGTCAGATGGCCCGCGACTACTTCAGCGAAGTCCAAGCCCGCTATCCAGCGAGCCACTGGGCCCGTCTATCTCAGCAATCCACTCTTTGACCCGTACCCCAAGCCACCCGACACGGTGAGAGCCCCGTCCATGAAGCTCCGTCCCTACTTCTACACTGCTGCTATCCTCGCTCTGGCCCCATTAGTGGCTGCTCAAGAGAGCGGTGCCATTGATGCCCCAGCAGCAGGCGGCTCCAAAGCCAGCCAGTTCTTCACCAATGCTGGCACCATTGGCATGGTTATCATCGCCCTCTCGGTCGTGGCCATGACCCTGGTCATCAAAGAGATCATGGCCGTGCGCCGTGACCAACTCGCTCCCCCAGAATTGGTGGACGAAATGGAAGCACTCTTCGAGGCTGGCGAGTACCAAGAAGCCATCGAACTTTGCGAGACCGAGCCCTGCTACTTCACCAACATCGTCGCTGCTGGCTTGCCCAAGCTGAACGCGTCCTTCGATGCCATGGAGAAGTCCCTCGAAGAGATGGTCGGCGAAGAGACCGTGAAGCTTCACGCTCGTCTCAGCTGGCTGTCACTCATCGCTGGCGTGGCCCCCATGCTCGGGCTGATGGGTACGGTAAACGGCATGATCGGCGCCTTCGACACGATCGCAGCGTCCAAGGGCCAAGCCACTCCTGACGTCCTCGCTGGTGACATCGCTGGTGCCTTGATCACGACCCTCTTGGGTCTGGTCGTTGCCGTGCCTGTCACCGCTTCTTTCGTCTTTCTGCGCAACCGCGTGGTCAGCTACTCACTAGAGATTGCTGCAGTCGTCGAAGACTTGTTCGAGCGCTTCCGCCCTCGTAACGCATAAATCCCCTCTTCGCTGACCGTGGCCCATGCCCACCAAGGGCCACGACCACAACCATCCCCACCCGCGCAGAGG
>JBLIMM010000104.1:0-14000 GCA_047638635.1 Pseudohongiellaceae bacterium | reverse complement strand
GGCGTCCAGGGGATCGGCGAGCCAAACCACTTCGGTGCCCCTGAGTAGGCCGCCCACCTCGATGGCGCTGCGGTCCGGGTACTTGCCCAAGGAACCATCGGGCAGGCGCTGCCCCAGAATGGCGCCGTCTGCCGCTTTGACCAAATCGTCGGGAAGGCCGTAGAGCGGCCAGGTGTGCTGGGCATCCCGGGTCATGCTGCCGTTGACGATGGGGGTGCAGTAACCAGTGAAGAGCACGCCGCCTCCTTGTCCGTCCCAGCCGGCGCTGCGGAACAACTCGAAGTCTCGTTGCAACCGCTGAGTAAAGGCGGCCGCCGAGGAGCTTTCGAGCAGGGCGGCTTCAAACTGCTGCAAGGACTCGGCAGCGCGGCGGTGGCTGATGCCTTCGACCGGGAAGGCTTCCTTGGTGCTTGGTCGAGTGAACCAGTCTCGGGACAGGCGCAAGGCCGGGAGCAGCTCCTCCCGCTCATACCACTGGGAGCTCATGTCGGGCCACTGGGACGTGTGCACGGGGAGCAGCGCTGGGGCACCGTCGGGCAAGGGACGTGTGTAGTCAGGTGGTGTGGCGGGAGCCGGGCGGGAGGCACAGCCGGAAAGAGCGGCCAACAGCGCCGCGGCGAGGGACCAACGGAGCACAGCGGTGGGTCTGATCATGGCTGCAACCTAACAGTCGCTGCACTCAGATTCTGTATTGGCTCAGGGGCTGATCAGGCGCGAGGCGTAGACTGCGCCCATGAGCCTCATCACGATCACTCGCCGACTGTCCAAGCGTGTGGACGCTTTGTCCTTCGCGCTCCCCGTGACTCACGTCTATAACCCCCTCGAGTACGCCCGGCCTTGCCACGACACTTACTTGCGGCGCTTTGGCCATCCGGGCATCGAAGCGCTCTTGTTGGGGATGAACCCGGGCCCTTTTGGCATGTCGCAAACCGGAGTGCCCTTCGGTGAGGTTGCCGCGGTTCGCAATTGGATGGGCATCTCGGGCAAGATCGGCCGACCGCACAACGAGCATCCCAAGCGGCAGATCCAGGGGTTCGACTGCCCCCGGAGCGAAGTGTCAGGGCGACGCATGTGGGAATGGGCCGCCGGGCACTTTGATTCCCCCGAAGCGTTCTTCGAGCGCTTCTTCGTGTGGAACTTCTGTCCCCTTGTGTTCTTGGAGGAGAGTGGCCGCAATCACACTCCCGACAAGCTGCCCCGGGCTGAGCGAGAGTCGCTCTTTGCCGTTTGTGACAAGGCCCTGCAAGAGGTGGTCGCCCTGCTCAAACCACAACGGGTCATTGGAGTGGGGGCGTTTGCTGAGGCTCGCGCGCGGCTCGCTCTCGCTGACGGCGATGTGGAATTTGGGCGCGTGTTGCATCCGAGCCCGGCCAGTCCTCTGGCGAACAGGGGCTGGGCGGAGGCAGCTGACCGTCAGTTCGCCGAGATGGGCATCGCCTTGCCCTGACGGATGGCCCGCAGCTGGCCTTGATGGCTAAAAACCAGCAAGGTGGCCTGTGTGGTTTTGCTTGTCCCTGAAGCGCTGTCTGGGTCGACGGTCTCGATCAGCTGAACGGCGATGGTCTCGCGATGCACCGCGAGATGGAGTGCCGTGAGCTGGCCGGCGGGCCAGAGATTCTTGGCGAAGTCCCTAAGGTGCAACGACTCCACAAGTTGCGTTGCCTGGGAGGGCTTGTAGCCGGGGGAGCCGCCAGATGCCCTGTGTCGGCGGTGACCTCGGGCCGTCTTCGGGCGCACACTCAGCAAACCTGAGTTGTCGTCGTCTGCTGCGTCGGGAGCGCCGCCTGTCTCGCAGCCCTCGTTGAGATCGATGTGATTCTCGTCGCAGTGTGTGGAGTGGTCATGACTTCCGCTGCTGCTGTGGAAGTGACAGCTGGAGCTGCCACAGAGCACGAAAGCCAAGGCTGCCGAGAAGCTGAGGTGACGAGATAACCGCAGGGTGAACGCGCGAGACGTGAACGCCATGAGACGCTCCGGGCGAGGGCCAGGGGGCGCCTAGGTTAGCCCGGCCTCAGCGTTGTCGCCGGGGAACGGCGAGGGCGGCTCTTGCAGTGGACCGGGGTCCGTTCAGCGAGCGGGTAGGAGCACCTGGCAGTGTCCCTGAATGCGTTGGGAGGCTTGCCCGTCTTCGTTCTTCAGGGTGAAGGACCAGCTGGCCTGACCTTCGTAATGTCCGTCTGGAAGATCCATGACGTCGAACTGGAGTTCAGTGTGGGATTCAGTGAGCTCGATGGAGTTCACCTTCAGGCCCTGCAAGCGCAGATTGTGGAGGCGTCCGTCGGGGAGGCTGTCGCACTCGAGGCGTAGCTTCAGCGTCTGCCCGGAGAAGGCGATGTCGTCTGGCTCAATGGCCCAGGCTGTCCACGGTGGCAGGCTGGCCTTCGAGGCTTGTGTCGCTTCGGGAGCCTCTAGATCTTGCGTCGAAGTCCCGTTGAGCTGCTGCTGCACAGGGCTGCGGATTTCACCGGCCGAGGTCACGAGCTGAGCTTCAACGGTGAGCGATACGGACTCCGCTGGCGTTCCAGCACTGAGATCGTCGCCTGCTCCGTCGGTTCCTGCCTGTGCCGATGCGGCTTGAGTTCCGAAAACGTCCAGGGAAATCAGGCCTTGGGACGCTGCGCCGAAGATTGCTGCCACAGCCAGGGCACTCAGCGTCACCGCCACGGCCCGTTTGGAGCCACCTGCTTTGGAGCCACCTGCTTTGGGGGCGCTCTGAGTTTGAGCCGGTTTTCCAGAAGCTGTGGGAGCTGCAGATTTCTGAACGGCCTGTTTGGTAAGGGGCGGTGCTAGCGCAATGTTCGATGAACTGGCCACTGGGGCCTGCTTCTTCGGTCGTGCCTGAGCAGGCTGGGTGGGGGGCGATTTTGCGGGCGCCGTCAGGCTCTGAGACGAGGTGAATTTCTGCCGTGTGCCCACGCCCACTGGCCGGGTGCCGAGCTTGCGTTCCGACATGAAACGATCGACCCAGAAGTGGGCCAAGTCTTCACGGGCACCGCACCATGTTTGGGCCAGGCCCAAGAGCGCAGTGCGGCCACTCTTGGCGATCTTTCTCTTGCCGCCAAAACCCGCCGCCCCCAAGACCGCGTCGCCGAGGCTGACGAAGTCTTGGTAGGCGGCGTCCAGGAGCTGCTCGCGCTTTTTGAGCAGAGCGTCCACCTGCTCAAACCAGGTTTGAGCTCGCACGGCCATGGTGCCCTTGGTGCTATTCAGGTCGCGGTTGCGAGCGCTTCGCCGAGCGTCCGCTGCTGCTTGAATGGCCTGCTCGTCGTTACAGATGGGCAACGAAAGGGCTGCGAACATTTCGCGAATCTGATGGATCGACATGGCACTTTGAGCGGGGCGAGTCACGGGGCAGCTCCTGTTTTGTGACGATCAGAGAATGCGGATGGGCGTGCTGAGACCGGTGTCCGCGGCAATGGCCGGTTTGTCTGGGGCTGGGGCATCCGCAGACTGTGGCTCTTGCGGTGCCGTCTCGCCGTCGTCCTCGATGAGTTCGAGTTCGCTGGCATCGAGTTCTTCTAAGGGCTCCTTGCCGAAGACTTCGATGGCCTCGTCGCCGTCGTTCTGGTCGGGGTCGAAGGGGCCTTCTGTGGCCTGGGGGACTTCAGCGACCGGATCGCTTTTGGGCGCCGGGGTCGGGGCACTGCGCTGAGCCGCTGCGGCTTCCAGGCTGCTCCAACGGTCGTAGTGAATCTCGATTTCACGAGCGGTCTCTACGTCCACTGCTGTCCCGGTGATGATGCCGTTGGAACCGAACCATAGTGTCGTGCGAATGGGACGCCCACGGGGGCGTTCGGCGGGGAGGCCTTCGATGCGGAAGTCCATCAGATGGACGCAGTCGTCTAGGTCCTCAGACTCACCTTCGAAGAGCCGAATGCACACTTCGGTTTGTCCATCAAAGAGCGTCTCGGTGACGAACTCGCGCTGCTCGCCGAACGTCGTGCCCTTCACGAGCACCATGGCATTGGCTGCCTTGGCCTCGCCGTCTGACGCACGACGAATCACCTGAATGCCCACGGCGTGGCAGGTGATATCCGTGATCGAGTCGGGGCTGATGGTGACAACCTTCTCGTTGTTCGCTTCGCCACCGGGGCCCGGCAGCGGGATCGTGGCTTCAGGGTCCATGGCGTGGGACACGTAGGCCGCACCACAAGAGACCAAGAGCTGCGGGTTCTTGTATTCCAGGGGATCCTTGCCGAAGACCTCTCGCAGCATGGCCTTGACCATGGGCATGCGCGTGGCGCCGCCGCAGACCAGCACGTCTACATCGTCCAAGCTGATGCCATGTTGCTCGGCAGCCTCGGCGAGGACCTGCTCCAGGCGCATGCGCGTTTGCAGGAGCAGACCGCTCGTGGATTCTTCAAACTCTGAGCGGGTCACTTCGATCATGTGACCGGCCAAGTCGGCGACCACGGTCTCGCTGCTCTTCTTACTCAGCGCGCGCTTGGCCTTCTCACAGTTGTCGTGGAGCAGGGCTAGGTTGCGGTTGTCCAGGCGCGGGTCATGGTCGAACTGCTCGATGCATTTTTCAGCGACCAGGTCGATCATGGCGTCATCCCAGTCGAGACCGCCCAGCTCCCGGTTACCGTCTTTGCACAACGTGTTCAGGGTCAGGTTGGAGATGCCATGCTCTTCGGCGCCCTCGGGCAGCACGGGTTTGATCAGCGTGACGTCAAAGGTTCCGCCGCCCAGGTCGTAGACCAGCACGTGCTTGTCCGTGAGACAGACCGAACGCTCGATGGAGTAGGCCACCGCTGCTGCGTGGGGCTCACTCAGAATGTTGAGCACGTTGAGGCCGGCAGCCGCAGCCGCTTCCATGGTGGCGGCGCACTGACGCTCGCCAAAGTAGGCGGGCACGGTAATGACCACGTCGGTCACTTCTTCGCCCATCTCGATCTCGGCGTTCTCTTTGAGCGAGCGCAGAATGTCCGTGGAGATCTGCTGTGGCGTGAGCCGCTCACCGTTGATCGGCTCCGTGGTCCAGTCATCGCCCATACGACGCTTGATGCCCACGACCACACGCTCCGGGTCTTGCTTGCGAGTGTTCCAAGCCACTTCGCCGACCACCGGGCTGCCCTCTGGCGGGTAGTAAATCACCGAACGTAGTGAGGACGTTTCACCGTCCTCTGATTCGAGTGGTAGGGCCTTCACCTCTGAACGAGACTCGTCGTAGCGGGAGATCGTGGAGTAGGTGGTGCCGAGGTCGATGCCGTATCGCTTAGTCATTTCGCTGTCCTTAGGTTGTGTCTGAGGCAGGCGCTGCGGGAGGAGGAGCGCTGCGGCCCTGGGTGTGGAGGGTTTGCTGGCGGGAGGTTCAGAAGGTGAGGTCGTGTTCAGAGGGCGTCCGGGGCTGAGTCGTCTTCCGGGTCGGCTTCGTAGTGAGCGACACCCACTTCTGCGAAGCGGAGCACGCGGTTGCCTGAGCGGTAGCCCCGGCGATAAACCTCCAAGATGTGCCCTTGGTGGGCGGGATCGTCCACGGGGAGGCGCTCCACGGCTTGGTGCAACTTGGGGTCGAAGGGGATGTCCGTGGGGATGGTGGTCACGTCCCGCTGCTCGAAGAGGTTCTCGAGCATCTTGACCACGGCGCTGAGGGCACGGCCCGCGGCTTCGCTGTCGCCTTCCCGGTGCAGGGCGGCCCGGCTCAAATCGTCGAGCATGAACAGGTCGACCATGAGCGAGCGGGTGCTGGCGTCGGCCAAGGGGGCGGCCAACTCTTCGAGCTTGGTGCCCAGACCCCGGAGTTTCGGGGGCAGATGGCCCGTCATGCGGGAGAGACTGTCCAGTTGACCCTCAATCGCGGCCAATCGGCCATCGAGCAGGGTGAGGGTTCCAGCCAGGGCGTCTTCTTGGGGAGCGTCCTGCGGGTTGCCCTGCTGGACTTCTGAGCTGGGAGCCGAGGGCTCGTTTGCGGCCGCGGCAGGGCTCGTTGTGGGGGACTCTTTCAGAGCGCTGGGATCGGAGACCAGCTCGTCAGCTAGCTCGGCGGCCTCTTCCTGCCGGCCCTCGCCACTTTCGCCACTTTCGTCGTGGCCGTTCTCGTGAGCGAGTTGTTCGTCGTCTTCCGTGGCCAGCGGAGCGGCGCCGAAGACTTCGATTCCGCCAACGCCGTCAGTTCCCGTGGGCGTAGGGGGCTCGCCGGAGCGATTCTCGGTGGCAGCCGTACTGTCGTCGCCATCGTAGTGAACGTCGTCGGTCATCGAGCGGGACCAGAGGGAAACAGGGTCCAGCCAGAGAATGCGACGACCGCACTCCGGCTGACTGTGTTTCCTTCGTCCCGCTGGGCCCGCCAGTTGAGACGGAATTCACGCTGGGATCAGAGAGGGGCCCCTCGACACACATCTCTCACTGCTGGCTCAAGTCTCTCTAACCGTCCGAGAGCCCCAAACGCGCGCTCATCCAGGTGCCCAAATCGCGGATCTCTTCGAGGCAAACCTCGTGTTCCATGGGGTATTCGTGCCATTGCACGTCATGGCCCAACTCGCCAAGGCGAGCTCGGCCGGCCTGCCCACGGGCCAGGGGCACCATGGGATCGAAGACTCCGTGCCCGAGAAAAATCGGTACGGGATCTCGAGCCTCGCTGGTCTTCCTGGGGGGAGCTTCCTCGCTGACCATGTAGGTCGAGAGGCCCACAATACCAGCCAAGGGATGGCCTGCCATGCGGCCCACGTGGAGGGCCATGGCGCCCCCTTGTGAGAATCCCACCAGGAGCAAGCGCTCTGGGGGCACACCGCGGACCAGCTCACGCTCCATGAGCGCGGTCAAGGCGAGGGCCGAGGTTTCCACCCCCTTCATGTCGTGCTTTCGCTTCAGGTCGACTTCTTCGATGTCGTACCAAGCGGGCATGACCATGCCGCCATTGATTGTGATGGGCATGGAGGGTGCGTGGGGAAACACAAAACGCACCCCGTCGACCCCCGGCAGCCCCAGTTCTTGGACGATGGGCACGAAGTCGTGGCCATCAGCGCCCAATCCATGGAGCCAGATCACCGTAGCTGCCGGGTTGTCCTGGGGCCCGAGCTCAACGCAAGGCAGCAACTCTTGGGACATGGTCGTAACGCCTCTCGCTGCGCAGGGCCAAAATCGGCAATCAGCCGACCTTCAGCAGCTCAACCTGAAACACGAGGGTGGCGTTGGGGCCGATGACTGGGGGCGCTCCGCTGGCGCCGTAAGCCATTTTCGGCGGAATCAGAAAGCGGTAGATGGCCCCGGGCTTCATCAGCTGGACGCCTTCAGTCCACCCGGCGATGACGCCGTTGAGCGGGAAGGTCGCAGGCTCGCCCCGGCCGTAGCTGGAGTCGAAGTGGGTGCCATCGGTGAGCCAGCCGGCGTAGTGCACGGTGACTTTGTCCGTGGCTGAGGGGCTGGCGCCCTCTCCCTCGGAGACCACTTCGTAGGACAGACCGGAGGCTGTGGTGGTGGCCGTGTCGGCCGTGGGCAACGAAAATTTGGGAGTGTCCATGGGACGACGTCCGAGCAGGCGAGAGAAGAGGCGAGACAACATGGCAGGGAGTGTGCCAAGCCGTAGGGGCGCCGGGCAACTGTGGCTTGGAGGTGGCCCCGCGTCGTGGCGAGTACGGGGGCGATCTGCTCCAAAATCTGAGGCTCTGAGGGGCTGGAGCGGCTTTGGGGAGCGGGCTTCCAGACCTGGGGCTCGTCTGGCAGAGGGTCAGCCGGGTATGATTCGCGATTCGTCAAGATATGGCGCGGAGGGAACTCCCGCCACGCACACATTCTTCGGGACGGTTCATGAACGGCGCCTTCATCACCGGTTGGGGCTCTGCCCTGCCCGATCAGGTCGTGACTAACGATGACCTGGCCAAGACCATGGACACGAACGACACCTGGATCCGCGAGCGGACCGGGATTCGCGAGCGACGTGTGGGTGGTACGACCTCAGGCCTCTCCACGGAGGCGGGGCGTCGCGCCATCGAAAGTGCGGGGCTAGAGCCGTCCGATATCAATCTTTTGGTGCTGGCGACGACCTCCCCCGATCAGACCTGCCCGGGCACAGCGCCCACGGTTCAAGACGCCTTGGGCCTCGAATGTGGCGCCTTCGACGTGGGGGCCGCCTGTTCAGGCTTCGTCTACGCGTTGGTGACTGCCTTCGGTTTTGTGGGCCAGGGCCTCGACAATATTCTGGTGATCGGCGCCGAGACCCTCGATCGCATCACCGACTACACCGACCGTGTCACCGGCATCTTGTTTGGCAACGGTGCAGGGGCGGTGGTGCTGCAATCCACGAAGAGCGAGAACAGCCTGCTGGGTTGGGATCTCGGGTCGCACGGCTTTCTGCGCAAGGCCATCTTCGCCGAGGTGGGTGGCTACCTGCAGATGGACGGCAAGGAGATCTTCCGCCGGGCTGCGCGACTGATGGTCAACTCGGCGCATAAGTCGCTGGAGCGGGCTGGGGTCACCACCAGCGACATCGCCCTGGTGGTGCCGCATCAAGCCAACATTCGCATCATCGAGGCTGCGAGCAAGCGCCTGGGTATCCCCATGAGTCGTACGGCCACTGTGCTGGAGACCACGGGCAACACCTCTGCGGCGTCAATCCCGCTGGCCTTGGTCGATGCTGTCGACAAGGGCCGCCTGAAAAAGGGCGATTTGGTTTTGCTCGTTGGCTTTGGCGCTGGAATGACCACTGCAAGCGCTGTGATTCGCTGGGATCCAACCATCCTGCGCGGCTAACGGCGACCGCCGTACCCGTCACCCGAGAGGTCGCTCATGAAGGGACTGCAGCACAAACGGGTGGTGGTCACCGGCGGCGCAAAGGGCATTGGACGGGCCACGGCGCTGCGCTTCCTTGAAGAAGGCAGCCGTGTGATTGTCATCGACCGAGATGGCGAGGCCTGCGCCGAGTTGCGCCGAGAGGCCAGTGGGCTCGACGAACTGCTGGTTGCCGACGTGTCCCAAAAGCTGCAGGTGTTGCAGGCCTTTGCGACCATCGACGAGCGCTGGGGCGGGCTCGACGTGCTGATCAACAATGCCGGCATCTCTACGCGGCATAGTTTCTTGGAGATCACCGTAGAGGCTTGGCGCGAGACCATGGCCACGAACCTCACGGGCCTGTTCATGGTGGCCCAGCAAGCGGCGCGACGGATGCTCGCTGTCCGCAGTGGCGTGATCCTCAACATGGGCTCGATGAACGCACACGTGGGCTGTCCTGATTACGCCGACTACAACGCGAGCAAGGCGGGGGTGATCGAGTTGACTCGCACCATGGCCCTCGAACTGGCGCCGTCCGTGCGAGTGCTCTCGGTCAGCCCAGGCGCCGTGGTTACTCCCATGCAAGTGGCGGAGTACACCGCTGAAATGTTTGCCGAAATCGACGCGAAGATCCCCCTGGGAAGGCATGGGCAGCCTGAAGAGATTGCTGCGTTGTTCGCTTTCTTAGCCAGCGACGAGGCCCGCTTTATGACGGGCACTTCGGTGGTGATCGACGGTGGCGAAAGTGCCGGTGGCTTGGCGAGCCAGGCGCGGCCTGTCGAGTGAGTGACGTGTGCTGTCCTGGTGAGGCCCTTGGGCTGGCGGCGGCGCGCTTGCTCCCGGCTCATGTGCTGTCCGCTGCAGCGCTCATCGATGGTGCGGCGACGCTGCAGCACCAAGCCGAGCGAGAGCTCGTGGCTCGGGCCGTGGAGAAGCGTCGCTCCGAGTTTGCTACAGGGCGAGCCCTGGCCCATCGGTTGTTGGGTCAGTGGGGAGCGGAGGATGCACCTTTGCTGCCCGAGCTGCGCCGGGCGCCCGCGTGGCCCGCTGGTTTGCTGGGTTCGATCTCCCACAGCGTTGGCTTGTGCGTGGTGGCCGTCGCATGCAAATCAGACTGCTCGGCTATTGGCCTCGACATTGAAGGTGCTGCACCGCTGAAGCCCAAGCTTTGGCGGCACATCCTGCGAGAAGAGGAACGAGCCGAGCTAGAACAGTATTCAGAGGCGGAAGCGGGACGCCGGGCCAAGCTGGCGTTCTCGGCGAAGGAGTGCTTCTACAAGGCACTGTCCCCGAGCCTGAATCGCGTACTGAACTTCGAAGACGTGCGTCTGACTCTCCACGAGGACGGGAGTTATGCAGGCCAACTCCTCGTTGAGGACGCGGGGATCGTGCTCCACGAACCCCTGCAGGGTCGCTGGGCCACCGTGGGCGATGTGGTGCTCACGACGTTGGTGCTCACCCAAGCTTTGGGCTAAGGGCGGCCGCCTCCGTGTGGCCTGATTTGGCCCAGGGCTTAGGCCCGGGGCCGGTGGGGCTGCACTGGTCAGTGCGCAGTGACTTCCGGCGCCGAAGCCTCGTCACTGATGGTGGGCGGGTCCCAGAAGTTGCCGTTCTCGTACATGAAGCGAATCTGCTGGTAGCGCACCATGGCTTCCATGAGCGGGATGGTTGCGTTGGGGTTGTCTGGCAGTTGAGCTATGACGTCCTTCCACATGAGCGCCGAGGCCTTGTCGAGCTTGGGGATGTCGGCGATCAATGAGAGCGTGTCGCGGTCCACGCTGCGCATGGCCGTCCGAGCTTTGGACGGGGGCACGTGGCCCTTGCCCTCGCTGAGCATGGCGATGTAGCGGCTCACCCGTTCGCCAAAAGCCTCTGGGTGATAGAGCTTATTGGCCAACCAGCGGATCCCTGCGGTGAGCTCGTCCCGGCTCATGAGCAAGGGCTCCATGTTGGTGTTCCAGGGGTGCCCGGGAACTTCGAGACCTTCGACAAGGCGGCCTGCCTTCCCCAGACGGTCGTGCAGGGGAGTCGCTGCAGGAGCGGCCAAGGCGGAGAGGGTGTAGATCGGAGCCGCAGCCTCTTGGGCGAACTCGAACTGTTGCTCGAAGATGTCCGTCTTGTCCCAATCGAAGCCGCAGATCATGCCGCCGGTGACGCCGATACCGTGGGTCATGAAACGCTGCACCTGGTCGATGAGCGTGGGGTTTTCCTGGCTCGAGCTGCGTAAGTTCTTGTCGAGATTCTGGCGCTTGCCCGTGCCCTCGAGGCTCTCTTGATTGGGCGTCTCAATGCCGATGAAGACGTGGGACAAGCCGGCTCGCGCCGCGAGGGCCAGCAACTCATCGTCCCGAGCAGCTTCGATGGACAGCTGCGTGCTGAAGGCGATGCGTTGGCTTCCTTTGGAGTCGTTCCATTCGCCCACGGCTTCGAACATCTCTGCCACCCAGCTCTTGTTGGCCGTGGTGTTGTCGTCCGCAAGCAACAGGCTGCGATAGCCGTGACGATGAATCTGTTCGAGTTCGTCGAGAATATGGGCGATGGGCTTGTGCCTTTGCTTGCGACCGACGTACTGGATCACGTCGCAGAACTCGCATTCGAAAGGGCAACCTCGGGCAGTTTGCAAAGTGGCGGTGAGCACCCGGTCGTTGTACTTCGCGTACAGGTCCCAGCGGGGCACTGGTGAAATCGACAAGTCGGGGCGAGTGCCTTCGTATTCTTCGAGGAGTTGCCCCGCGCCCAGATCGGCGAAGAACTCGTCGGCAATGTCTTCGAGCTCGCCGCACACCAAGACGTCGCAGTGGGGGCGCACAATCTCCGGGCAGAGAGTGGCGTTGGGCCCGCCGATGATCACAGTCTTGCCTCGGCGACGAAACGCTGCCGCTAGTGACTTGGTGCGTCCCCATTGGCTGATCTTGCCGGTGATGCCGATGACGTCCGCATCCGTGTTGAAGTCCACCGGTTCGAGATGCTCGTCGCAAATCGAGACGGGGATCTCTTTGGGGACCATGGCTGCGAGGGTTGGCACGACCAAGTCGGCGAGACCGACAGCAGGGCGATAGCCCCGGCCCGCATAGACTTCGGCGCCGTAGTAGGTGGGGAAGTCAGCGGCTGGATTGATCAAGTAGAGCGACTGAGTCATAGGGACGACTCCGTGGTGGTGGACTGGTGTGGCGGCAGCATCTTCGTGAGCCAACGTTCGACCAGGGCCAGGTCGACTGTAGGGCAAGTAGAAGCGTTGCGTAAGGCACGTTGGGTGAAGTCACTGCCAATGGGCGGCATCGTGGCTTCGGGGACCAGCTCGTCCGCAGTGATCGGGCGACCCTCGATCTTTGGCAGCAGGGGCAGCATGAGATGGAGCGGGTGTGCGTTGTCGTGTTCGGCGGCGCTGATGGCCCGTCGCTGCCATTCGTCTGGGGAGACTCGATCGAACGTATATCCCAGGCGCTCTGCGGCGCTGGCGAAGAGCTCGATGGGGCTCGGCTGTGGGTGCACCAAGTGGTAAGTCTCGCCGTGGGCTGCTCCAGCCAGGGCAAGATGCACGATGGACCCAGAGACCCAGTCGACGGGGCTGAGATCGATGGGCGCGTCGAGCTCGGGCCAAGAGCCTAGGTGCGCCGTGCCCACCATGAACCGTCTCGCCACATCGTCTGCAGCCCAACACCCTGTGCGACTGTTGCCGGCGATGCGCCCTGGGCGGTAGATGGCCACGGGCAATCCACGTGACCCTGCTTCGTGCACCAACATCTCTGCGACCCATTTCGTCTGCTCGTAGCCACCTTCTACGTCGACGAGATCTGCCATGGGCAAGTCTTCGTTGAGGCTCTGTCGCTGAGCCAGGTTCGGAGATGTGAGCACGCCCAAGGTTGAGACAAAATGCACGGCGGCGCCAGCACGAGCGCACAGCTGCAAGACGGACTTCGTGCCTTGGACGTTGGTGCCTTCTAGCGCTCGGTAACCCTGCAGGAAGTCCACAGCTGCGCCGTTGTGCAGGACCAGATCGAGGGAGCTGGCAAGGCCTTCGTAAGAGACTGTGTCGAGCCCCAAGTGCTCGGCGGCGAGATCGCCGGGGAGTGCAACGATGCGCGCGGATTGATCCGGGCTCACGGCCAGCTCGTAGCTGCGCAAGTTGCGGGTGATACGCTGGGCGGCGAGGGTGGCGTCGGCGGCTCGCACCAGGCAATGCACCCGCGCTTCGGTGTGCTGCAGCAGGTCGATCAAGAGGTGTGCGCCCAAGAAACCGGTGGCGCCTGTGAGCAAGACCTCTGCCGCGGGCTGGGCGGCTCGACGTTGACCCGGTTGTACGCAGGAATCCAGCTGCACTTCGGCGAAGAGGTCGATCTCTTCCAAGAGTGGAGCGTCTTGGCCCAAGCTGCGCCTGTGCAAGACGTTGGCCAAAGCCGCAGCTGTGCGACGTTCGAAGACGGTTTGCACCGGGACCGTTTGCCCGGTGAGCGAGCTGAGGTGCTCGGCGAGCTCGATGGCCAGTAACGAATGTCCACCAGAGGCAAAAAAGTCTGCGTCGGGAGCTGCCGCTCCGGGGCCGAGGAGCCTTTCGAAGAGTGCTGAGATCTCTGCGCGCAATAATGCCGCAGCGTGCTCGTCCGCAGGCTGGGGTGAGTCTCGCGTGCTCACGAGCGGGCTCGACGACACTGTCGCTTCTTGCTGGCTGTTCAGGCGGGCTTGGAGCGCTGGGCGGTCGATCTTTCCGGTGCTGGTTCTCGGCAAGGTTGGCAGGAGCTCAAACGTGCGGGGGACCATGGCCTGCGGCAAGCGCTCCGCCAGCCATTGACGAAGGCTGGAGGCGTGTGTCGAAGAGGGGCGGCTCGCTGGAGTGGAGAGACCGTCGAGGGGCGCTTGTTC
Organism: Pseudohongiellaceae bacterium; assembly: GCA_047638635.1. Classification (GTDB taxonomy): domain Bacteria; phylum Planctomycetota; class B15-G4; order B15-G4; family B15-G4; genus CAZIAK01. The sequence goes on along the minus strand of JBLIMM010000104.1, from coordinate 431 downwards.
GTCGCCGATCGCGACCCAGGCGATCAGGCGCAACGACGCTGGGGTTTGCCCAGCGGTGCTCACGGCGCATTGGTTGACCAAAGGGTGGCTGGCCAGGAGCGCCTCGATCTCGTTCAGCTCCATGCGCTGTCCAGCCACTTTGACCTGAGTGTCTGCCCGGCCCACGAACACCAAGGATCCGTCCACTTGCCGGCGGACTAAGTCTCCTGTGCGATAGAGCCGCGCGTGGACTCCGTCATCAAACGGGTTGGGCACGAAAGCAGCCGCCGTGGTTGCCCCATCGTAAATGTACCCGTTTGCAAGAGAGGGCCCGGCGAGGCACAGCTCGCCGATGAGTCCCATGGGGAGCAGGCGCAGCTGCTCATCGACCACGTGAGCTTGCGTGCCAGGCAGAGGCCGCCCAATGGGCAGGGAGGCTTGCTCTGCATGCA
>JBLIMM010000103.1:0-14034 GCA_047638635.1 Pseudohongiellaceae bacterium | reverse complement strand
TCAGAACAAATCGGAGCCAGACCTGCCAGGCCCGTTCCGTCTGCCAGAGCCGCGCGGCTTGCGTCCTCTCCCAAACTCCCTAACGCCATCCGCCGGTTTGCACCAGTCCCTCCTCTCTTCAGAGCCTCTCTCTCAGTCTCTCCAAGGCTTGGCCTCTCTCTGCTCCTCACGAGCCTCCTCCGAGCCCAAAGCGTTGCGTTGCACCTGGGCACTTCCCAGGCCCGGCAACGGATCTCCCCGTCACGACAGGGCTGGGAGTCCGTCACCTAGATGCGTCACCTCAGCTCTCCCCGTTCTCTCCCCAGCTCATCCCTCATTGGGACCACTGCGGGATGAATCCGTACGACGGGCAGAGTCACCCCGACTGGAACCTCCACCTTGATGAACTCCGAGAACCCTAGACGCTGGTCCAGCCAGCTTCAGACACCCTCGAAGGTCCGCAGCTCTCTCTTTCTTGTAGCTGGCCTATCCGCCACTGTCCTGGGCGCTCTCGCCTGGACCGCCTGGCCGCCCGTCAGTTCCAGCTTGCCCAACCAAGCCCACAGCCCGCTTCCCGTCAGCGCCCCAGCTCCCTTGGCGGCATCGCCGCAGAACGCCCTCGCCGTTCTCGGCAGCCCCCAGAAGAGCCCTCTCGCCCTCAGCCTTGCGACCTCTGGCAAAGCAGGCCCCCCCGGGGACGGCGACGAGTCTGACGGTGGTGGTCACAGGGAGAACGGCACCCCAGACGGCAGCATCCACCACACAGAACGACACGAGGCGCCCCCCGTAGAAGACGGGATCGTCAGCGAGACCGAGTTCGCCCTGATCCCCACCGAGAACCCCAACGAAGGGGGATTTCAGCAGGCGGGCCAGCCCGTTCAGATCCCCGTCCTGATCCAGGAAGCCCTCGACCCCGACGACACGGGGACAGATCGCCCGGACGGCATTGCCACATTCGGCTTGCCCTTCCCGAAGGGACAGCTCTTCGAGACCAACGGTCGACCTTCCTTGGCGGTGAATGGCAGCGAGACCTGGCAGTTTCGCACGCTCGATAAGTGGACCGACGGCAGCGTTCGCTGGGCATTGGTCGATCTCTCGGCCGATGTCCTTGCGGGCCAAGTCCTCCCAGGGCTCACAGTGGTGGACGGCTCTGGCCAGAGCAGCGCGACGCCCATCGCCAAGGTTGCCACCAACGGCAAGAGCATCACCCTGAAGACAGGCACGCTGCAGGCCACGATCCTGCGTGAGAACTTCAACTTTCTCTACTACGTCAGAGCCAACGGCAAGGCCGTCCTCGGACCCACCTTCGGGCCTAGCCTGTACGGATTCACCCCCGCCGGCGCGCTGCTCACGCCAGGCCCCACTACGGTGGTCTCCATCGAAGAGAACGGGCCGGCTCGGGCTGTCGTCCGCGCTGACGGTCCCTTCGTGGATGCGGCAGGCAACTCCATCATCGACTTCACCTGTCGCATCACGGCGCGGGCCAAGTCGAATGACCTCGAGGTCACGGTGACCTTGCGCAACGCGTCAAAGGATCGCCCCGTCCACGCCCAGATTGAGCGTGTAGAAATCGTCTGCCGCGGGCGCCCTGGAGCCAATCGAGCGGTGACTGTTCCCCAGCACACCGGGGCCGAATTCTCCAAGCTGCTTCCACCGGGCAAGCACCTGTATCTCTACCAGGGCCAAAGCGACGCGAAGACCGACGGTGTGGGTTCGTCGAAGTGGCTGCCGCACATCCCCGTCGCCGATCTCAGCGACAAATCGACCTTAGTCGATCAGGGCTACAGCATTGTCAGCAAGTGGCAGACCATTCACCCCTTGGGAGACGTGACCGAGTGGCCTGAGTTGGGTTGGCTCGATCTCACCGGCACGAAGGGTGGCGTCACGCTCTCGATCAAGAACATGCCCTACCTGTGGCCCACGTCTCTCGAGGCCAGTGGGAACGCACTGCTCACCGCCGGGCTGTGGACATCGCGCAACTCTGCTTCCTACACGTTTGTCTATCAGCAACACGAAAGCCGCACCGCCCTGCTCTCGTTTCACACGGCGAGCGACGGCGATCCCCAAGCAGCAGCGCGACGACTCCACGCGCCGTTGATCGGCCGAGCTGCGGACTACGACGTCTACGACGAGGCAGAGGTGCTGCCCTACAGATTGCTCACCCTCACCGAGCAAGCAGAAGCCTACGCGCTCATGGGTATCACGCACCAAGTGCAAGCGACCCACCCGAAGCGAGAGGTCACCCGGTTCCTCTATAAGGGAACCACCGGGGGCACGAACAACTCCCCGCATATCGAGACGAACATGGCCAGCCATTGGCTGCGCCACGGTTACGGCGGCTCCTATCAAAACGCCATGGACCTTGCGATCTGGAAGGGCGAGTGGCAGATCAAGCGCTCGGACGACTTCATCGACAAGAACGCACCGGCCATCATCAACGATGACGTCCCTCACACCGATGGCCACCAAGGGGACGACGAACATCGCTACCGCGGCGGCATGGTTCTGGCTTACTACTTAAGCGGCGATGAGCGCATCAAGGACGCGCTCTACGACGAAGCTGAAGTCCTGGCTTCGGTGAGTCTGTGGCCACACGAACGCTCTATGTACCAGACCCTACGAGCCATGAGTCGCGTCGCCGAGTTCACCAAAGACGCTTCGCTCACCCAAGTGCTACGGGAACGCATGGACTTCATTTCCCCTCCCACCGTTGATGTCTACACCGAGACATCAGGCTACGGTTGGGAGAGTGCACCGCTCACCGGCAGTCGCCGCTACTTCGCCTTCTCCACTCAAAACAACGGCGAGAAGCCCGCTGGTGAGAACTTCCAAGCCCGGGGATTCATCAGTGCTTCCTTGGGCCCCACGGCTTTCTATCACGCGGCTCGGCACCTCGCGAATCAGAACCCCAACGACCCCCGGGTGGATGCCGCTCTCGGCCGTCTCACCGACCTGGCGTTCTGGACCTACAACGAACTCTACCCGTGGTTCGCCGACCCGGAAGATCGCCACATCGCTTACAGCTACGCCATCACTCTGAAGGAAGTCACCATCTGGGAAAAATGGGACTTCCATCCCATTCTCATGGGCATGGCAGAAGCGTACATGCACACGGGCCTTCCCGCTTTCTTGTTCCGCGGCGTGCACCAGATCGAGGCTCACCAAGCCCACGACAATGGGCCTTTCGCGAGCAACCTGTATCTGCTCGACTCCAGGCTGGAAGCCCAGCACTTCTTGTCCATCTATCGTGACTGGGCCTTGGCGCAGTCGGGGACGGACCAACCGTAGCGGCAGAGTTGACGTCGTGGGGACCGCGATCCGGCGCACGGCTCCCCACTGTTGCTGCCTCCCCAGCAACCCTACGAGCCCGTCCCCACGCACAACGGGGGCGGGCTCGTTTGCGTGAGGCCTGCGCCGGGGAGATTTGCGGCTTTTCTGGGCCCCCTCACACAGGTGAACATCGGTTCCCTCGCCAATCCCGCTTGTCGCATGCACCCACACCGAAGCCCGCCCATGACCTCCCAGCCCTTCCCAGACATTCCCGGATTCACCATCCGGCGTTCCCTGGGTGAGGGCCACAGCGGACGGGTCTACCTCGCCGAGGCCAGCGATCCCGAGCTGCCAGACCTCGTCGCACTCAAAGTCCTCCGCGAGCGGGGCCAGCTGCGCGAGACGGAGATCCGCCGCTTTGTTCGCGAAGGGCGCTTGGGCACTCGCCTGGCCCATCCGAACATTCTGCCCGTCTATCGGCTGATCGAATGGCGCGACACCTTCGTGCTGGTCATGGAGCTCGCGGAGGGCCAGAACTTCAAGACCTGGCGACCGCGAAAGCTGCTCCAGGGCCAGGCCCTTTTGAAAACACGACTGACGGCCCTGGCCAAGATCGCCCGAGCCCTCGATGCCGCACACGCAGCAGGCGTCATTCATCGCGACGTCAAGCCCGCCAATATCCAAGTCCGCCAAGACGGCGAGCCTTTCTTGATCGACTTCGGCCTCGCCCGAGAAGAACTGCAAGACACCACGCTCACAGCAAGCCATGTGCTCATGGGGACGCCCCTGTACATGGCTCCCGAACTCATCGCCGGCCGGGCTCACGAGGCAGACGCCCGCTGCGACGTCTATGGACTCGGAGTCACGCTCTACGAAGCGGTAGCCGGTCACCCCCCGTTCTCTGGCCGCACTCGCGAAGAACTCTGGAGCCGGGTGCTCCGTGACGACCCACCGCGACTCACCGGGCAGCTGCCTGCGGGGCTCGAAGCCGTCACTCTCCGTGCCCTGGAGAAGAATCCCGTTCATCGTCAACGCAGCGCGGGAGAGTTGGCCCAGGCGCTTGAGCGCATCGCCAGCGGCATGGACCCTGATCAGAGTTCTGTGGGACTGCTGCTCCGTCGTCAGGGGCGGGCCTTGCTCCGTCAGCGTCTGCCCATTGCCGTGGTGCTGCTCATCGCCCTGGCCTGCACCACCTGGGTCATTCAAGACAGCTGGCAGCTGGCCCGCTACGAAACCGAGTTGCAGCGAGGCGACAGGGCCCTCGACAACGGTGATCTCAACACTGCGCTGAAGCACTATGACGTAGCCATCCAAGACGCACCGGACCGTCCCGGAGCACACCTACGCCGCGCCGCCGCCTATGGCAATTTCGAGCTGCTGAACTTGGCTGCGAGCTCAGTAGAAAGCGCCATCGAGCTAGGCTACGACCCCGGACTTCCCGGCGCTCGCAGCGCCCAGCAACACTTCTATACGGGGCTACACATCGCTGCTCGGAGCAGCGCCCGGGACGGCGCAAACGAACTGACCCAGTCCGTCGCAGCCGATCCCGATAGCTACGACGCTTACGGCCCCCTGCATCAACTGCAGCGAGGGCTCGGACAGCTCGACGCCGCAGCCCAGACCCTCGCGTCCTGGCGCGGTAACTTGAAAGGCAAGGACCCTCGCTCAGCCCTGGTCAGCGCACTCACACTTGAAGAAGAAGGCGACGTGTCGGGAGCAATCGCCGCCTTGCTCACTCTCGAAAGCGAAGACGACAAAACTCCGGCGGACTTTTGGCGCCACCGGAACCTTGGCCGCTTCTACCTCAGGCTGGGACAGTTCGACAAAGCCAGGGTTTCCCTGCGAGCGGCTGTCGAGATCGTCTCCATGGACGCCGCCTCCTGGCACAACCTGGCCGTCCTGGACTTCCGTCTCGGTCGACTCAGCCAAGCGGAGGACCTCGCTCTTGTGGCTTTGCGTTTGGCGCCGCGTTTGGTGCGATCCCTCTTGCTGCTAGCCACCTGTGCACAGCACCGTGGGGACCTCAAGGGCGCCCTCACACTCTTGGACACACACGGCTTCACGGGCCGGGGATCCGAGCCGTTGCTGCGCATGCGCGCTGATCTGCTGTACGCCACGGCCCAGGAACACGACGCAGCCGAACAGTGGGACGCAGCCCGAGGAGCCAGGCAGCTGTGCATCGCCGCCAACCCCGAGCACCTGGGAGCCCTGAGCGACCTGGCCTTCGACAGCTGGTATGCGGGTGACTACGCCGCTGGCTTGACAGGTTTCTCCCAAGCGAGAGCGCTCTGGTGGCTTGACCCCAAACCCGCCCAACGAGACGACGAAGTGTGGCGCCGGGCCTACGGCAACCGAGCTGACCTGCTCAACATTCTCGTGGCGCTCTTTTCTTGCGCGGCCCACACAGGCCACGCTGCTGCAGCCGCAGACGCCTTGCGCGAGTTCGACGAACAGTCAGAGCAAGTGGCAGACATCGACCCCAGCACGCGACTGAATCTGGCCGAAGCCCTGGCCACTGTGCCCATCGAAGCCTTGCGGGACGGTCCCCGGGCCCTGGCACTCATCGATAGCCAACTCTTTCATCAACTCGGAGCAGCAGACCCTCAGGTCGCCGCGCTGCTGGAGCTTATCCGAGAATCCTGTAGATGAAGTTCTGCCAACCAGGGTTGTTGGCGTAGGGGCTTTCGATCATCGCGGTGTCCGAGGCCACTGCGTTTGAGATGTCCTGCCCGGGAAGCGTGAAGTAGGCCGTGATGAACTCATGGCAGGCGCCAGGCTTTACGTTCAGCTGAATGTCGCCGCTCTCCCAGTGAAAGCGGTAGGGCGGAGCACCCTCAGACCCGAGCGTGACCTTCGAGAACAGCAGCCGCGTGGTGGCACTCGGGAGGTCTTTGGACTCCGTGCTGTCTGAGGGGAGCGTGGCGGAAATCACTCCCTCGCTCCGCCAAACCAAGTGCACATCGACATGCATGTTGCCGTCGTCTGTAGCACTGAGGTCTTTCTCTGCCACATCAGTGCTAGGCGACAACTCGACGTGGCCCGCCGGAGTGATACGCGTGGTCAAGCCGGTGGCCACACCGATGTAACCGGTCCAAGGTTCACCCGCTGCCACTGAACCCTTGAGCTTGATCTTGATCGGCATCCCGCGCCTCCGGTCGTGACTATGCCGCACGTCGAGAGCTGCAGCAGCTCTGGAATCTCCACGGTGGAGCGCATGTTAGCAACACCCATCAGCCCTGGCGACGGCGGAGTATGCCCTACGACCCGAGCGGTCACGACAGTCGACGACGGAGCATGCTCCCCCATCCGAGCGATCCAGCAACTCGCCGCACGCAGCTCTCAGCGGGGCAACGTAGCCAAACGGCGAGACCCCGAGGAGCTTCGAGGTGCTGGCGGAACTGCGAGCGTCAGAGTGCTAGACACCACCAAGACGCCGCTCGTGGACACAGCGAGTGCCTCGGCCAACTGGCGCTGCTCAGCGGTGGCCAGTACACCAGACAAGTGCACCACGCCGGAGCGCGCCAGCACTTCAAGGTCATCAGCAACGTCACGAAGTTCTTCGCTCACGGTGAACTTCCAGTGGACGATAGCTGCCAGGCGCCGATTGCCAGGCGCCGAGTCGCTCTGGACCTCCAGCTGATCACGAATCGCCCGGACGCCGCGCACGGAACCCAGCCGACCACGGACCCATTGCCGGGCGCCTTCTCCGTTTACAGTCCCCTGCACGGTGACCACGCTCCGGGTGACCTCGAGCGAGACCCCAGCCCCGCCCCAGCGGTCGGCGCTGACGAATGAGAACGTCTCAGGTTCACTCGCAACGGTGGGTTGCTTGGCAGATTTCACCACGCGCTGTCCGCTGAGAGTCGTCAAGGTGTTGTCCACCCCGCGCACCCCTTCAAGGGCCCGGCACAGATCGCTCGCCCGGTACAAATCGGCGGCCTCAGCCACCCGTCCGCGCAAGGAAACCACGCCGTCGTTGCAACTCACCATGAGCCCGGCGAGATGGTCCCCCAGCGCTTCACTGAGCGCTGCACTGGCCTGCTGAGAAATGGCCAAGTCACTCGGTCGCCCGGCCTCCCTGATCAACTCATCCCTGGAGATTCGCCGCAGGTCCCCCCCTGGCCCGTGCTGTCCTTGAAGCACAGCTTGCAAGCGCTGGCGCAGGACGGCGTCCTCGGGGGCATCGCCCACTGCACGCCGAGCGGGCAAGGCGACGAACGCCAGAACAAGCAAACTAGAGAACAACACTCGGGAGGAAACAGTCATGGCGGAGGGGGCTCTGAACAAGGGGAGCTACCGCAAAGAGCGATCCCTCAGCCTACCCCTAGAACTAGCACCCCGCCGGAAGAGTGCGGTCTCCCCTGTAGAGTTGCCCCCACGCGCCATTCAGCCAGCTCGGCGCACCCCGGTCAGGATCTGCGCGGCGCCGAAGAGCAAGCCCTGCTTGGCCACGTTGTCGAAGCCTGCCTGAGACAAGAGCTCCAAGAGCTGCTGCTCTTCTGGGAGATACACCGTGGACGCGGGCAAGTAGCTGTAGGCGTCTTTGTCAGAGAGCAGACCGCCGACGAAGGGCACGACCCGGTCGAACCACAGAGAATGTCCGAAGCGCACGATCGCTGAGCTGGGACGGTCCACGTCGAGCAGGGCCAGCCGTCCGCCGGGGGCCATCACCCGAGCCAGCTCGGCGAAAACCTGGGGCAAGGCCACGAAGTTCCGCAGGGCGAAGCCGCTGGTGATCACCGTGACCGAGCCGTCCGCCAGGGGCAGGGCAGCGCCGTCTGCTTGAAGAAACGAGGCGTCGATTTGGCGCGAGCGAGCCTTTCCGAGCATGACCCCTGCGAAGTCGACGCCCAACACCGTGGCACCTCGGTCTCGGGCCAGCTCGGATAAGTCGCCCGTGCCGCAAGCCAAGTCGAGCAGCACATCAGCGGGCCCCACCGCCGCCAGGTCGAGGGCTCTGCGCCGCCAACGCTGATCGAGCCCCAGGCTCAGCAACCTGTTCATCAGGTCGTAGCGGGGGGCGATGCGGTCGAACATGTCTTGCACCACGGCGCGCTTGGTCTCGCCGCGTGGCAGGGGCTCCGAGGCCATGATGTCTCCAAGGTTGGTCTGGCCGCTCAGAGTACCTCAGCAGGGTCGGCGCCAGCTGCCACTCGTCGGGAAAGTCAGCGCAGCTCATCAGCGACCGCAGCCAAGCGCTGCTGCTACCCTAGCGCCCATGCGAGACCAGCACACAGCCAGCCCTTACGTCCCTCTGAGCCCCCGGGGCCCCCGGGGCCATGGTCCGGTCGACTCTTCTGCTGAGCGCCGACTCAAGGCACCCAGCGGGTGCCCCAAAACTCGCACGGGGCGAACCCTCGCCGCCTTCGGCCTCTGCGCCCTACTGGCGGCCTGTGGCCCCGAGCAGCAAAGCCCCCCCGTCGGCGCAGCCCCGCCCCGCAATGTCGTGCTGATCTCCATCGACAGCCTGCGCGCGGACCACCTGGGCAGCTACGGCTACTCCCGGAACACTAGCCCGAACCTGGATGCCCTGGCTCAGCGGGGCGTGCTCTTTGAAACCTGCGTGGCTGAGAGCAGCTGGACCCTGCCCACCCACGCCTCGCTGCTCACCGGTGTCTCCTCCGGAGCGCACGGCCTGGACCACGACGGGGTCAGCTTGCCCGAGGCTCTGCCCACCCTGGCCGAGCGGCTCTCTGACGCCGGTTGGCGCACTCGCGGACTCTGGTCCGGGCCGTACTTGCACCCGCTGTTTGGCTTCGGCCGCGGGTACGCCGACGGGGATTACGAAGGGCTGCTGCCCTCCACTCGCTACGACACCGAGGCTTTCGCGGCCAGCGGCAAGGCACCCTTGGCCCCCCATACGGAAGAGAACCGCCTGGCTCACCAAGCGACCACCGCAGCTGCAGTCATCGACAAGGCGCTTCAGTTTGTGAATGAGGCGGGGGACGAACCGTTCTTCTTGTTTGTCCATCTGTTCGACGTGCACTACGACTTCGTCGCACCAGAGAGCAGCTGGCGCCCCTTCGCCCCCGACTACGACGGCCCCATGACGGGGCTCGATTTTGCAACGGACAAAGCCATTCACGAGGACATGCCCGCAGCGGACCTGGCTCACCTGCAAGCGCTCTACGATGGTGAGATTGCCTTCACGGACGCACAGCTGGGGCGACTCCTTGATCGGCTCCAAGGGCCCGATCGGGCAGGGGACACCTTGGTCATCGTCACCTCCGATCACGGCGACGAGTTCTTTGAACACGGCGAGAAGGGCCACCGTCTCAATCTCTTCGAAGAGGTCCTCGACGTGCCGCTGATCATGGCCGGTGCTGGCGTAAGCGCAACGGGCCAGCGCATCAGCGGAGTCACCGAACACACCGATGTGATGCCTACGATTCTGGCGCTGTTGGGCCTCCCCGCCGCAGAGTTCGCTACGGGCAAGAGTCTCGCAGATGCACTGTCGGCGGGCGAACTCCCAGACGATCGCCTAGCCGTGGCCCGCCTGCGCCGCTCGGCGAAACGCAAGATCACCGCGGTGCGCGGCGCTCACTGGAAGGTCGTCATCGATCAACGAGGCCCGAACCAACCCGAGGAGGTGCTTTGCTTCGACCTCTCCACGGACCCAGCAGAGCAACACCCGCTGGACGACGACGCCATGTTGGCCGAGGCCCGCCGCGCCATCGAACGCAGAGACGGTCGCGAAGCCTACTTACGCGCCCGCCTGGGAGCAGGGGCTGCCACGGATCTCCCCAAGAGCGTCAGCGACGATCTGCAAGCCCTGGGATACACCCGCTGAGAGCTCTGCCCTATGGGCCTTCGTCCCGAGTGAACAGCTGCCAGGCCAGTTCAGCCACCACCGGGTCGGCGTCGGACAAGAGCGCATCGCGCACGTCGTCCGGGAGGTTCAGCCGCAGAGCGGTGATGGTCAAGAGGGCCGCACGAACCCGGGGGTCGTGATCGAGGAGGCCTCGCCAACGATCCCCGTAACCTGGGGGAGTGTGCTTCCAAGCCCATCGATGGAAGGCGATGCGCGATCGAGCGGTGGCTTCGTTCAGCACGCGCTCGGCCAACTCTTGCAGTTCGTCATCCCACATTTCGCCCCACGCAGGGCGAGACAGCTCTGAGCGCGGCGGCACGTTGTCGCTGCCAGCCAACAGGCTGTGCAACCAACTGTTGTTGAGGTCCCTTTCGATAGCAGTCTCTGCGGCGACCCAGGCAGCACCTGGCCCATCCGGGGCCTCCCCATCTGCCTCGCCCGAGTTGCGAGCGTTGCTGCTGAAAGGAGGGATGTCGAAGAGCGAGCGGCCCACGAGACTCAACGGAAACAACACCGCTGTCCCCAACACTCGCAGGGGAAGCGAGGCTGACTCGGTCCAGTATTGAGTCTCCCATTTGGCCAGGCTCCACGGATGAATGGCATCGGACCAAGCGTCGTCGATGATCGTGGCGGGGTGAACCACCACCGAGTCGACCACGATGGCCACCAACCCACCGGGGATTGTGAGCGGCAGCGCGTATGAGAAGGCGGGTTCGTCTTCGGGGACCCAGTTGTCCTCGAAGGCATTCCACACAATGCGGTTCTCTGGGTTCTGCCAGGCGCATCCGGGGAGAGCTGCCAAGGCACTCAGGCAGAGGGCCAAGAGTGCGCTCGGTCGTCGAGTTCTAGACACAGCGCGCCCGAGAGTTGGAACTGCCTGTGAATCGTCAGCCCGTGTCATTGCTCACCCCCCGGCGGCCGATCCCACGGCTGCTCGTCCACCGGCTTGTTCTCCGAGGGCCCCAACCAGCGGCCGGCAAAGGAGAGCAGATAGACCACGGGAGTTCCTACAACACGCAGGGGATACACCAGGGCCCGGCGAAAGCGACTCTCATCCCTGGTGTCCCACACCGCGTCCCGGGTGTCGGTCCAGGCGTCGTCCCAAACGTAGAAGGGATGGATCAAAAGGCCATCCACGAAGTAGGTCGCTAAACCCACGGGCACCGCCACGGGCGAGAGGGCCCAGCGCCCGGTCTCACTCTCAGGGGTCAGATGCTCGTTGAGCCCATCGAGCCCGTAACGATTCGTTGGCTCAAGAGGCGCGCAGGCAGCCAAACACACCGCGAGCAGCCACAGAGACTTCCACCATGTTGATGTACCCATAATCGCCACCATAGGACTTGTCGGTCTCAAGACATAGCGCCGGCGCTGGGACACGCAATGACCGGCGATCAAACTGCTCAGGGCAAAGCACGTCAGGGGCTGGTGACCAGATGCACGGTGTATTCCACGCCGGTCTCGTACACCGTGACGGTTCGCCGGGCGAGAGGGCTGGCGTTGTCCTGACTTTCAATGAGCAAGACATAGTCACCCGCGGGGACGGCGGCAAAGCGGTAGGCGCCATTGTCGCTGCTGACCTTGCGCTTGGAGGCTTTCGTTCCCTCACCCTGTGGGATGAGCTGCACTGTCACATCGTGCAGGGGCTCTTCGCTGTCTCCGTCGATCACTTGGCCGACGATCCAAGCTCCCCGGCGCAATCTGATAGCGACCACGTGTGAACCACCGCCTGCGCTCACATCATGCGGCTCGGCATCGCCCTTGAGCCAGTCGCCGCCCCCGGCCGAAACCACCCAACGCCCGGGCTCTACGAAGGTCAGCTGAAACTCCCCCGAAGAGTCACTCAGTGTCTTCTCAGGGGAGAGGCCGTAGAGCCCTGAGTCTCCACTGCCAGACAACTTCGCGCCATTCACGGAGACCGAGTACGTCACCGTGCCAGTGGTCTTCAGCCGTCCAGCAGATGACTTGCCGTCGGCCTCAGAGCCCCCCTGCTGCTCCAGTGAAATCTCGACCCCGGGGATGGGCGCCCCCGTGGCCTCGTCCGTCACTCGGCCGGAAATCGTCGACCCACGAAAAGACAGCTCGAGCTGTTGTTGCTGCCCGGCGATCAAGTCCACCTCGGCGGTTTCCAAGCGATGCACTCCCGGCACACCGACCTGCACGGTGTAGCTCCCCGGCTCCAGTTGATCAAAGTGCGCTTCGCCCTTTGCCCCCAGGGACAACTGCTGATCCCCACCAGGCATGAGTCCGCTCAAGAAGCCCGTGCTCTTCTTCTTCAGGGACACCCGCCCCGCCCGTGCAGGGGACTGCCCAAGAGCTACGCGAACGGTCAAGCCGGTGCGCGCTTCTCGGGTGAAAGACACCTCGCTCTCAGCCCCCGCAGACACTTGCACTGCCCGTGTCCGTTCAGGGTCAGCGCTGCTTTGGGGAGCTGCCCCAAAGAGAGTGTTCAAATCGACGAGCCCAGGAGAGCCCCGTTCAAGGGTCACTGAGTACGCTCCGGGGAGCAGTCCTCTGGCTACGAAGCGCCCCTGGCCGCTGATGCTTAGATGGCGACGGTTCTCTCCTTGGCCGGTGAAGGCGAGCGTCAGTTCAGCGGTGAGCGCGGCTTCCCTGTCGCCCCTGAAGTCCACGGGGGTGGCATCGAGCAGCACCACCGTGAGCTGCCCGTCGGTGGCGGGGCGGCCATCCGCTTCGAACACCGTGCCCACGATGGTCCCCCCCCGAAGCACCCCGAGCTGAAGATCGTCGCGCCGCTCCCCCTCCGCCAGCTGAACGTCTACGGCTTTCGACTTCACGTAGTCGGCTCCCGAAGCGCGCAGCTTCCAGGCGCCCGCGCTGAGACCGCGCAACTCGAAGTGGCCTGCAGCGTCGGTCTTCGCCGCCACGATCTCTTCCTCTGTCTGGAGTTCAAGGCCTGAACCACTCTGCACCCAGGCTGTGCTGCTACTCACAGGGATTTGCATCCCAGCTTCGGGACGGGTGGCCGTGACGGTGACGTCTTTCACCACGTCGCCGGAACCGTCCCGCACGGTTCCGGCCAGGCGAGACTCTGCGACCAGCTGCAAGACGAGGGGCTGGCGTTCTACCGACAACAGTGGCTGCTGCTGAATCACGAGACGGGCGAAGCCAGGGGCGCTGAGCTCAAGGCGCGTTCCGAGGTGTCCCGCTCCCTGGACCAAAGACACGCCCGTGAGGTCAGCGGGCAGCGGCAACCAAGCGCCGTCCTGCACAGCTTCTAGCGAGCGTAGTTCTTGCAGAGGCTCACCCGTGAGCACAACGAGGTCGTCTGCTGTGTCCCCCGCTGCATTGAGTTCCTCGGCTTCTATGTCGGCGTCTCGTATCAGTTCGCCCGTGCCTGCAGCTCGCACCGTGATCAGCAGCTGGCCCATGGCGGATGTCACCAACGTCAGGTCTGTGGTTCCTGTGGACACGTCGTCTTGGCTCGCCTTGCTGTGGCCGAGCATCACAGCGCTCACGTGGTAGTCACCGGGGGTCAGTCCGCTGATGGTGAAGCGGCCTGCGCCGTCGGTCTTCGTCGCGAACTCCACAGCACCGAGGGCAAGTCGCGCGGAGACCTGGCGGACGCTCTCAAGTCCTTCCGCCGCTGGCCCCTTCGCTGTCACTGTGGCTGCCCCCATGGGCACCTGGTTCTCGTCGAGCACCACACCCCCCAGGCTAGCGCCCCGTTGCAGCTGCAGGTCACCAAGGTTTTGCGGCGCTCCAACCAGCACGTCGAGGTCGAGCAGCTGCAGCAACGGAAAGCCCTGCCCCTTGAGAGACAGGTCTACCCGTTCTACCGCCAGTTGAGTCAACGAGAAGCGCCCGTCCGCCCCGCTCTTGCCCATGGCCATGGCGTCCGCCGCAGATCCACTGAGCTGGCTCACGAGACCGCCGATGCCCCCCATGCCCGAGTTGCTCGGCCGGACAGACAAGGCCACATCAGCGAAGGGGCGACCGTCCGGGTCGAGCACTCA
>JBLIMM010000102.1:0-14063 GCA_047638635.1 Pseudohongiellaceae bacterium | reverse complement strand
CTTCGACAGGAGGCGCAATCTGCTGCACTGGGAGCCGGCCCACGGGGCCAGAGGCTGGCGCATCATCCCCGGCGGGACGCGTCTGCACTTCGTCCGGGAAATAGAGGTGGGCAACGTCTCGCTTCAGCACCGCGTGCTTGAGCGCCAGAGTCATCAACTCGGCGTGCCGACTGGTACCCAACACTGGCTGGCTGAACGTGGACACCGCCGAGAAGGCGCTGCCCTGGTCGATCTCCTGAAAGGCACCGGGCCCAAGGACTTGCGTGTCCACCTGACCCGTGAGGGCCAAAATAGGCGCCCGGTCGACCTTTGCGTCCCAAAGGCCGGTGAGTAGATTTGTGGCCCCCGGGCCAGCGATAGCCAAACAGGCGGCCGGGCGCCCGGTGAGCTTGGCGTAACCCGAGGCAGCAAACGCGGCGGCGCCCTCGTGACGCACACCAAAGAAGCGCAACTTGCCCGCTTCTTCTTGCACCCGCAGGGCGTCGGCGAGGCCCAGGTTGCTGTGACCCACCATGCCGAACACCGAATCGACGCCCCAAGCGACCATGGTCTCGGCCATGACGTCGCTGATCGTTCGCGGTGGCGTCTCTTCGGGGACAACTCCCACGAAGACGCCGTCGTCACGCACTTCGACCGGGTGCGTCTCGACTCCATCATCGAAGCCAGGCGCCTTGCCTGTGCAGGGGTGATAGTCCCAGCCGTGCCAAGGGCAGCGCAGCAGCCCATTCTCGATAGAGCCTTCTGCCAAGGGGCCCCCTTGATGAGGGCAGGCATTGTCGAGAGCGCCGTACTCACCCTCGTGGTGAGTCAGGCACAGAGTCTTGTGGCCCACAACGACCGTCTTGACCCGGCCTTCGGCCAACTCGCCTTGATCAAGAACGCGCTTCCACTCAAGCTTCGCCGCACCATCTTTTGACGTTGTCATCGAGCTTCTCCAAGGCCTGCGAACGGAACTCCCGACAGCTCAGACATCTCTCGCTGCCAAGTGGTGAGATCGCTGATAGCGAACTGATCAAAACGTGTGTGCCCGCACGCCCGAGCCAGGACGGCCATGAGCTCAACCGTCGAAGTGAAGTAGCGCCCTAGGCGTTGGGCAGCCGTCTGTACCGGCAAGCGCGCTCGCAAGTGCTCCTTCTGGGTGGCGATGCCCACCGGGCAGTTGTTTGTCTGGCAGGCTCGCATGCCCAAGCAACCGATCGCTTGCATGGGTGCGTTCGCCAGGGCGATGGCATCGGCTCCCAATGCGAGGGCTTTGACGAAGTCAGAGGGAGCGCGCAAACCACCGGTGATGATCAAACTCACCCCATCCGCACCGCTGCGATCCAGGTGCCGACGAGCCCGAGCCAGCGCAGGAATCGTGGGCACGGAGATGTTGTTGCGGAAGATCAACGGCGCAGCTCCGGTGCCCCCACCGCGACCATCGAGAATGATGTAGTCGACACCCACCTCGAGGGCTGCGTCGATATCCGCTTCAATATGCTGCGCCGATAACTTGAAGCCCACGGGGACCCCGCCCGTTTGCTCCCGCACTCTCTGGGCAAAATCGCGGTAATGAGAGAGGTTGTCCCAGTCAGGAAAACGCGGGGGAGAGATGGCGGGCGAGCCCTCTGGCAAGCCGCGTACCTCGGCGATCTTGCCTTTGACTTTCGAACCCGGCAGATGTCCGCCCGTGCCTGTTTTCGCCCCTTGGCCGCCCTTAAAGTGGAAGGCTTGCACCTTCTTAAGCAGCTCATCTTTGTAGCCAAAACGGGCCGAGGCCAACTCGTAGAAGTAGCGCTCGTTCTCCGCCTGCTCCTCCGGCAGCATGCCCCCCTCGCCAGAACAAATGCCGGTGCCCGCGAGCTGCGCTCCCATGGACAAAGCCACCTTGGCTTCTTCAGAGAGAGCGCCAAAACTCATGTCCGAAACGAACAGGGGGATCTCCAGGCGCAGGGGACGGGCCGCGTTGGGGCCGATCACCACGCTGGTGTCCACAGCAACATCATCCAGCTGCGGCAAGGAGGCCAGCTGGGCCGTGAGCAGCTGAATGTCAGCCCAACGGGGCAACTCGTGACCAGGAACGCCCATGGCGCCCATCCGGCCGTGGTGCCCGGTGCGCTCTAAGCCATGACCGGCCAGCTCGTGAATCAACGCGGTGTGAGGTTCGTCCGGAGTGCCGTGCACGTCTTGATAGGCACCCTGGTATGCGCTGCGGTCGTAAGGCTGGGGGTTCTCTTGCGCCCACGCAGCAATCTCGTCGCCGTCGACGAACACCTCGCCCTCTTCAACCAGGGAGACAAAGGTCGGCAGCACCTCGGCGTTGTTGTAGGCGCTGACCCCCGAGTCGAGGCGATAGTCCCAGTCGTGCAATCCACAGATCAGATTGTCACCCCGAACGAGGCCGTCTGAGAGCAAGGCGCCCCGGTGCAAACATCGCCCATAGAGCACGAAGACATCCGCACTCTTCTTCACCACGACGAGGTCTACCCCCTCGACCAGAGCGTGGGAAGGCTTGCGGTCCTCCAGGTCATGGAGTTTCGCAATAGAGACTTTGCGCATAGCTCATGCTCTCCGAGAGTGGGTCTGTCTACGTCGCCAGATAGGATGCTTGTTTCGTCCCATAGGACACGCCTCAATCTAGACGGACGTCTTCAGACTCACCCTGAGTCATCGCTTCCAAGAGAGGCGACACGTCTGGCCGCGTCCTGCATCGAACAAGCCTACACACTCAAGAGGCCCACACAGATGGATGCGAGTTTGGCAGAAGTCATCGTCTTTGCCGTTACGTCCTGGGCCGCGGTGGGCTTGGTCGTGGCCATTCCCTTCGTGCTCAAAGGCGCCCAGCGCATTGATCCCGCGGCGCGGTCGGGGACATGGGGCTTTCGCTTGGCGATCTTGCCGGGCTCTGCGGCGCTCTGGCCGTTGGTCTTGCGGCGCTGGTTAGGCGCACGGCAGGCTCCAGCACAACAGCTACCAGAAGAACGGTCCGCCCATCGGCGTGCTGCGAGGACACCATGATCGCGCCCTTACGCAAAGCTCATCGCCTCGGCTGGATCCTCATCGCCATCAGCCTGCCCGTCGGCTTCGGCGCTGGTCTCGCCGCTCGTCGAGCGCCACCCACAGGCCACCACGATCTCATGGCATCCGTCGCGGCCATCGACATGAGCAACGCCCGCTCGGGCCCGGCCATCAGCTGGAACGACGGTCGCATCAGCTCCAGGATTCTTGTGGACCAGGGCGTTCTTGAGCTGACCCCCATTGAAGGTCTGCAACGACCAGACGTGCTTGTGTATCTCGCGCCGTTCGGTTCAGCCAACAACAGCGCCATCCCCAACGATGGAGTTTTGCTCGGCCGACTCTCCGGCAGCGCCACTCGGCGCATGGCTCTTCCTCGGACGCCAGCAGGTGAGCACACCTTTGGCGATCGAGCCGTGCTCATGCTCTACAGCCTGGCCCACCAACAAGTCCTCGGCACAGCCATGCTCTCGCTCACTGACGCGCCACCAAGAACACCCCCTGCTTCGCTCTACGACAACAAGGACGGCGAACCATGACCGTTTCCTATCAAGCTGTGGGCTGGAACCGGCAGAAGAAGATTTACGACCGCATTTTGCTGCTGTCCGTCCTGGGCTACTTGGCGTTGTTCATCGGCGTCAGCATCGCAGTGCACCCAGACGCCACGGCCGAAGCTCTGCTCATCCGCGGCTTCGGCACCGGCGCCCTGCTGCTGCTGCATATCATTCTGTGCATCGGCCCCCTGTGTCGCCTCGACCGACGTTTCTTGCCCCTGCTTTACAACCGCCGGCACATGGGCGTGACCATGTTCGGCATGGCCTTTATCCACGGCGCGTTCTCGCTGATCCAGTTTCATGCTCTGGGGGACACCAACCCGCTGGTCAGCCTGCTCGAAGCCAACACCCGCTTCGACAGCCTGGCGCAGTTTCCCTTTCAGCCTTTAGGGGCCGCAGCGCTGGCGATCCTGTTCTTGATGGCCGCAACAAGCCACGACTTCTGGATGGCGAACCTCTCCGCCCCGGTCTGGAAGGCTCTGCACATGCTGGTTTACGTGGCTTACGCCCTCGTAGTCATGCACGTGGTGTTGGGCGCGTTGCAGTCTGAGACGGCTGTCTTACCTGCGGCACTGTTGGGCCTGGGCGTCGTTGTGGTCGCCGGGCTGCACCTCGTCGCTGGAACGAGAGAGCGCAAAGCCGATCGGGGCACCCTGCCAGCGGCGGCGACAACGGCGCACTCGCAAATGATCGATGCGTGCGCTGTGAGCGACATCCCCGAAGGCCGAGCCAAGGTCGTCACGGTCGCTGGTGATCGCGTCGCCATCTACCGCAACAAGAATGAGCTCTCTGCCCTCTCCGCCATTTGTCAGCACCAGAACGGCCCTCTCGGAGAAGGGCAAATCATCGACGGCTTGGTCACCTGCCCCTGGCACGGCTACCAGTACAAGCCCAGCTGCGGCCGGTCACCCGAGCCCTTCACTGAACAGGTGCCTACCTTTCGCCTGGCCCTCGACGGAGAGCGCGTGCTGATCCATCCCACGCCCCTCCCCGCTGGAACCGAAACGCAACCCGTGCAGCTGAAAGGTGTGTCATGAGTGAAGCCGCCGACGAGTTCTACGTGGGATACCTGGACGAAGCGCCCAGCCACCTCGCCCGAGTCACCCGCAGTCGCGTCACCCTGGTCTGCGGCTTCGCGCTGCTCATTGCCCTGGCCTTGGTGGTCACACAGCAGCCCTTCGGAAAGGGCATGTTCGAGTTCGGTCAGACGGTCACCTTGAAAGGCCAGCTGGTCGAGCAGCCAGCTCCCGCCCTGATCGTTCAGCGGCCAGGCCTCACGGGAGATCGCCCAGCAGCGAGCCGATACCTGCTCAGCAGCTTCGGGAAATTTGGTGCCAAGTCGCAGGTTTCCGGCCTCGATGGTCGCGCCGCCGCCGTGACCGGCACGCTCATTTACCGGGACGATCGCACCATGATCGAGTTGGCCGACGACGGCATCCAGCTCATCGATGGCGACTTGCAGCCGGCCTTGTCCATCACACCCACCGACCTGGGGCTGCATACGCTCCAGGGCGAAATCGTCGACAGCAAGTGCTTCCTGGGGGTGATGAAGCCGGGCAACCTCAAGCCTCACCGAGCCTGCGCCACCCGCTGTATCAGCGGCGGTGTCCCCCCAGCCTTGCTCGTGCGAGACGAGCTGGGCTACGCCACCTATCTGCTGCTGGTGGGTGCCCAAGGGCAGTCCATCAATCAAGAGATCCTCTCCATGGTGGCCGAGCCGGTGCAGATCACGGGGCGAGTGATGCGCCACGACGACCTCTTGGTCATTCATGCGGACCCGGAGAACTTTCGCCGCCTGGAATGACGTCTGTTAGGTCTGAAGCCCGCTCCATCCGACAGGGTCCCTGGCCTCGCCCTTGCCTCCCGGCTGGCGACTGCCAGAATGCGTGCCTCCCTCCAGGACACCGGCCATGACCGACGAGCAAAAAGCCCATCCCCCCGTCCCTCCCACCCGTGTCTTTGGTGGCGGCGTGCTCATGGGCCTGGCGAACCTCGTGCCGGGAGTCAGCGGTGGCACCATGATTTTGGCCATGGGGCTCTACGACCAGTTCATTGAGTCCATCGCCAACGCCACCCGACTCAAGCTCAATCGCGAGACCATCACTTTCTTGGCGCTGATCATGGCCGGGGCCGTGATCACCATCTTGGGTCTCTCCGGAGTGGCCGTCGGTTTGGTCACCGACTATCGCTGGATCATGTACAGCCTGTTCATCGGTATGACCCTCGGTGGTGCCCCCGAACTCCTCCGTCACTGCCGGCCCATCACCGGCCCGGCCTTGATCACCTTCGGGCTGGCCTTCGCCGGTATGGCGGCCCTGGCCTGGGGACTGGCTGAATCTCGCATCGAGCCGTCGATCCCTGTCTTCATCGGCATGGGTGCCTTGGCCGCGTCGAGCATGATCCTCCCCGGGATCTCGGGCTCTTACATGCTGCTTATTTTTGGCATGTACGACACGGTCATCGGCTCGCTGAGCGCCTCTGCACTCATGGAAGACACAGCGGAATCCCTGAGCATCATCGTCCCGGTGATCGCGGGCGCGGCCCTGGGCATGGCCTTGCTCTCAAACTTGCTCAAGCACTTGCTGGCCAAGCACTCCGCTGCGTCCCACGCTGCCCTACTCGGCCTGCTCGTCGGTAGCATCCTCGGGCTCTGGCCCTTCCGAGAGCCCGTCCACGCTGACCTCGCCCAAAAGCCTTACCGCAAGGCCGTCGTGAAGGTCTTGGCGGGCGACGAGCTCGCCGCCATCAATGACAAGTACGGCGTGGAGTGGAGCGCCGCCGAGGCCACCGAGATCAAAACCCGGTACGACGGCCAGAGCCCTAGCGAGCTCAAGATCATGGGCGACGAACTCAAGCTGTTTGACCCCACCTTCACGGACATTGCCGCCGCCCTCGGACTCATGGTGGCGGGCGTCACGGTCACTCGCATGCTCGGTGCCAAGAACGACAGCGACAGCGCTACTTCACCCGCTTAATGTGCTTCTCAAGGCTCTTGGCATCCAAGTCAGCCATGAGCTTCTGCACAGCCGCTTCCGTAGCCTCTGACGCTCCGGCGTACGCACTGACAGCTCGAAATTTAGCGCCCTTGTCGTGGAGTTCTGCGAATCGCGCCAGCAGCTTTCCCAAGAGGGCGGGCTCGCGGTTGAGCAGGTAGTCCAGGGCTGCCCAAGTCAGGATTTGCGGCGGCTGACGTTGGCCAGCACTGGAACCAGCCGTCATCATCTCCGCGAGGTTGAGCTCCTTTTTTCGCTTCTTCAGCGAGTTGAGTTCATCACGAGCGGCATCGGGCCAACCGAAGTGTTCTTCCACGGCGACGAATCCAGCCCTGTTGAACTGAAAGATCGACTGGAAGAGCCGTTGCTCGGCCACATAGCCCATGCCCCAGCGAACGGGTTCCGGCACCTGGCCAAAGCGAGAACGCAACAAGCTAACCGTGAGCTTGTGCGCTAGTTCATTGTTCAGGCGAAACTCGTCATCCCCCGCTGCAGCATCGCCAGCCTGATCAAAACCCGGCTGGATGAACATCTTCCCGGAGAAGATCGTCAGCCCTCCCGGGTCGTGGCGAAGATGAGATCTCGCCGAACCGTCGAGTAACCCGCTCTTTACCAACTCGTCCAGCAGTAGAGGCCAGGCCTCGGAACGGAACCCCGGGCCGTCGAAGAGCAGCACCAACACGGCATCCCCGCTTTTCGGCGTATCCTCGCCCATGACGGGCTCCAGAAGCTCCCATGTTTCATCGAGCACCTCTGCGGCTTGCTTAAGGGTCTTCAAGTCCACCGAGCCGATCAGCAGTGCTTCCGCCGTTTCTGGTACGGCCACACTCAGCTCCAAGTCCTGGGCCATCTGAGCCCAGGTGTTCAGAGCCCGGCGCATCACCGGCGTAATCCGCTCGTTGATCCGGTGGCCATCGGTCTTACGGCCACGATGGGTGATAGAGAGCTCAGAGGCTACGGCACTCAGTTTCGATTCATCGGCGTCATCACCGAGAGCGACTCCCCTGACCCCGGCGAGTGGTCGTCCCAGCGGGTCAGCGACATGGCCTCCGAGTGTTGGCAATGCCCAGGCGGGCAGAGCCAGAACTGCCAATAAACCAGCCAACAGACCCCCTGAGCGCATAGTGAAATCCATAAATATCCCCCTCGAATACTGACGATTGAACATCTGATTTCTCCCTGTGGACCGACTCGCCTCCTCGCGAATCGCGTCCTTGTTGCAGATCCTTCTCGTGTTCTTACCAATGGCCCCCGCGCCTGCCTCGCGAGGCACCACGTCACTCTGTTGTCCTGCGTTGTCCTTCCGTCACCGCACGACTGCTTTAGACCTCTGCGCTGTCACGTCCCGGCGCCGGTCCCTCTCAGCAGAATCAAAGGGAAAGCAGACAGAAAGACGCCCCTTGGTTGAGAGTTACAGCGTAAGACCCAAGAAATATGAAGCTGCCCGAAGCCGAGTCACTGATTGGCCACGCCCTGTAAATGAGAACTCCCGGGCAACCGTCTATGGCGCAAGGTAGGAACGAGAGGCGCAAACGGTTGCGCTTCCCTGCATGCCCGCATCTCCGTGGTCACGGTCAGCGCCTTGCAGATTCGGCCCGCCCAGAATCTGATTGAGAAGCCCTCCAGACCTCGGGCCTTGGGCAAGAGCCCTCTGCCATGGCTACACAGCAACATCCCCTTTGGGCCAGCAGGATCGTGACCGAAGGAGCGCTCGAGGATCAGCAGATCCAAGAGCTGGCTCAGCAAACCCGCGCCGACGAACATGAGTGAGACCGCCTGCTTATCGAAGCGCACACAGCCTCAAGCGGCGAGCTCGTCTCTGACGACAAGTGAAGAGATGCTGCCCTGAGAGTTGTCCTACCGGCGCCTCGTCTCGAGAACCAAAAACCCGATCTGTTGCATGCCATGACTAGCCCCCAACAGATCTTCAGGTCGTCCATGAGCAGGCTGCGAACCCGCCGCCCCCTGAGGGTCGTAGTCGCTGTGAGCTGCGGCAAGATCACGCTTGCCCCTGCGCTTCGAAACCGTGGTCTGTGGAACGCGGAAGACCGAGGGAGGGTCGAGCGAAGTCCACCAGGAGTTCAGCGGCATCGATGCCCAACGGCTGCACCGCTTACAAGAGTTCTTACAGCTTCAAGAGCCGACTCGCGATGACGCACCCAAAGCGGCTGTTGACGAACTGGGCCACGATGAGCGTCCTGCGCGTAGAGTGCTCTTTCACGGGTGCGCTCCCATGGCACCCAGAACGTCACTCCCACGCAGTCCGACCATCTCCACGCCAAACACCATGACAATCCACCGTCTCCTGCTGCTCACACTGTTGTTCTGCGCTCTCGCGGCCGCTGCGCCCCATGGCAGCAGCGACGCCACTGACAGCGTCGCTGGTGGAGGGACTCCCAGCCCCTGGGCCGACCTGGGTTTCCCTCTTCCAGGCGCAGCAGGCACGCCCCACTTACGAGGCGTGGGAAGCACCCTGCCCCTTGCGCCCTACGCTCTTGAGGTCACGTCCGCAGCAGCGAACGCTGATGGGTATCTGTTCATCGGTTTCGGCGTGGGCAACACCCCGTTTCTCGGCGGCTTCATGGTCCCCGAGTTCATCGCCCTTGCGCCCATCGTGACGGACGAGTCCGGCAAGCTCTCCCTCCCGGGACGGTGGCCCCCAGAACTCGTTCAGGTGATCGTCTACCTGCAAGTGTGGCTCATCGATCCCACGGGCTCCCATGGCGCCACCGCGACGAACGGCCTGGCTGCCACCGCGCTTTAGTCCCAGCGAGCCCAGAGCACCGTCGCAAGGCCGGGTCAGCAGTTCCCCAAAACGAAAGCGGCCGGGGCCACAGCACCCACGAGTCAATCCCGTTGGCACCGTGACATCCCGGCCGTTACTCAGCGCTGCGATGCAAAGCAGCGCCTGTCATCCCCTGCAGTTAATCGTCGAAGGTGGGCAGGTACGTGGCCAAGCCTTCAGCCAGCAGCTCCTCTTTGGGAATGAAGCGCATGGCCGCGGAGTTCATGCAGTAGCGCACGCCCGTGGGCGCTGGCCCGTCGTCGAAGACGTGTCCCAGATGGCTGTCCGCCTGGACGCTGCGCACCTCTGAGCGGCGACTTCCCAGCAGGAAATCATCGCGAGTCACCACGGAGTCCTCAGACAAGGGACGGATGAAGCTGGGCCAACCGGTGCCTGACTTGTACTTGTCCTTCGAGCTGAACAACGGCGCGCCGGAGACAACGTCGACGTAGATGCCTTCACGCTTGTTGTCCCAGTAGCTGTTTTGGAAAGCACGCTCCGTGCCCTCTTCTTGGGTGACCTTGTATTGCATGGACGTCAGCGTTGCCCGCAGCTCGTCATCACTGGGCTTCACCCAGGGCTTCTTCGCCGTGGGCACAAACTTGCGGTCATCGCCCCAGAGCCCATCGAGCACCCGGTCACGGCCTGAGCCCTTGCGGTAACGCTCGTAGTGATCAGCGCTTTTCTTGTAGTAGTCCTGGTGATAGTCCTCCGCAGGATAGAAGACCCCAGCAGGCTCAACGGGCGTGACCAACGGCGCCTCGAAACGGCCCGACTCTCCCAGCTTTATCTTGCTGGCCTCGGCCACCAGGCGCTGGGACTCATCGTGGTAGAAAATACCCGTGCGGTATTGGCTGCCGCGATCGACGAACTGGCCTCCCGGGTCGGTGGGCACAACCTGCCGCCAGTAGACTTCGAGCAAGTCGGAAAAACTCACCTTGCTCGGGTCGTAGTGCACTTGCACCGCCTCAGCATGCCCCGTCGTTCCGCCGCTCACTTGGCTATACGTGGGGTTCTCCACGTGGCCGTTGATGTAACCAGAGATGGTCGCAGTGACCCCGGGCACCTTGTCGAAGGGCGATTCGAGGCACCAGAAGCAGCCGCCACCAAAGGTCGCCAGAGCCTCGCCCACCACAGGACTGCCCAGGCTCTCGGTGGCATCATCCGCCGCCGCCTGAAGCTGCGTGTTCGCAGCCACGGGATCGCCGGGGGTGCAAGCGAGTAAAGTGACGGTTGTCAGGGCCGAGCAGAGGCCCAAGGCCATCAAGCGGGGAATGGTCACGGCGGACCTCCGGGTGAGAGTCGAGCGCCGGGGAGAGAGCCCCGCCGCTCTGAAAGCGACGAAGGACCCGGCCAGCCCTTGAGATGCAGAGAGCACCCTTGGGGTGTCAACATCCTGCCGAGTCTAAGGGAGCAGCGAAAGAGTCCTCTCCCCATCGCCGAGAACCTTACGATTCGGCCTCGCCCCAACCAGCAGCGAGTCCTGCCATGCCCAGCCCAGTTCACCCGCAGCTCAGCGCCCTGCGCCAACTCACCGCATCGTGGCCAGAGACCTCAGAAGTCGAGACCTGGGACCACCCTACCTTTCGCGCAGGCCAGAAGATCTTCGCCACCTACGCCTATCACAAGGGCCTGCACTCGATCAGCTGCAAGCAGTCCAAACCCGATCAAGCGCTGCTAGTGACCGACCCTCGCTTCCAGGTGGCGTCCCACGTGGGACGCCACGGCTGGATCACCATCGACATCGACCATGTGGAGTGGGACACCGTGGCCGAACTGGTCGAACAGAGCTACCGCTTGATCGCACTCAAGCGCATGGTCAAGGCACTCGACGAGAGCCAGGGAGCTTGAGAATCGCCGGGCCCCGCATCGTGAAGCGGAGCCAGTACGGGCGCCTTTAGTCCCCAGCCTCGTTTACAGTCTGCTCAGCCTCCAGACCGTCGTAGCGCCCGGCGAGCAAGGCGAACAACTGCCGCCACGACATCAAGCAATGTCCCCGGGACGCCAGCCGGTCAAAGGCCGCGCTGTCTGGCCAGCGCCAGTAGGCTCCTGCCGCTGACGATTGCTGCTGTGGGCTCATGCGCCCACTCGCGAGTGCCGTCAAGCAGACAGGCAACAGCCGCGACGCTGCCCGGCAAGTGAGGTAGTAGTTCAGCTGCACGCTGCTCCCCCGCACCACCGGATAGCTAGTCCCACCCAAGATGGCGCCGCTGTCGATGCTCTCGTCCTCGATCAGGTGCACTGTGGCCCCGGCACGTTCGCTCCCTTCGCTCAACTCCCAGAAGTAGGGCTGAATCCCGCGATAGTCAGGGAGCAAGCCTGGGTGAATATTGACCACACCCAAACGGGGAATCTCGATCAAAGGCTGGCGGACGATCTGATGAAACAGCGTCACCACCACGTCTGGCTGCTGGTCAGCCACAAACGCCAAGGTCTCCTGGGACATCACGTTCTCGCTGCGCACGAAAGGCAGCCGGTGACGTCGAGCGAGAGTGCGTAGGCGCAGGAACTCCGGGCCCCGTCTGAGCACCTTTGGCACAGCCGTGATCACAGCCACCGCCAGTGCCTCGATCAACTTGCCGCTGAGAAAGCGCCGGGACAACTTGGGCACGATCCGTGTCGCCGTTTCGCGGCGGCTCTTCCCCCGTAGCACGAGCGGCACCTTCACCAAAGCCACCTTATCGTCGGGACGAGCGCGCAAGTACTCGACGATCAGGTGATTGTGCAGGCTGTACTCCGCCAGAATAAAGACGACGGATAGGTTGCTCATGGGCAGGGGCAGGGCGCAACACTCAGCGCTGCACGTCTCCTTCACCGCGGCGAAGAATGTGATAGCCGTCGAGGGTACGCGTGCCGAAATGATCGAGCGTTCCGTCGACCCAGGTCACGGTGACAGTAGCCTCTTCCTGCGCGATCGCTCCCAAGCCAAAGTGCACTCGCGGGTCGTTGCTCGCGAGGTAGCTGTACGCGGCACGCACGTCCCGAGTCATGGTCCGAGCGCCCACGGAACAGCTCACCGTGGCGCCATAGGCATCCCGGCCGTGTGCGTCGATCACACGGAAAACCAGCCAGTGATTCACTGGCAATGTGCCCGCTCCGCTCTGCTCCGCACCGCCGCTACCAGCCAGACCGCTGATGTTGCGCAACAGGCGAGCTGGGCCGTCCTTGTTGATCACCACGATGTCCATGGCGCCGTCGTTGTCTAGGTCGCCGAACGCAGCAGCTCTGCCCGTGTGTGCAGGCGGGTTGGCGGTGCCGTCTGCGGTGTCGGCCTCACCAAACACCGCAGGTTCCTTTCCTGGTGCCACACCAGGCTGAAGCAAGTCTGGCTCCCCCAAGGGATCGCTCCCCGGAAAGTTGGCCCTCGTTGCCACCCGCCCATTCGCCTGAAAGAGATCGAGAAGCCCATCCCGATCGAAGTCGTGGAGGCCCATGCCAAAACGAGTGAATGGCCGGCTGCGGCGCCCCAAGCCCACACGGGGCGTTCTGTCTTCGAACCAGCCCCCTTGGTTCACAAAGAACGAGTCGCTCTGGCGGTCGAGGTTGCAGACGATCAAGTCGAGGTCTGCGTCATCATCCACGTCAGCCAAAGCCACGCCCATACCAGCTTTGGCCTTGCCGGAATAGTCCACGGCGCAGCCGGCAAGCAAGGCTTTGTCCACGAACGCGCCGGCACCATCACCCATCCATAGGGCATCGGCCATACCGTCGTTCGCCACGAAGATGTCCACGTTGCCGTCTCCGTCGAAATCTCCACAGCCTACCCCCAGCCCCGTTGCAGGAACGGACGCCACCCCGCTCAAGTCGCTCACGTCTTCGAAGTGCCCTGTGCCGTCGTTGGCCAGCAACACGTCTCGTGCGGCACTCTCGTAGTTCTGCGGGCTGCACCAGTCGGCCAGGCCCAGGTCGTTGTGGCAGGTGAGCTCGCCCCCGGGGGACCAATCGAGGTAGTTGACCACGAACAAATCGAGGTCACCGTCCCCGTCGACATCGACAAACGCGCTGCTGGTTCCCCAGCCGCTATCGGCCGATCCAGAAACCACACTCTCGTCGCTGAAGTGCCCGGAGCCATCGTTCAGCAGCAACGCATTCGAGCCCCAGTTAGTGACGTAGAGGTCGATGTCCCCGTCGTTGTCCGCGTCGCCGGCGGTGGCGCCCATGCCGTAGCCACGGTGGTCGGCGCCGCTCCCAGAGCTCACGTCGACAAAGCGCAGCAACCCCGACGGCTGGTCTGGGCCCCCGCCGTTGGCGACGTCCCGCTGCATGAACAGCTGATTGCCAGGCCGACGGGCCTGCTCGGTAAGCACCCCGCCGCTCTGCACGCAGTAGATGTCCAGTTTGCCGTCACCGTCCGCATCAAACAGCGCCGCACCGCCGCCCATAATCTCAGGCATATAAAAGGCCGTGTCATGCCCCGACTGGTGCACAAAGAGCAAACCCGACGAGGCGGCTACGTCTTCAAACCAAAGCTCGGGCGAGCCTCCCTGAGACGCTGTTTCGTGAGACGCGGGGCTCGAAGGACCGCGCGGCGAATCCGGCTCGCCGTCAGGTCCACACGCGCTCGTCACGAGCAGTGCCATGACGCAGGCGAGCCCAGCACACCTCGTTGAGAACACAGCACTGCGTAGGATCATCGACTCGCTCCGTTCGGGTCAAGCTGGGCCAAACGCTGCGACACCCGGCGTACCTGGTCGTCACCTGCATCGAGGGACATCGCCGCAGCCAGCAGCTGCCACC
>JBLIMM010000101.1:0-14074 GCA_047638635.1 Pseudohongiellaceae bacterium | reverse complement strand
TCGAAGCCACCGTGGCCGCCAACGACGATTCGCTGCACCTGAAACGGTTGCCCCCCGGCGAGAACCCGGACAACTTCGAAGTGGAGCTACGCGATCTCCCAGCGCGCACGGTGGCGTACATTCGCGTTCTCAACCCGTACCACGGCACAAGCGTTGTCGACGCGACCCAACGACTCATCCAATGGGCCGAGCAGCGCGGCGTGGCTCACGGGCAATGGCTCGGCTACATGTGGGACAACCCCGAGATCGTCCCGGTCGAGGACTGCCGCTACGACATGGCCGTGGTCATGGACAGCACCCAGCTTCAGCCAGAGGGCGAAGTCAGCGTGTTTCACTTCTCGGCCATGCACGTCGCGCAGATCGAAGTGCGCGGAGGCATCGACCTCGAACTGCGGGCGCTCGATTGGTTCTACAGTACGTGGCTGCCAACGAGCGGATACGTCCCTGATGACCAACCGTCCTTCGAAGCGTTCATCGGGCGGCCGTTTGCACACGGTTTCGAGTATTTCGAGTTACAGGCGCAGCTTCCCCTGAGGCGTGAAGGCTAGGTGCGGCTCACACAAGGGCGCAGGGAAACTTAGTCGGTGACATGGGCGACCACACTGTCAGCGACACAATCATTCGCTCCTGCGGGGAGCTCTTCGCCTGGGGAGGGGGCGTGATTCTCAACAACTGCCACGACACCACGCTTGCCTACAACTCCATCTCGGACGCACCCCGCTACGGGGCCTACGTTCGAGATTCCGCCAGCACGAACAACCTGCTGCACCACAACGAGATCTTCGACGTCATGCAGAACTCCGGTGACGTGGGTGGTCTCACCATCTGGTCCGCGGAAACCAGTAATCAGATCGTCAACAACGTCGTTCGTGATTGCCATACGGACCCCGACAGCCTCGTCACCATCGGCCCTCGTGGCATCTACGTCGACTACCTTTTCCAGGACACGCTGGTGCACAAGAACCTCGTCTACGGCATCCACACCGACGATCTATACAACGCCGCGGACTTCGAGATCAAGGGCACGAACACAACGATGACCAACAACGTTAGCGTCATCCTGGAAGAGCAGGGCGTCGAGAGGCACGTGTTCAGCCGTCGCACCCCAGCAGCCAGCACAAATCCACAGGACGGCGTTTGCGCCACGATCACTCAGAACATCTTCTACAACGAGTCGATCGTCCTGCCGCCGGCGCTGTACCACTTCACAGGCACGTTCTTCCGTACAGATGGGACTTGCGCGAAGACGCCCAGCTACTGCCTGAGTAATGAAGAGCCAGCCCCCACGGGAACACCACGAATCCTAGAATCGAAGGATAACCTGCTGCCCGTTGGACTGCTGAGCGAGTCGCCCTTCACCTTCGGATCCTGCCAGAGCATCTCTCTGCCCACTTGGCAGAGCATCAACAGCAACCAGGCCGACGTCGACTCGATCATCGCCGACCCGCAGTTCACCACGGATGCGCAAGACCCCAACTACATCTACGCCCTCTCCCCCAGTTCACCAGCGATCACTCAGTTGGCTTTCGACCCTCTCGACCCTGTGGTTGGAGTTCAGATCACCCAGTTCTGATTGAGATCCCCCCCGACAAGCCGACAGTTCACTGAGATCAGCAGCCACCACCGAAGACTTCGGTGGTGGCTGCTTGCACAAGAGAACCTCGCTGCAGCCAGCGCGGCCCGATTCGCCACAGCTCAGCAACGTTGCGCGAACCCACAAGGGGCCCCATACTCTTTCAGCGCAACGTGACGCAAGTGACCTCAAACACGCAGCTTTCCACAGACTGGCCCATGGCTGAGCAGACACAAGACGACCGAGCTCACAACGATCAGGCGGTCAGCGACGCGGCGCTCATCGATCGCCACCTGAGCTTCGGCTGGTGGTCGCTGTGGGCGTTTCTCACTCTGGGGATTGTCCTGGAGGCCATGCACGCCTTCAAGATCGGTTGGTATCTCAGCGTCGGCAACGAGACTCGCCGCCTGATGTGGACCTTGGCCCACTCTCATGGAGCGCTGATCGCCTTGGTGCACTTCGCCTTCGCCCAAACCGTGCACTTGCGAAAGACGCTCCATGTCCGCCCGCGGCGCATGGCCTCCTATTGCCTCATGGGCGCCAGCGTGTTGCTCCCGGGTAGTTTCTTCTTGGCCGGAACCTTCATCTATGACGGTGACCCCGGCGTGGGTGTCTTTTTAGTCCCGGTCGGGGCCGGGTTGTTGTTCATCGCCGTCTTGCTCTCCGCGAGACATGTTCGAGGATAAGCCATGACCCGAGGGACAACCGACGTCGAGATCATGCTGGCCGCGGGCCTGGTGATCGTGGCCCTGCTCCCTGTGGTCCTCTCGCTCTTCAAGCGCTCAGCGACTTTGGGCGCCGTGGCCGCCGTCCTCGGGATCGCAGCGATCGGTGGCGCGGGCTGGGCCAGCCACAACTACCGCGATCCCCCCGTGGTCGAACTCGACCTGCGCCCCCGAGAGTCCCCGACCAACGGCTACGTGACATCGAAAACTTGTCGGGCCTGCCACGCCGAACATTACGCCACCTGGCAAGCGTCGTACCACAGCTCCATGACCCAGGTCGCAAGCCCTGACACCGTTATCGCCGACTTCGACGACGTAGACGTCCACGGCTATGGCTGGGACTACAAGCTCAGCAGGCAAGGCGATGAGTTCTTCGTGGAGATGGACCCGGTCCTCGGGCTACCAGCCAAACGTCGCGTGGTCATGACCACAGGTTCCCACGCCATGCAGGATGTGTGGGTCACCTCCGACGATGGCAACTTCGTAGAGCTGGTGGAGTCCGTCTTCCTGTTCTCAGAGGAACGCTGGGTCCCCCGGGAGGCTGTCTTCCTGCAGCCCCCCCGAGGGCCCGCGCCGAGATCACTCGACGAGCGGGACTTCTGGACCAACCGCTGTATTCGCTGCCACTCCACAGGCCCGCAGCCCAGAGCTGAGCTAAGAGACACAGTGGTCGGCGAGATCAGCATTGCCTGCGAAGCCTGCCACGGACCGGCCTCCGAACACGTTGCACTGAACAGCGACCCCCGTCGGCGCTACGAATACCACCTCTCGGACAAAGCCGACGAGACCATTGTCGACCCAGGGCGGCTCAGCCCTCGCGCTGCCTCCCAAGTCTGCGGCGCGTGCCACAGCCACGCCGCCGCCCATCGCAACAACGATGGTCAATGGGGATCCTTCCCGGATGATGGGTCGCAGTATCTCCCAGGACGTGAACTTGAAGACTCCCTAGAGATCGACAAGGTCACCTCTCACACCTGGCGCCCCCCAGCCGCCATGGCTTCGAGGTTCTGGCCCGACGGCATGGTCCGCGGGTCAGGCCGCGAATACAGCGACCTGAATCAGTCCCCCTGCTTCAACGGTGGTCTAGAGGATGGGCAGATGAGCTGCCTGTCCTGTCACGCCATGCACAAGCCGACAGACGACTCCCGCGAGCTCGAAGAGTGGGCCAACGATCAGCTGCGCGTGGGCATGGCCGGCGACAAAGGCTGCGCCCAATGCCACCCAGGCCTGGACACCGCAGCGCACACCCATCACCAGGCCGATTCCAGCGGCAGCCGCTGCTACAACTGCCACTCGCCCTATACGAACTACGGCCTGCTCAAGTCGATCCGGGCGCACCTCAACACCAACCCCGACGTGGCCACCACCTTGGCAACCGGTCGCCCCAACGCCTGCAACTCCTGCCATCTCGACAAGAGCTTGGGCTGGACGGCAGACCGACTGTCAGAGTGGTACGAAACCCCACGGCCAGTGCTCACCGAAGAGCAAGAGTCCGTGGCGTCGTCGGTGCTCTGGGCCTTGCGCGGCGACGCCGCCCAGCGCGCGCTGACCGCAGCCAGCATGGGCAGAGACTTCGCACAGAACGCAGCCGGGGCCCAGTGGTTGGCGCCCTACCTCTTGCACCTGATGAAAGACCCCTACGACGCCGTGCGCTACGTAGCCTACCACTCCCTACTCACCGTCCCCGGCTTCGAGGACATGGAGTTCGACTACGTCGCCAAGCAGGCCGTCCGCAACGCCTCCGTGAAAGCGGCTCTGACGATCTGGAACGCACGGGCAGGTTCGGCTGCGCAAGCCCCGATCCCAGCGCTGCTCTTAGGTGCCGACGGGCTCATCGACCGCGCGAAGTTCTTTGAGTTCGCATCCCAGCGTGACGAGCGCTTGGTTGGTATTGAGGAGTAAGGCTCCGATCTTGCCGTGCTTCTGGCTGCCGAAACACATCTAGTTCTTGCGGCCAGTGACGACGTGGCGCAGCACTCGCACGGCGTCAGTGTTTTAGGTCTTGAGTTCCGCCTCGTTGATGTCCACAGCCAGCGGCTCCTACAGTCCTTCCACGGAAGTCAGCAACTTGCTCAGGGCGCTCTTGGGCAGCGTCGAGCGCTGGCTCCAGAGGACCTCAGTATGGGGCAAGTCGCGGTCCACAAGCCCACCGCGTATCAAACAGTCACGCCCCGGAACGTCGGCACGTAACCACCCGGGAACACGTTGCCCAGGTTTGTGTTGCCCATGCGCAGATGTAGCACTTCGCTGAGGATGTCTCGGTAGTCCCAGCGGGCCTCTAGGTCGGGGGCCACGAGGCCGGGCCAGTCGCTGTGCACCAGGCCACCGTTGATGCCCCGGCCCATGAGCAACATGGCGTTGCCCGCGCCGTGGTCCACTCCCAGGCTGTTGTTCTCCTGGACCCGGCGGCCGAACTCTGACATGACCACCACGGTCACGTTGCGGGTCAGTCCTATGGTGTCGTTGTAGAAGGCCTTCAGCGCCATGGACAGCTCGGTGATGTTGGTCATGGTGGTGGCGAACGACGCGGCCACGTGAGCATCCCAACCGCCCAGCTCGAGCATCACCGCGTCGGGGGCCAGGCTGGTGTCGCTCTCGGCGGCGTCGAGCAAGGCGGCGGTCTGCAGCATGCCCGAACCCAGGGTCGTCAGCGGGTAGGCAGCCCCGTGCGCAGCGGCGTAGGCATCAAAGTCGATGCTCTTCAGCAGCTCGATGGCCTCGATGCTGTCCAGGCCTGCGGGGCCCACCGGCGCGGGCTCGTCGCTGTGCATGGCCGCGAGCACCAGCTTGCGCTGGGCCGCAGTCAGCGGGTCACCTTCGAGATCGAAGTCTGAGAGATCAGGGATCGGCAATGTTGCTGGCGAGCCCGCCAAGGTCTGGGACATCCTGGCGTCGACGTTGATCGCTCGCAGCAGGCCATTACCCACGGCGGGCGTGTCTTGCAGATGCCGCGCCAACCACCCGGTGGTCTGACTGCCCAGGGGTTGCAGCGGGATGCCGAACTCCATGCGCACGAAGGCCTCGAAGTGACTGTGGGTCGGGTCGGGAGATCCCACCGCGTGCACCACCGCCAGGTCGTTGGCGGCCCACGGCGTCAGCAGATCGAAGGCCTCGATAGGGAAGGCGAACTTTCCATCGAGATCGATGGTCGGGCTGCCGATGCCGGGCTTGGGCACGGCGATGTTCGGTCGTGCGTTGATCAAGTCGTCTTCGAGGTGGCGCGGACAGAGGGTCAGTCCATCCATGCCGCCGCGCATGAAGAGCACGATCAGGGCGTCGGGAGTGGTTCCCGCGAAGCTGCCGCCGGCCCGGGCCACCATGGGTAAGGCGGTGAGAGTGGCTAGGCTGCCAGCCACGAACTGGCGGCGGTTCACCTGCATGGTCTTCTGTGAAGAGGTCATCTCGGAGGGTCTCAGTAGAGCTGGTAGCTGGGAGCTGAGGCAGCGAGGGCGATGGCCTCGCGCACGACGGCGGGAGTGACAGTGGCGAAGCTGTCCACGTGGGCCTGGATCGGGGCCAGGTCTTGGGGCGACAGCCGACCGCCGCTGAACAGCTGGTCGATGGCTCCGAGGAGCGTGGGCGCCCCCGTAGTCTGGAGCACGGCCTGCAGCTGCACATCGGACACGGTCACCGTGGGGATGGTGTTGTCGATCAACTGCGAGGCGAAGCCCCACCGCGGTAGCAGGCTGCTGCCCCAGACGCCCACGCCATCGGGGTAGCCGTTGGGTGCGGGCCAGTCGAAGGGCCTATGCCCCAAGACGTTCAATGCCGTGCCGATCTGGGTCCAGTCAGTCACGGTGAGCTCCATGGACCGCAGCAGCGAGACGATCAGGTGCTGGGGCCGGCGGAACTTCACCGTGGCAGCAACCAGCGCGGCTCCCGGGCTCCAGGGCTGAAAGATGGCCCGGATCATGGCTTTGATGCTGCCGCCGGTGCTGTCGTAGACGTCGGCCACTCGCTGCACGAGCGTGTCGCTAGGAGTCTCGGTGAGCAGCCAGGCGATCATCTTGCGGCTGATGTGCTCGGCGGTGGCCCGGTGACTGATGATCATGTTCAGCACCTGATCGCCGTCGCTCTTGTCGTAGGGCGCCAGGATCGGCTGACCCAAGAAGACCTTCGGCGCCTGGATGTCGTGGTTGGCCTGCACGAAGCGAAACTCGCCGTACACGCCAGGGAGCCCTGGGGGCGAAACGCTGGGCGAGTGCATGGTCCAGCCGGTGAGACAGCGAGCCACCACCTTCACGTCGTCCTCGTCGAAGGGCGCGCCCGTCAGGCCCAGGGTGTGCAGCTCCAACAGCTCTCGGGCGTAGTTTTCCTGTGCCGTGCCCGCCACGTTGACCACGTTGTCCAGGTAGAACAGCATGGCCGACGAGTGGGCCGAGGCCTTGAGCAGCTCGGGGAAGTGACCGAGGGCGTGGGTGCGAATGACCTCTCGATCATCGACCGTCTTCAGGTACTGGTCCTCTTGTTTGTTGTGGTCGATGTTGAAGTGGTCCGTCCAGAACTCAACCATGCGCTCGAACAGCTGGCGCTTGCTGTAGGTCTGGCGGATCAACACCGCCGACTTCAGCTCTCGCTGAGGGTCGGTGTCATTCACCGTGCCCAGGTACGTGTCCACCAGCTGCTGGGCGGTCATGTGCAGACTGAGCATCAGGTCGGTCACGTCGGTCACCGCTGTGTCCGTGATCAGATCGGGGTGCAGCTGCTCATCGAGATAGGCCGCGTAGCCCAGGCCCTCAGCCCGCTGCCACTCGCCGTGATTAAAGCCGCAAGTGATGCGGTCGACCAAGAACCGCACCGCCGACTGCTGGGGCAGGGGCTTCGCCAGTACTTTTCGCCCTGCGCCAGAGGTCAAGGTGACACCGCCCATCAGGGGGCTGCGCGAGGCCGCCAGCAGGGCACCACCCGCGCCCAGGGCTCCTCGTATCAAGGCCCGACGACTGGCCCGACGACTGGCCCCGCCAGCGGCTCGAGGTTCGGACGGATTCTGGGTCTCGTCGGGGGGCATCAGTCACCTCGAAGGCTTGGGAGAGCGGAGAGAAAGACAACCGGGCCACATTCAGGATCTGGGATGTACCCGGCGTGGCCTCAGCTGTTTCCTGGCTGACACCAAGACTCCCGAGGTGTGACAGCAAAGTGGAGATTTCATGATCGTCCCACTGCTCGACTGTCGCCATACAAGAGAAGAGTGACTCTCTCTTTGCACCTGAGAACTCGGCTCATCGCAGCACCGCGTCGTCCACGGCAGACGGCTCGACTCTGGAACAGGCTTAGCTGCTGAGAACGCTGCAGCACGGCGACGGGCGAAGCCTGGGTGAGGGGCGGGCTCAACCTCGATATTTCGTGAAAGCGAATCGCGACATTTCGCTACTCCCGAGATCGCGCTACGTTGAAACGGTGCCATGAATAACCCTTAACCATTACTGAAAAGTGACTTGTGTGCTTTTTCAATGTTTGGCACGGCGCTCGCTTTAGGACTGGCAACGCCGCACCAAGCGGCCTCGATCACTCCACCGGAACGATCCCATGAAGACCTCACTGATCACTGCCGCGCTGCTCGCCGCTTGCTCCCTCTTGGTTCTCTCTGAGCCCGGCTTCCCCAGCGCCAAGGTCGAAGCGCCTGCTGCTTCTGCCAGCCCTGCAGCTGCCGCGTCCGCCAGCCCTGCGAGCCCCGCCAACTTGGAGCGCGTCGCCCTCGTGGTCACCGACCCGCAGAACGACTTCCTCAGCACGGCAGGCGTGGCCTGGCAACTCGTCGGCGCGAGCGTCACTGAGAACGGCACCGTCGAGCACATCGAGCAGCTCTTTGCTGCTGCGCAAACCCGAGGCATCCCCACCTTTGTCTCGCCTCACTACTACTACCCCCACGATCACTCATGGAAGTTCGAAGGCACCCTCGAAGGGGTGATGCACAAGATCGGCATGTTTGATCGGACGAGCCCGCTCAGCGTCGATAGCTTTGAAGGTTCGGGGGCGGACTGGCTGGAGCAGTACAAGCCGTACATCGACGACGCCGTGGTCACCAGCCCGCACAAGATCTATGGCCCCGAGACGAACGACCTGGTGCTGCAGCTGCGCAAGCGGGGCATCGACACCGTGGTGCTCGCAGGGATGTCCGCCAACCTCTGCACCGAGTCCCACATGCGGGAACTCCTCGAGCAGGGCTTCGAAGTCATCGTGGTCTCTGACGCCACCGCCGCCGCACGGACCGACATGGGCGACGGCTACCAGGCCGCCATGATCAACTTCCGCTACATGGCCAACGACGTGGTGGACACAGCCGAAGCCCTGCGCTTCTTCGCCGGCGAGGACAGCTAAACAACCGCGCTTCTCGCAAGCCTTCGCAGCTCTGCATCTTCCGCATCACTTCTCCGAATCACTTCGCCGAATCACTTCGCCGAATCACTTCGCCACATCGCTTCGCCGCCCATCTTTCAGGAATCAAAATCATGACCACCACGAACCAGACCCAGGTCTTGCACCGCACCATTGACATCGACGGACAGTCCATCTTCTACCGCGAGGCTGGATCTCCAGACGCCCCCACGCTGCTGCTGCTTCACGGCTTCCCCACCTCGTCGCACATGTTCCGCAACCTGATCCCCATGCTCGCAGACAAGTTTCATCTGCTGGCCCCGGACTACCCGGGCTACGGCAACAGCTCCATGCCCGCTGTGGACGACTTCGACTACTCCTTCGATCACTTCAGCGACATCGTCGAGAAGTTCACCGAGAAGCTGGGCCTCGATCGCTACAGCCTCTACCTCATGGACTACGGCGCCCCGGTGGGCTTTCGCCTGGCCGCTCGGCACCCTGAGCGGGTCGAGTCACTGATCATCCAGAACGGCAACGCCTACGACGAAGGCATCGACAACGACTTCTGGGAACCGATCAAGGAGTACTGGAAGGACCGGTCCGCCGTGAACAAGGGCTTGGACAACCCCTGGTGGCAGAACGTGAAGAACGCTTACGAGCAGCCAGAGATGACCAACGATGACGCCCTGCGCTTCCTGGTCACAGAAGGCGCGACCCAGTGGCAATACACCAACGGCGCTCGGGACGCGCAGACTATCAGCCCGGATAACTGGCACGTCACCCAGCGCCTCTTGGATCGCCCGGGGAACGCTGAGATCCAACTGAAGATGTTCCACGACTACGGCAGCAACCCGCCGTTGTATCCCGAGTGGCAGGCGTACTTCCGCGAGCACCAGCCCCC
Organism: Pseudohongiellaceae bacterium; assembly: GCA_047638635.1. Classification (GTDB taxonomy): domain Bacteria; phylum Planctomycetota; class B15-G4; order B15-G4; family B15-G4; genus CAZIAK01. The sequence continues at coordinate 4,560 of JBLIMM010000101.1, read as the reverse complement.
CACGCTGATCGTCTGGGGCGTGAAAGACGAGATCTTCCCGGAGGCCGGAGCCCATCCCTATCAGCGGGACCTGCCGAACCTAGAGCGGCACCTATACGACACCGGGCACTTCGCTCTCGAAGAGGACGGCCACGAGATCGCCCTACGCATCCGCGAATTTTTGAGCTGATCGGTGCTGCGTCAGTGCTCTCTGCTGCGCTACGCGGTCAGCGCGTGAGCAGCAGAGAGCGAGCCCGTCGAGCAGAGTCTGCCAACAGCTCCCGAGCTCGCGGGGTGCCTTCCCGTGACGAGGGCTGGGTGCGGAACTCCTTCTCCCACGCCTGCAACTGAACGTCACCAAGACGGCGAGCCAAAATCGACACGGCGTAGAGAGCACACCACTGCCCTGGTGCCGTGTCGAGCTTCATAGAGCTGTCGGCCAGCTTCGCCACCAACGCGAACTCCCAGCGATCGTCCTGGCAATCGATGTCGTCAAGCAACTCGGCGAAACGCCCATCACCCCTGCGAACGCTGACGTCCTTCACGAAGAGTTCAACCAGCGAAGCCTCTTGGGAAGGGTTCAGCTGGGGCAGTTGATCGTCATCCTGCTCCCTACGCGCCCAATCGGCCTGTTGGGCGAGATCGAGCAGCGCCTCGTCACGGGTGGCGTCTTCGGCAAGGCAACGCAACTGCCAGCCCCCTAGCAGCCTGTGGGTAAAGTGCCGTGATGGCGAGTGCTCCTGGATGGAGTCAGGTCGAGGCGACGAACCGCAGTCGAATCAGTGGATTCGTCGAGGATTCGGCAACGAAGTGCTGGCGCCATCGAGCTCTGCTCGGCGCGCGGCGCTTTACCCACAGGCCGCTAGGGCGATGTCGCGCTCTGCGCCTGCTGGCTGTGACAAGAGCTCGAGCAGCTCTTCGATACGCACCACGTAAACCGATAGGTCTTCTTCGGAAATCGACTTGGCCCCGTAGGAGAGCCCCACCGTCAGAGAGACAAGAGCATTGGTCTCACTAGCTGGCTCCAGAAACGCCAGCCGCGTGCCGACCGAGTCACTCGCGGGAGTCGGACAGAGGGAGTAGCGCAACGCCACGTCTACAGTCTCATCGGCCCCATCGGCCTTGCGTGTCCTGAGCACTTTGAGCCGGCAGACGATGCTCGACCCGCTGCTTCCCACCAGCGTCTCTGGCTCATTCCCGTCGAGGGCCACGATAAGAGTCGCGCGTTCAATCAACGCCCGTAGCGGGACCGGTGCGATGGGATAGGCCGTTGGCCCCGTCAGCAGAGGCAAGCTTGCCAGCGCGACGAGCAATGTGGCAAGCATGAGCGGTAGCCCGATGAGCTGGGCAGAGAGGGTAAGCCCACCATAGCCTGCCTTCGCTGTTTGGTCACTGGCACCACGCCCGGTGTGGCGAAGACGTCGCAAGCCAGAACCATTCAGAAGATCCTTGAGACGGAGCAGCCGCTGGCCCAGGCCGCCTCCCACGACTTCTGTTACACATCGGCTACGGAAGATCTGATCGGCAGTCATAAACCACAGACGTCCCATGACCTGCTTGGCTCTTCTCTGCGTGAGCGAGAATGCCATCGACACCTCACCCAACGGCGGGATCGGACGGCTCGACTCTTGCCAGTTCATTGGCAATCACGCCCAACGTGGCGGAGCCGTCTGGGCCACCAACCCGTCATCTACCGACAACTGTAGTCTCAGTGGCAATACTGCGTTTGACGAGGGTGGCGGCATGTACATCCAAGCCGGCACCGGAGCCTCTGACGGACGGATCAAGAACTCGATCCTGTGGAGCAACGTAGCACTCTCAGCTGCCACCACAGAGGAAGCCCAAATCCCGGGGAGCCCTGGAGTTTTCCTCGACGTGGATTACTCGTGCATTCAGGGTTTGAGCGGAATCCTTGGGGGCTCAGGCAACATTGGCGCTCCGCCGCTGTTCGCCGACCAAGACGGCCCGGACAACAACCTCGGCAATGCAGACGACGATCTGACGCTACTCCTCGGCTCGCCCTGCATTGACACTGGGGCACCGACGGCCGCGTCAACACCTCCACAGTAAAAGCTGCCCTACATGTCCTGAGAGAGCGCCCCGGCAAACCCTGAAGAGTTCCCCGGTCAATGGGCCGCTGAGCCCACGCGCTGAGCTGAGGATGGCAGCCCGACGGGGGCGTCCGTGAACAGCACCAGGTCTCAGTCGTTACTAGCTCGTGACATACCTGCCACTCGCCATGCCCCATCATGGCAACATCCTCTCTCTCTTCCCCTTGAGATCTGCCCCATGTCCGCTACCCGCTTTCTCTGCGTAGCTGCCGGTTCTATCACCCTGATCAGCGCCCTCTGGGTTTCCAACGCGCAGAGCGCGACGCCCAACGCCTTGCTACCCGCCGTAACCCTAGCCAACAACCAGCTCCAGGACGCAGCCGCAGCCGAGGTGCTCCCGTTCAAGCCGGTGGCCCGCATATCCAGCCTGATGACGGGCCTCGGAACAGCGACGGGCAAGATCCGCGACGCCCTCGAACAAACCGACGATGAGCACCGGCTCAAGACGATCAAGTCATGGTCGGAGGTCATCGCTGAGCTGTCGAACGTCCACACTCAGCACCGCCGCAAGCCGGACTACATTGAGATGGCAGCCAACACCCGCACCATCGCCATCGAGCTTGCACGAGCCGCCCGCAGCGAGACCCCGGACGAAGCTCTACTCGGAGCGTTGTTCACGAAGCTCGACAACTCTTGCGCGACCTGCCACGAGTCTGATCACTAGGCGAGCTGCCCTGCCGCCCGGGCTCGCTCTTGGCGCTCCGGCTCCAAGAGCCTGCTCGGCGGCAGCGACGCGTTCTTTCTCGATCACGGCTGCGTTGGCCCCCGTCAGTCTCGGCGGTGCGACCAAGCGCCCCGTCGCGCTCGGCAGCGCTCGCCGGGACACAGGCTAGAAGTCTCGAACAGCTCGCCAGCAGGCCCGAGCCATCCACATCACCGTGGGCAGGCCCTCAAGCACCCAAGCCAGCTGATCATCGATCTCGGGTGTGCAGAATGCCTCGTCCTGGCTCTGCAGCCTCTCAATGCGCGCGGCCAACTTCGCCCTCCTGAAGACGCGGGGCTCAACAGCCGCCACATTGGCCAAGGCCATGGCCAGATGCAGCGCGACCTCTGCTGTGGCGAAGTCCTCGTTGCGACTCATCAGCGCCTCAATGCGCCCCGCCAGGGCCTCACCCCTCCGGGGGTCAGGCTCTACTGTTGTGACGTTATAAAGCACCTTGGCTAGCAGCCTGTGGGTAAAGTGCCGTGATGGCGAGTGCACCTCGATGGAGTCAGATCGAGGCGACGTACCGCAGTCGAATCAGTGGATTCGTCGAGGATTCGGCAACGAAGCTCTGGCGCCATCGAGCGGTGCTCGGCGCGCGGCACTTTACCCACAGGCTGCTAGCTGCAGCGCCATCCCCGGCGTCTGGTACGCCCTGTCTCGCTGCATCAACGCGTCGAGGCGTTCTGCCAACCGCTCCCGCCTGACCAGACTTGCCTCGCCGACCGTGGAGTTCAGCAACGCTCCGGCCAGCTCAAGTGCTATCTCTGCTTCCCTGAAGGCCGCGTTTCCACTCATCAGCGCTTCGATGCGATCGGCAAGAGCTTCACAGCGAATCGGGGATCCGGCTCTACAACCGTTGTGTTGTAGAGGGCCGCAGCCAGCTGCAAAGCCATCTCGGGAGTGGCGTTGCGACTGTCCTCAACGATCAACGCTTCGATGCGGTCCGCCAACTCCTCCCTGCTCCCTGGGTTCGGGTCTACGGCGGATGTATTCAACAGCCCCCTGGCCAGCTCCAGCGCTGTCTCCAGTGTTCGGTAGCTGTCATCTCGCTCCCGCAAAGCAGCCATGCGATCAACCCACGCCAAGCGATGCTGCGGACCCAACTTCTCAGCGGTGACATTGCTCATCGCCATCACCAGCAAAAGGGCGATCTCAGGTGTCACAAACGCGGCTTCTTTCTCCATCAACCCGGAGAGACGATCTACCAGCTCCTCGCAGCGCTGGGGCCCCGCCACCCAAGCCGTGCCTTGCTGCAACACTTGAGCGAGCTGCAAAGCGACCGCTGGAGGACCAGCCACTGCCTCCCGAATGATCAACGCCTCGATGCGATCCCAGAGGCTGCACGGATCGGCGACGCCCTCAGACGACAAGCCCCGAGAGAGCTCAAGGCCTTGGGAGCGCTCGAGCTGGACCCGCGACCAAAGGGAGGAGAACAACGGGGCGCTGTTGCTGCCCCTCCAGTCGAGGTCCCAAACGAAAAGGCCGGTGATGGAGGCAAGCAGTCCGTCCTGGATGCTCTGCCGCAGGCGTTGCAAAGCCCTCAGACCGTCGTGACAAGATCTCGCCAGCGCCTTCAAGGCCTCACCGTGCTCGGCGAACTCCTCGCTGTCTGCAGCGCTGCGAATCACCTGACCGAGCGCCGTCTCCAAGGCCTGCAGGGCCTGAGGATTGTGGAGCAACAGATCCGCGTCCCCCGCCGCCGCCCCGTCGAGCCACCAGAACGCAAGGTCACGAATGCTGCCCCGCACAAGGACTTCGATCTTC
>JBLIMM010000100.1:0-14146 GCA_047638635.1 Pseudohongiellaceae bacterium | reverse complement strand
GCCTACTTCGGCTCGTCGCCCCAGAGTCTCGGCGGCGACCTGACCGTCATCGCCAGCGACAGCAGCGGCAACGAGGTCCACGCATCCGTGGGGGTCACGGACACGGTCTGGACGAACTTCGGCGGCGCTTTCCCTGGGGCCCACGGCGAGCCCCAACTGCTGCCAAGCGGATCACTGCAGGGCGGTTCCCAGGCCAAGCTCTCTCTGAGCAACGGAGCTGAGTCGGCTCAGGCGCTGATGTTCTTCAGCTACTCCAGCACCCCGGTGCAGCTCAAATGCCTGACGCTGCAGGCCTTCCCCATCGCCGCCACGTTCGACCTGGTCACGGACGGCCAGGGAGAGATCGACATGGGCACGGTCTGGCCTGCGGGCGTCCCCGCCGGCCTGGAGTTCTGGTTCCAGATTGCCATCGCCGACCAGGCCTCGCCCTGCGGCCTGTCGATCAGCAACGCGGTCCAGGGCCTGACCCCCTGATCGCGCGGCTCAGAGTGCCGGACATCGGCAACTGATGCTCTTCAACGGCGTCACCCCGCGGTGGGGTGGCGCCGTTGTTCTGTTGCGGCCCCTGGTGTGGCGCGCATCGGTCAAAGCAACTTGATTACGGCGAGGTCCCCTGCAGGGAGTTTGACAAGGAGACCCCCTCGATCGCAGCCGAGTCGAGGATCGCCCACTGGGAGACAGTGACAAGGCTCGGTGGAACGTTAGCAGGCATGGTCAAGCTCAGGCTGATCTCGCCGACTGCATTGGTAGGAACGAGAAACGGCCTCGCGACAAAGGGGAGAGGCACGAGAGTCCCCCCGAAGAAGGGCACAGGGGTGAAGGGCGCAGCGGCTGTGAAGAAGGCTGCCATCGCGAACGGTGCCGCGTAACTCAACTCAAGACTGACACTGGACCCGGGTAATAAGTCCCCCGTTCCCGCCAAAACGGGAAGGCCATTCACACCAGCAAGCGCTGACCCCACGTTTTTGAAAGTGCTCTCGACCGGCGTGATGGGCGGCTCAATCGAATCTGCTGGCAGTCGCGACACGTGGTCTACGCGTGGCCTGGTGGCCGATCACCTTGGCAGCCGCCGGGGTGGGCCGATCGCCCCCATGCTTGCTCCGGAGAGACGACCGTGACGACCCCATCGAACATCAAGCTGATCCTGCCCTCGTTGCTCCTCGGCTTGGTGGCCTCGAGCGCAGCCACCGCCCAGGTCGACCAGGTCAGCACCCGTCGCCAGGACGGCAACACGCTGATCCATGACCCGTCCCTGACCTGGAGCGAGGGCAACTACCACGTGCTGCACAACGGCGTGGAGCAGAGCCTTTTCGCCGGGATCGGCGCGGGCGGCGCCTCAGTCCCGGGCGTGGACGGCATCGGCACCTGGATCCCCGGTGAGGAGCTGCGCGGCAACTGCAAGACGTCCCTGGGCGACTTCGGCTATCGGCAGGTGGGCTTTCGCGAGACCGTGGCGGTGGTGGCGGGTGGCAGCGGCATGATCAAGTTCCCGTACATCGCCTGGATCGAGTTCGACGGCGCCAACGGTCACGCTCCCATCGTGTTCAACAACCCGACGGACTACGACTGCTCCGTGGACTCCCTGGGCAACATCACCACGGGCTACGGCGCGCCGACCAGCGAGGCCAGCTTCATCGCCACCACCACGGGTTCGGGCGAGGATCTGCTGATCCCCAACGAGGACGTGTTCTCCGGGCCAGGCACCGCGACGGTCATCGCCGAAATCTTCGACCTCGAGATCCCCATCCCCGACCCGGGCTACTTCTGGGAGGTGCAGATCGAGTAGATCACACCGCTCGAGTCCAAGGACGACATCGACGGTTGGTATCACTGGGCCACGTCGTCACCGGACGACAACCAATACTTCGCCTTCTCGGAGGACGAGCTCAACCTCTGGCACAGTTACACGGTCCCGACCGCGTTCGGTCTGTCCGGCGCCGTGACCCTGCCCGCTCGCATGGACTACGGGTTGCTCATGCTCAGCGGCGACCCGGTTACCTACGCCGCTCTGGCGCCGGTGGGTACCAGCGGCGCGGGTCCCTACTACAGCACGCCGGGTAGCCTCAACGGCGGCTTCGACCTCGGCCGCGGCAGCCAGATGCTCTCGCTCAGCGGGATCGGCGGCGTCAACAACGCGCTCAACGGCCTCTCCAACCAGGACCCCGCCGGCGCGGCCATCCCCGGACTCCTCCCCTCGCTCGGCTTCGTGACCTTCGACAACACCGACTACGACGGTGACGGCGACCTGGTCGGCACGCCACCGAGCGGCAGCTGGCGCGCCACGTGGGTCGATATCGATTGGGATGTGACCTTCGGCCTCGACCCGGCCCTGGCCACGTCGATCCCGGTAAACTTCGGCAACTGCCGCGTGCCCATCCAGTGCCTCGCCTCCGGTGGCCCGTGGCCCTCAGCCACCACCCTCGCCATGCTGCCGATCTTCATCCACGAGACAGCACCGGTGAACTGGCCCGATCCCGGCGGCTTCGGCGCAACTCCCGGCGAGTTCGGCGTGCCCATGGTGGCCGGCTCGAGCGTGCACATCCCCGTCGCAGGGTCGGTCTGCCTGGCGGGCTTCCCCATCGCGCTGCAATACGGCAGCTCAGGGCTCGTGACGTCGTCGGGCCCGTTTACCTACGACCCCTCCATCGCCAAGATCTCGGGAACCCGACAGGTCTTCCTGATCGACTGATGTGTGGACTTCGTGATCACTGATCAGCGCTTTCCCTAACGTGCTGAGTAGAAGTCCACACGCGGGCAGCTGGCGAGGTGTTCCCATGTCTTCCATGCTACTTCCCGGCCCACGCCATGCCGGTTCCTTGGGCCTCCCCAACAAACAGCTGCTTGTCCTCCAGGTCCAAAACCATCACGTAGTCCCACGACCGAGAACTGCCCGAGTCCAGGTTCGGCCCATATCCGTCAATCGCCGCAACCAGATACCGAGCGTCTCCCGATTGGGCAAAGCACCCAAAACTGGCAGAAATCAGAGCCTTGTCGCTGCAGAAAAGCTCAGCGATGACCTGCGAATCCCCTGCATCAACATTCCACGCCGAGAGCACCCGACCTGAATCCCGAGCGAAGACAATTCGAGAGCCGTTGGCATCCCAGCTGTAACCACTCCAACCGCCCTCCTCTGGTCCTTCGCGCACAGCTCCGCTCGCCAGATCCGCGAGTTGAAACCCTCCAAACCTGGCAGTTCGGCGACGCTCTCGGATCACAGGGTCTTCAAAGAACCACGGCACAACTCGGTCCTCGGCCGCACTGCGCCGCTTCCAGTACCTGCCAACCAAGAGCCACTGATCGTTGGGGGAAACCGACAACGCCTGCAGACCTTCGGCGGGCACAGGAAACGAGCCCACCAAGGTGCCGTCGTAGGAGTGCATCCGAATCTCCCAGGTCCCGTAGTGCCACTCAATGTCCATGGTGGGATGCAGCACGGCGACGTAGACGATCTTTCGCGAACCGTCGACAGTCCAATACTCAGCCAGTCCATCGATGACCTTCGGCGGCTCTGGCTCAGCCTCAGCCTGCCCACAGGTACACCCCACAGGGACGATCGAGTAGGCACTACCGATCCCAGGAGATCCCTTGACAACCTTCGCCATCACAACAACGGGCGCACCGCACGCACAGCTCTCAACACCAGGAGATACGGGTGTTGCGCGACGATCCAGTATGAGCCGAGGCCCGCTATCAAGGGAATCGACACCCTCGGATTCAGAACCGGGAGCACCGACCTGAACCAGCCTGTTGTTCAATCCCATCCACGCAATCGCGGGACCGTCAACACTTGGCCAGGAGACCCCAAAGGCGAGTTTTCTCGCTTTCCAGGACGCATCGCCTGACAACGCCACAGCAGCCTCGCGGGAGCCCGGCAGCAGAAAAGACAGGTTCATTTCCGTGTCGTTCGAGAGGTGCTGCAAGGCAAGAGGGACAGAAGCCGGGAAGCTCTCCGTGTATGCCCAGCCAGCTCCCAACCGTACCCGCACGCTGTTCTCGATCACGAAGTCAGTGGTCTGCTGCGAGGCCGGCTGCTCGGGGGACTGGACGACGTCCAGACGACTCAAGTACCGAACGGGCGGGCCGTCACATGCAATGACAGCTACGACAACACCTTTGGTCAGCCAAGTAGCAAGCCGAGAACGCATCAGTGTGCCCCTCCTCCGCGTTTGCAGACAGCCGTCCGTGCCGCACTTGCGGACACGTTCCAGTCTGCCTCACAGTGGCCTCGGCGTCGATGGTCGGAGTCACGGTCGTTCTTCCGTCCCGCGAGGTCCCTCAGGCGCCAGGGAACCGGTGGGAGAGCTGATTGAAGCTCTCAGCGCCCTGCGCCCGGTGTCCCTTTTGGATGCTGTGCTGCCGGTGGATTACCATGGCCAGCCACAGGCATGGGATGTAGCGCGCCTCTTGGATCAACGTGTGTGGTGAAGTGCGTTTTCTCGACGTCCTGGCACAGAACACGATGCTCTGGATTTCGCCGAACGTTGTCTTCACTCCCCTGCTCATCTCCGTGACCGTGACTCTGAAGTTAGCGGGCCTACCCAATCAGCTCTTCGACCACAGAGGCCACTGACCTTTGGGCATCGCGGCCACCATCGTCGCCGGCTTGGTTGTGTTGCTCTGGATCTCAGGGTGTCGGCGAGAACTCGAGGCGCCCCCTGCCAGAGACTCAGCGGCCCCAGCTGAGGACGCCAGCTCACAAACAGCTGAGCCCTTCGCGGGCTGGCCCGAGCAGCTCAAAGATCTGGTCCTCTCAGCTCGTGATCGCTTCGAGGCGCCGTCCGTGTTTCCGGTGGCAGGTTTCGAGGTGCCAGCGGATGCCGTGATCGTCGACGTGCGCACGGCCGAAGAGATCGCAGTGTCTTTCATTCCGGGCTCACGGGCCCTGTCCGATGACGACCTGCGAGAAGCGTTCCTCGAAGAAGCCCACCCGGGTTCTGTGGTGGTCTACTGCACTGCGGGTTGGCGCTCGGCAGAGTTCAGTTCATCAGGGGCGACACAGGGTGGGCTTTGCGGGAGTGACGGGCCTGGCAGGAGCTCTGCTGGCCGTGGTGCTCAGTTGTTCTCCAGCAGCAAGCCAGCCACCCAGTTGTAGGCGCCGGCGGCCGTGCGGCTATTGCCGCCACTGACCGACGAGAAGGTGCCGCTGGCTGTGTTTCCACGACCGCCGCTGACCGTTGCGGCGGAGTGTCCGCTGGCTGCGTTGTAGGCCCCGCCGCTGACCGTCGCGGTATATGTACCGCTAGCCGTGTTGTAGCCCCCGCCGCTGACCGTCGCGGCATACGTGCCGCTGGCCGTGTTGTCCTCACCGCCGCTGACTGTTGCAGCGTAGGTTCCGCTGGCCGTGTTGTAGGCTCCTCCACTGACTGTTGCCGCCAAGTATCCATTGGCCAGATTGGCGTAGCCACCGCTGACCGAGGCGACCTTGCCGCTGGCGACGTTGAACTGGCCGCCGCTCACAGAAGCTCGGACGCCGCTGGCCTTGTTGGACTGCCCTCCCGAGACCGACGATTGTGCACCGCTGGCCGTGTTGAACCAGCCACCACTCACGGACGCGTACTTGCCCTTGGTCGTGTTGGACTTGCCGCCTCCCACTGAACTGAAGGGTGCCTTGGCCTGGTTCCTGCGGCCGCCGCTGACCGTGCTGAACGGACCCGAGATCGTGTTCTCCCGTGCACCCACAAGGCCGCCAAAGCGCGTGTAGCTGTTGGCCTGGCCCAGCACGACGTTGTGTGAGCCTATGCGGCTGTCTGCGAGCGGATTGCCGAGTTCGTTGTATCCGACGATCAGGTTGCCGACGCCGTTCACGACGGTGCTGCCGTTGCTGATGCTGGAGGGGTTGTTCGGGTTGCCGTTTGTCGCGCCAAGGCCGCTGACCACCTGAACGTTCACACCACTGAAGCGGATCGTCGGGTTGACCAGGTTGCCGGAGCCGTCGTCCAGATTGATCAGGCTCATGGTGTCGAGGATGGCCTGCTCTCCCGTAGTCAGGGTGAGGCCGGCTGGGGGCGGCACGCCGGGGCCGCCGAGGGAGCCCGGGCCTGTCGCTCCGCCGGAGGAATCAGCGCGGCTTCCGGTCGATGGATTCTGGACGCTGGCGCGTGAGGCGAAGTTGGCTCGTGTGCCCAGGGAAACTTCGGGGCGTCCAGCATCATCGAGAGCAATCACCAGCTCTTCCTTGGGGTCTAGCGCCAGCAGTTCAGCGGCCTGGGCGACCAGTTGCTCCAAGGCTCGCAGGTCGGCGTTGGCCTGACCCTGAGACGGGCGGGCGGGCGTGCTCGCGTCACGCTCGAAGCCGTAAGCTGTGGTCCAGAAGAGCACGTCGCCGTCGACGTTGTGGAGCAGCAGCTCGCCGGCGCCGGGGCCCCCAAGGGCGATGCGTTCGGCCGAGAGACCGTGGCCCGAGTCCGTGAGCCCGAGGGCTTCCGTGGCTTCCGTGAAGCGGCCCGCGCCGTCACCGACGAGGGCGACGTTGTCCTGGGCCGAGACGAGGTAGAGGTCGATCAAACCGTCACCGTCGAGGTCGCCCACCAGCACGTGGGCGATCTGCACCGCCGGAAGCTGCTGTTCCGAGTCCTCGAAGATTCCCGCGCCACGGTAGATCGACACGGTGAGACCGTCTGCGCGGCTGACCAGCTTGTCGGCCAGTCCGTCCCCATTCAGATCGACGAAGCGAACCGTTGGAGAACTCTCATCAAGGGGAGTCGCTGGCAGAGCGTGGGCGTCGCTTGCCACCGAGGCGAGCAAACCGAGGAGGGCAAGCGACGGGAGCAGTCCCCGCTGACGCAGAGATCGCCCGGGTGCTCGCAGCGACGTGGCGTGAGTCTGCTGGGTCGCTGATGTCATGCCGGCTTGAGTTTGGGTCAAGGCGAATCCTCCAGAAGGGGAACCGGACTCTCATACAACCCACAAGGTCGTAGCGAGCCCGATGCGTCGAGGCGATCTTAGCACGCGACAGGGGCACACGAACGACATCGATTGTCTGCAGAGAAGCGTCTGTGAACCGGGAGCGTTCCCATGTGTCATGCGCAAGTCGGGGAAGCTCATTCCTCTTCAAGGACATCTGTGCTCTTTGGTCTGAAGATGGAAAGGGAGTCTCTCTGCTAGCCCCGCCATTCATCGGACCCTTCGCGCTCGGCACCCTTCCCGGTCCAGGGGATCTCCAGGTCTCCTTGCCCATCGCCGCGGGATCCTTACAGGGACTGGACGGACTGCGCAGCGACGTGCAGCCCTTCACCGTTGGCAGCGAAGGGCTCGTGCTGAGCAACTTGACCAGCACGGTGATCGTAGACCCCGCCTTTTGAGCCGACCGCCTGGCCCCCGTCACCTCACCTGAAAAGCCGTGGCCTCAGTCGTGGGCAACCTAGGGTGTTCGAGGGCAGGCAGGGAGACTCAGAGACACTCTGCCCATGCTACGCCGGCGATTTCACCGCGCTGCTTGGCGCTTCGTGCTCTCAGGAGTGACGGGCAGGCGCGCCAGGAAGATCAACAAGCCCGAGCCGATCGCGCCGAGGATGACGCGCGGGGTGGTGCCGTCCACGGCCCAAACCATGCTCGCGGCGAACACCACAAGCACCAGGCTGCAGGCTCGCACCTTGGCACCTCGTGGGATCGATCGGTGGTCTTCCCAGTCCCGGAGCACAGGGCCGAAGATGCGGCTCTCGCGCAGGGCCCGGTGAAAGGCCGGCGAGCTCCGTGAGAAACAAGCCGCGGCCAGGAGCACGAAAGGTGTGGTGGGCAGCAGAGGCAGTAGCACCCCGGCGGCTCCCAGCGCCAGGCAAAGCGAACCGCTGCCCACGAGCAACAGCCTCGAGCTGCGCGAGCGCTCGGGGCCTGTTGCGGAGGTCTCACTGTCGGCGGGAGGAGGTGGCGTGTCGGTCATGGCTTGGGGGGCACGTCCTGGCTTCGGGACGCAAGGAACCATAGCTTTCCCAGCCAGTCTTGTGCACGGCAGTGAGACCTAGCCGCTTTACTGAACTCAGGGAGCGCCGACCCAGGCGCGGACCCAGTCGATCTCGAGCGCGAAGGGCGTCTCGTCCTTATCGGAGATGCCCAGGGCCAAGGAGCGGATATCCGCGGGGTCGATCGCTTTGTCGGAGATGCGCCAGCCCATGACCCGATGTTCCAGCTCGGAGAAAGGCACGCTGACCTCGACCCATTCGTCGGCCACCGTTTCGAAGCTGTGCTTCCAGATGTGGACCTCACGACGTGAGTCGCCGCCGAGGGCGCTCAGGTTGTAGCTGCGACCGTCACCCCGCACCCGAATCGTCAGGCCGTCGAAGCCGCCCAGTTCCAGATCCTTCTCCGGGGAGCGGACGGTGGCGAAGCCCCCGTTGTTCTCGAGCGACAAGGCCCCTGCAAACACGGCCGTGCCCTGCGTGGTCATCCGAAACACGGACTGGGAGATGCCGCCCATGACGTCATCGTTCACGGAGGGCCAGTCCGCCTCACCCGAGCTCGGTTCGAAGTCGAACACGACCAGGTTCCCGGCATCGGCATCGGCGCCGGGACCGTCAGACCCTTGGGCGAGGGCCACGAACACGGCGTCCATAGCACCCCGGTACGCCCAGGCACGGTCGACGGGGTCGCCCATCCGAGCGCCCGCATCGAGCACCGCCCGCAGGCGAACGCGCTCGGCTTCCGGGAGATCAAGGGCCAGCACGGATTGACAGGCCACCTCGTAAATCGCGGCGCAGGCTTCAGGTTGACCGTCGTTGAACAGCGGCACTCCCCGAGCGATGGCCAGCTCGAGAATCCCGGCCACAGCGAGGGTTCCGCGGGCAGCCGAAGAGCTCTCAGGCTGGGGCGGGATCAGCACCTGGTCGATGACGTGGATGATTCCGTTCCGTGCGGAGATGTCGTTCTGCACGACCCGGGCATCCCCGACGCGCAGCCCACCATCGACGATGGAGAAGCCGATCTCGGACCCCTGCACCGTGGCCGCGCTTCCGGCGTTCAAGGCCTCGGTGGCACCGACCCGCCCCGCGACGACGTGGTAGGTCAGGATCTCCGCCAGGCGATCACGGTTGGCCGGCTCGAGCAGCGTTTCGAGCAGCCCCTCCGGCAGTTTGGCGAAGGCGGCGTCAGTGGGCGCGAAGACGGTGAATGGACCAGAACTCCGCAGAGTGTCCACGAGACCGGCCGACGTGAGAGCTGTGGCCAGAGTCGAGAAGGCACCGGCCTGCAGCGCCACGTCGACGAGGTCCGGTTGCACCTCTGGGCTGTCCTTCGCTGAAGCTGCGGTGGTCATCGGGAGGATCGAGGAGAGGAGTAGCAGGGCGGCCGTGATGCTCATCATTTGCTTCCGTGGCTCAGGGGGGGCGACGATCGGAGACTCCGACCGCCGTCTACCTGTTCGCCAATCCGCCCCCAGTGGATTCAGCTCGGCCCGACCAGGGGGAGAACGCACCGACTTCGCATCCGTTCAGCCCCTCGCGACGAAGACCATGCAGGATGTCCCACATCCGCAGCCCAACCACTGCCACCAAACACCGCCATGCCCCTCCAACGTCGCACCCTTCGCCTGTCGCTCATCCTCGGCCTGCTGCTCGCCGGCAGCGCCATCGTCAACTCATGCGGGAGCCTGCCCATGGGACTCAAGAACGGCCACCTCGGCCCCTGCCCCGACCGCCCCAACTGCGTCTCTAGCGAGGCACCCGACCCCGACCACAAGATCGCGCCGCTGTCCTTCGCCGGGGAACCCGAGCAGGCCTTCGCGCGCCTGCACGACGTGGTCAAGGCTCTTCCGCGCACGACCATCGTCACGGCCGACGAGCGCTATATGCACGTCGAATTCACCTCGCTCTGGTTCCGCTTCACGGACGACCTGGAGCTGCTGCTCGACAAGGACGCAGGCTGCATCCAGGTGCGCTCGGCCTCGCGCCTCGGCTACTCCGATCTCGGCGCAAATCGCGAGCGCGTCGAGCAGCTGCGCCGGGCCTGGCAAACAACCCCGTACTCAGGTCACCGCCAGACCAACCGCGACGCCGACGGGCCCCGATGAAGCGCCCCGTTCAGGCCCACGGGCTCGAACGGCGCTCGCTTCAGCTGGGCGTGGAGGGCCTGCAGGACCCGGCCCAGGTCACCTACCTGCACGGACGCCCTGACAACCTGCCGCCCGACGCGCGCCCGCTCGTGCTGATCCACGGCACGCCCTCGTCGCTGTTCTCATGGACCGAGGTCGTCTGCGGTGACGCCAGCTTCCGGGGGCTAGGGAAAGACCGTGAGATCTACGCCCTCGAGATGATCGACCACGGCGTCAGCCGGGCGACGAGCGAGACGGCGAGCTTTCAGCGCAGCGCCGACTTCCTCGCCGGCCTCATCACAGCACTCGACCTCGGCCCGGTGCTGCTCGTGGCCAACTCGTACGGCGGTGAGTTCGCCTGGCGCGGGACGAGGTCGACTTCATCAAGCGCCACGTCTTCCCCGGCAGCGTCATCCCCTGCGTCATCCCCTGCGTCACGGCCCTTGTCGTCACGGCCCTTGTCGTCACGGCCACGCGCAAGACGGACACCCGCGGCTTTTGCACCTCGAAGACTTCGGCACGCACTACGCGACCACCCTGGCCCGCTGGCGCGAGAACCTCCATGCCCGTTGGGACGACGCCCGGCAGCTCGGCCACGACGAGACCTTCCTGCGCGCCTGGGACGACTACCTGGCCTACTGCGGCCTACTGCGAGAGCTGTTTCGCCGAGCGTTTCCTGGGGCTCTCCCAGGTGCTCTTCGCCAAGCCCGGCTGCCGCCGTCAACCGATCCTCCCGCGGATCGAGACGACCTCATCAGTCGCAGATCCGTTCTGAAGAAGATCCCGGGCGTCGCCGAAACACCACAAACCAGCTGCATCCGAACAGCACGGTCCGGCGAAGAAGCTGGTATGAACACCGTGACCCGACGCCGCAAGCTCCTCGATTTCGTTGTCCTGAACGTGGGCTGGATCGTCTGCGTGGTAGGCGCGGCAAACGGCCTCTTCTGGGCGGGCCCGACCTTCGTCGCGTGCGTGCTGGTGCTACACGTGGCCCTGCTGCCGGCCCATCGTCGCGTCGATCGGGTGCTGCTGCTGATCGCGACAGGGGCCTTCGGCCTCGCCGTCGACAGCTTGCAGGTGGTCCGCGGTGTCATCGCCTTCCCCGAAACGGCACCGCGAGTGATGCTGCTGCCGATCTGGATGGCCGCACTGTGGCCCCTGCTCGCGACGACCTTCGACGGCGCCCTCGCCTGGCTGCGACAACGACCGCTGCTCGCCGCGCTCTTCGGCTTCTTCGGCGGCCCCCCTGGCTACATCGCGGCGAGCCGCTTAGGCGCCCTTGAGCTCAGGGAACCGCTGCTACCGACGCTGCTCTCCCTGGCCATCGGCTGGACCATCGTCCTGCCCGTGGCGCTCACCTCGGCCAGCGTGCTCAGCGAGCGTCTGCGCATCGCCGCCGCGTTTCGCCTAACCCGGCGGCGAGATCCCGGCCCCCGTGCCTGTCATCCACGACGCGCTTAGCCGACACCGACAACGACAACGACAACGACAACGACAACGACAACGACAACGACAACGACGGTGACTTCTAGCCGCCAGCTTGCGCGACGCCTACAATCTCGAGTCCACGCCTCACATCGAGATCTTCGATGGCAACGCTCGGCCTATCGCTCAGAACCACGGCTCGGACAAAGACGGCTTGCAGTTCCTCAAGGCGTGGCTGGCCTCCGAGCGCTGATCGCTACCGCTGCACAGGATCTGCGTCCCGAGACCGCGCCCCTGCGACGTGTGGGCCTCCCGGTCGTTAGCGCACGCACGCCGGGCTAGAAAGCGCAGCAGCCGCGGCCCGTCGTCCAGCACGAGGTTTCAGTGGTCGAGAAAGCCCTGGGGCTGCGGGCCGTCGCCTGGGAGCAGCGCACTCCACCGCGCCACGTCGTCCAGCTGGCCCAATGCGCTGCAGAGTTCAGCCAACGCCGCGTGGGTCCGTATGACCTCCCACGCGGCGTCACCCCAAAGCGTGACGGCCCTCGCTCGCGCCGACTCTAGTCTCGGCAGCGCAGCGGCAAGCTCCCCACGGCGCGCAGTGAGGCGCGCGAGTTCAAAGCGCAGCGACCAGGTCTCGGCGAGACTCCCGGGAGGCTCTGCTTCAGCAGCTTCGATCGTGGTCAGCAGCAAGGTGGCGGCTTCGTCCCAACGTCCCTCGGCGACCAGAATCTTGCCGCGACGCAAGGCCACGTCGGGAACCTGGGACACACCCACCTCGCCCGCTTCCAGGTCGGACACCCAGGGCATTGGGCTGCTCGTCCGCCAGGCCCACGCGATCCAGTGCGATGAGGCCATCCAGCTGAGCGAACCGTGCTCGCAACATCAGCTCGTGGGTCGGGGACACTCGTCGCTGCAAGCCGACGAGGGCCCAATCGATCATGGCCAGACCCTGCTCCTGCCGCTCGCTGTGCATCAGCGCCTCGGCCAGCCAGACCAGACAGCGCAGCACCATGGGGTGGTCGTCCCCCATCGTGGGCCGCACGCTCTCGATGACCGTCACGAGCACGCCCTCGGCGTCGGCGAAGCGCCCTGAGAGCAGGTAGCTGCTGGCGCGATTCATCAGCGCCGCATGCACGTCCTGGTGATCGTCGCCGTGAACCTCGCGATAGATGGCCTCGGCCTCGAGCTGCTGGCGGGCGCGCTGTTCTCCCTAGGCAGATCGTCGGAGCGCACCCACTCTCGCGGAGGGTCCACCGACTGGCCATCTTGCTGATCAGACATGCGATCGTTGGCGGTCACAGCGGGTTCTGCGAGTCGTGCGCCTGCGAATGTCTCTCGATGCAGCATAGGGACAGGTCCCCGAATCGGCAAGGTCGCCAAGAGCTCGCGGAGCCAACTGCTCGCTCAGGGAATATCCGCGCGCAGGCCGTTGGACGCGGCCATGCCCTGAGGCCCGCCCAGGTCGTTGAACCACCACTGCACAGAGACGCTGACACCCGCTGGAATCCCAGCCGACCAGAGGCCCGAAACAGAAGCGCGGCCTGTGGCATCGGCGGGCAGACCAGCGATCACGTCCGGGGAAGGTATCAACACGCCTCCCTTAAACGGAGCGTTCAGCTGCGAGGCGCCGATGACCACGAACGCCGTCTGGTTCGGTACCGCCGCAAAGAGCTCGAAGGCGAAGGGAGCGCCCACGAGTAGCGACCCCGAACCCAGCTGAATGGGCAGCCCGGCGGTACCGGCCAAGGCCAACCCTAGATCAGTGAACGGCGAGCCGGCAGCGTCGCTGTGGTTGATCAGCACGCCCACGCTGTCCGGGCCGAAGAGCAAGCCGACGTCCAGCACCACGGCGATATCCAGGTCGCCGTCGCCATCCATGTCACCCAGGTCGAGTCCACGGGGGCGGGTGGCGAGCTGGCTGTGGAACGGCGCGAAGCCCCCGTTGCCGTCCCCCTTTAGGATGTGGATCGCCGTGGCGGTGCCGATGACGACGTCGAGTGAACCATCGCCGTCGAGATCTCCAACGGCAATATGGTTGGCGGTTTCACCCACGCCTGTGAGCTGAACAGCACCGAAGCTGCCGTCGCCCATCCCCGGTACAAACATCAGTCCGGCGAAGCCATCCACCATCAGGATATCGAGTTGCCCGTCGCCATTGCCGTCGGCCAGCTCGAGCTCTCCCGGGAAGCCACCCGCTGCGCTAAAGGTCGTCGTCAGCGCCCAACTCGTCGGCGACTGCCCCATGTAGATCGAGATGGTCTGTCCCACGGCGCTATGGGCCACGACCACATCCACGAATCCATCTCCGTTGAGGTCGCCCGCGGCGAAGGCATGGGTGCTTCCGGACAGCGTCGGCCCGATCACTTGGGTGTACCCACCCAGGCCATCGGAGACCAGCGCACTGAAGACACTCGACGACGTGAAGGGTCCGGCTCTTTCGAGCAACAGCACGTCGGGTCGACCATCGTCTCCCAGGAGGTCCACGATCAGCGTTTGGGAGCTGCCGAGGCTGGCGCCATTCGAGCCGAAGGTGCCGACGCTCGAAAAGCCCAGGCTGCCGTTGCCTGCGTGCACCACCAGCTGACCCGGTGCTTCGCCGTCTGCCACGGCCCAATCGAGATGCCCATCGTCATCGAGGTCGCCCACAGCGCCCCGGGAGACCGAGTCGGTGACGAAGCTGGGGCCGATGGTCGGCAAATC
>JBLIMM010000099.1:0-14206 GCA_047638635.1 Pseudohongiellaceae bacterium | reverse complement strand
AGTACCGACTGCTCAACTTTCAGGTGGCCGGCGATGCTGACACCACTTGCTACCTGACAGTTTTATCCGGAAACGGCGGCGGCTTGACCGCCAACGTGAACCGTTGGCGGCAGCAAATGCAGCTGGAAAACCTCGACGACGAAGCCATCGCGGCTTTGCCCAAGGGCGAGCTGCTGGGGGCCAGTGCCACAGCGTTCGACGCCAGGGGCACTTTTGCGGGTATGGGCGGCGAAGGCAATGCCGCCGACTCGCGCATGATCGGCCTGTTGGCTTTCACCGGCAGCCAAGCGCTGTTTCTCAAGATGGTCGGACCGGCTGAGGTTGTCACCGCTCAAGAAGAGGCCTTCCATGCGTTCGCCAGCTCGCTGAAGGACGCCCACGAGGGGCACGATCACGGCCCGGCTGTCGCTGCCAACGACGCAACGACCTCCAACGCTCCCACAACGAACCCCGGCGCACCCACAGCGATCGCCAGCGATCCCCCAGCAGCCACCGGACCCACCAACTCAGCTGGTGGCTTGGCCTGGGAAGCTCCCGAGGGCTGGCAGATCACAGCACCTCGAATCATGCGCCTGGTCAACTTCGACCTGGGCGGCGATGCCGAGAACCAGTGCTACATCTCCATGCTCGGCGGCGACGGCGGCGGCATCCTGGACAACATCAACCGCTGGCAGGAGCAAATGGGTCAGCCCAACATCAGCGCTGCGGAAATCGCCGGGCTTCAGACTGTGCCCATGCTCGATGGCACGGCACTGATCGTCGAGATCGCAGGGAGCTTCCGAGGCATGGGCGACGACACCCTCGATGACGCGCTCATGCTCGGCGCCATCCGTGAGCTCCCCCAGAGCACCGTCTTCGTGAAGATGATCGGCGACAAGAGCGAACTCGCCGCGCAACGCGACAACTTCTATAAGTTTTGCCAATCCATCCGTTTGGCCACCGGCGGCTGACGCCGGAAGGACATCCCCATGAAATCGCTGTTGAAGCAAGTCCTCAAACCGTTCGGTTCTATTGGCCTCAGTTGCGTGCTGGTGGGTCTACTCAGCCTGCTGACTTGGCTAGGCACTCTTGAGCAAGTCAACTCCGGCCTGTTCGACGTTCAGAAGAAGTACTTCGAGTCGCTCTTCTTGGTGCACTGGGAGGGACCCATACCGATCCCCCTGCCAGGTGCCTACCTGGTCATGGTGTTGCTCTCTATCAACCTGATAGTGGGTGGCCTGGTGAACATGCGCCGCAAGCGCGAGAACGCGGGCATCATGATCACCCACGTAGGCATCCTGTTCTTGATGCTGGCGGGTTTCATCAAGCTCTTCTTCTCTCAGGATGGCCACGTCAGCCTCTCTCCTGATGAGGAAGCGAGCTCGTTTCAGAGCTACTATCGCAGCGAGATCGTGCTGTTCCACGGCATGGACGATGGCAGTGTGCGCCAGATCTTCGTGCCTCAAGAGACGTATCTTGGCGGACCGGGAACCACGCTCAGCTCCGCCGCGGTGCCCTTTGACCTCGTCGTCAACGAAGCTCTGCGCAACGCGGACGTGCGCCAAAAAGGCCCCATGTTCACCGTGGACGCTCCTATCATTGACGGAGCTTACCTGGAGCACATGGAGCCGGAGAACCAGGCTGAGCGCAACCGGCCAGCTCTGCACGTCACCCTCGTGAACAAGAGCGATGGTTCCAGTCAAGACGGCATCCTCTCTACTCTGAGCCGCACGCCCTGGGTCGTCGAAGTCGACGGCCAACGTTGGGCTCTCGACCTGCGCCATGAACTCTACCCGCTGCCCTTCACCATCCAGCTGGACAAGTTCACCAAGGATGACCACCCAGGCATGGGCATGGCTCGGTCATTCTCCAGCGATGTGACCGTCACCGAAAACGGCGCGTCTCGACAACTGACCATCTCGATGAACGAGCCCCTCCGCGCTCAAGGCTTGGTGGTCTACCAGAGTGGCTTCGGGCAAGACCCCAATGGGAACACCTACTCCGACATGGAGGTGGTGCGGAACGCCGCTGATCAGTACCCGCTGTACGCCTGCATCATCATCGCCATCGGGCTCGTACTGCACTTCTCTAAACGCCTGACACGCTACGTGCG
Organism: Pseudohongiellaceae bacterium; assembly: GCA_047638635.1. Classification (GTDB taxonomy): domain Bacteria; phylum Planctomycetota; class B15-G4; order B15-G4; family B15-G4; genus CAZIAK01. The sequence goes on along the minus strand of JBLIMM010000099.1, from coordinate 12,114 downwards.
CGCCGAAGGAAAGGCCTCGTGATGACACTGCTCCATTGGACAACCCGAGTGCTCCTGAGCACCGCCCTGCTCGCGTACTGCGCCACGCCCGCCTTGGCCACACCCTGGCAAACGGCACCTGTCGACGAACAAGCTCAGGCCGACGATCACCCTGACCACGAAGGGCACGCCGAGCACGCCGAGGAACGGGGTCCCCCTGCCTTTCGCGTGGGCCCCTGGTCAGACACCATCATCGGCCTGGCCGAAAGTCTGCCCATTCAGGACGGCGGGCGCATCAAGCCCCTGCACACGTTCGCCAACTTCTCCCTCTTGCGTTTCTCGGGCAAGCGCTCCGTGGTCACGGCCACCGAAGAAAAGCTGACCCCCATTGAGTGGCTGCTCGACTCGATGTTCTACCCCGAGCGGGCCAGAGACTACCCCGTCTTCTTGGTGGACAACCTCAACGTCCTCGCAGCCATGGGCTTGGACACCAGTGTGCTCAAGCCACGGGATCGCTACTCGTTCAACCAGCTCGCCATCGACGACACAGGCAAGGGCATCAATAAGCTCTTCGACTTGGCTCGCGAGTACCGCTCCATCGACCCCAAAGAGCGCACCCTCGTCCAAGACCAGGTGTTTTCCCTGGCCAACAATGTCGACGACTACAGCTACCGCCTCTTGGGCAGCGGACTCCAGCTTGCCCTGATCCCACCGGACAGCACCGAGCCGAGCGATGACGAGTGGGTCACTGCTGATTTTCTGCTGCGCAAGGGCATGAACAACCAAGAGCTGACCGGTCGACAAGAGACAGCTCTGCGATGCATCTACGACCTCAGCCTTTTTGCCATGGACGGTCTCACAGCAGACTTCAACAGCAACTTTGCTGAGCTGCACCGCACCACCGTAGCCATGGCTAAGGCCCGGGACGAGTACGAGACGATCGAGCTCGAACTCGGCTACTACAAGGCCAACTGGATCACCCGCAGCAAGGTGCTCTACCTCATCGGCTTCCTGGTCACTGCGGTGCTCTGGCTGCGCCCGCGCAACAAGATCGCCTATGGACTCGGCTGGGCTCTCACCACTTGCGCCACCATGGCGCTGATCACAGCCATCGTTTACCGCTGCGTGATCCGTGGTCGCCCCCCGATTTCGACGCTCTACGAATCCGTCATTTTCGTCACGGCCTTCGGCGCTGTGACCGGGCTGGTGATCGAGTGGATCAACCGCCAACGGATCGGTCTCTCGGCGGCAGCCATGATCGGCGTCATCGGCGTATTCATCGCCAGCGGCTACGAGATTCTCGACAAGCAAGACACCATGCCTAGCTTGGTCGCCGTGCTCGACACGAACTTCTGGCTGGCAACCCATGTCACCTGTATTTCGATCGGTTACTCCTCAGGGCTGCTCGCGGCCTTGCTGGCTAGCATTTACCTGGTCGCGAAGGTCACGAGACGTAAGCGGGACGACCCCACCTTCTATCGCAACCTGGCACGCATGGCCTACGGCGTGCTCTGCTTCAGCCTGATCTTCTCCATCGTAGGCACCATCCTTGGCGGAGTCTGGGCCAACGAAAGCTGGGGACGTTTCTGGGGCTGGGATCCCAAAGAAAACGGCGCGCTGCTCATCGTGCTTTCCCAAATCTTGATCCTCCACGGCCGCATGGGCGGCTACTTGCGAGAGTTCGGGGTCTGTATCGCGACCGCATTTGGTGGCACCGTGATCGCGTTCTCTTGGTGGGGCGTCAACCTCCTCGGCGTGGGGCTGCACAGCTATGGCTTCACCAGTGGGATCAGTGATGCCTTGTGGTCGTACTACGGTTTGCAGTGGGCTTTGTGCGCTGCCGGCCTTCTCGTACTCAGCCGCGAACGGAGTGCCAAGAAAGCGGGGTAGTCCTCCCGCGACCTGCCTGTCCTGTCACCCTTAGATTCCACGAAGCGTTTAAGCAGTCCCCCTCTCTCGACGACAAAACAGCGGCCAGGGTAGAGCATTCCGGAGCAGTGCCCAGCGGCACGGCTCCCCGCCCTGGACGACAAGACATCGTGAGCACCCAATCGGCCTCGCCGTTTGTGGTGCCCGAGTGTCGCCCTAATCAATCGTCGCGAGGACACCACCGTGGTTCCACACACCCTTCGCAACGGGGCCGCGGCCTTGTTGCTACTCACGAGTCTTAACGCCTGCTCGAGTCTCTCGGGCCTCTTCGTCGAGCAAGAAGACGAGAGCCTACGCCGCGTCGATACGATGCTGGCCAACATCGAGCGAGTGCATGTAGAAACCGTGCTGGCTCGACGGCGCATGGCCGACGCTCTTGAGTCGCTCTCTGTCATCATCAGCCCGGACTTCGGCGGCGATGCCCTCGCCTCCTACGCCTCTTTCGTGGACTCGATTCACAGCTCAGAGAAACAGGCAGCACAACTGAGCGCCAGCATTGAACCCATGATGCAATCGGCACAAGCGGTGTTCACCGACTGGACCGCTGATCTGCGGGACTACCGCAGCGAGCACATGCGTGACACCAGCCGCGAGCGCTTGGACAACACCCTCGATCGTTACGGCGAGCTGATGACTGCCATCGAGCCCGCGCAATCCGGCCTAGAGCTTTTCAACGACGTGCTCAGAGATCACGCGCTCTTCCTTGGCAACGACTTCAACGCAGCTTCCGTGACCGCGCTCGAAGACAACTTCTCCAACCTCCAACGACGCGTCACCATGTTGGACCAACAGTTCATCAGCACCCAGCAAGCCGCCAAACACTATGTGCAAAGCGCGGCGCTCCGTGGGCAGCTGACTCTCACGCGCACCGCGTCCATAGGCCAGACCGTAGCCCTCTCAGCCGCCGCAGGAAAGACTCCTCAGTCGGCTAGCGACATCGAGACAAACAACGACACGTCTCTGGCATTGCCCCCAGCCACAGTGAATGGAGCGCCACCTCCCTTGGGCGACGACGGCATCGACGGCTAAGCTCCGACGACGAGCTGAACCATGATCTGGTTCCTACTCCCGTCCCTCGTGTTGGGCCTTGGCATTGCCTTGGGCGCCGCTCTGGCTCGGCACGCTGAGCTGCACCGAATGCAGTCCGGCGTAGAGACTCGACGAAAGGCGCAAAGCCCTGGGCGTGATAGCGCGTTGCTGCAACACCCGGTGATCGACCTGTCCCGCTGCCTCGGTTGCGGGACCTGTGTCGCGGCCTGCCCTGAACAGGGAGTACTCGATCTTGTTCACGGGCAGGCAGCGGTGATCGACGGTGATCGACGGTGATCGACGGTGGGCGATGCGTTGGCGTTGCGGCCTGCGAACGCGAGTGCCCGGTGGGAGCAGTGGTCGTGGAGATCGCCAACCTTGAGCACCGTCACGACGTGCCCCTCCTCGACGAGCAACTGCAATCACCACACGCCATCGGGCTCTTCTTAGCCGGAGAGGTCACCGCACACGCCTTGATCAAGAAGGCGGTGGAACACGGTACGGCCGTGGCCAACTCCGCCGCCGATCGATCAAAGGAGTCCGCCCATCAAGGCGACGATGAGCTGCTCGACCTGCTCGTGGTCGGTGCGGGCCCTGCTGGACTCGCGGCCACGTTGCAAGCTCAACACCTCGGCCTGTGCTGCGAACTCCTCGACCAAGAGCAAGACATCGGCGGGACGGTCGCACGCTACCCACGAGACAAGCTCGTACTCTCTCAGCCATTCGACCTTCCGTTGCATGGGCCCATGGGAGCGAGGACCTACCGCAAGCAAGAGCTGATCGAGCTGTGGACTAACCTAGCCAGCGAACATCAGCTGCCCTTCCAAGGAGGGGAACAACTGCTCGCCGTGACGGAGCGAGAAGCCGGCGGATTCACTGTGACCACCAATGTTCGCAGTCGCCAGGCCAACACAGAGTGCCTCGCTCTGGGTCGCCGGGGCACGCCACGACAGTTGAGCATCCCCGGCGAAGACTTGGCCAAGGTCGCTTATGACTTGCTCGATGCTCGCAGCTTCAGCAACCGTCACATTCTTGTGGTCGGCGGTGGCGACAGCGCTGTAGAAGCAGCCCTTGGGCTCAGCACCCAGCCCGGCAACACAATCACCCTTTCCTATCGCCGGGAGGAGTTCACACGGCTCCGCGATCGCAACCAATCTGAACTAGAGCGAGCCCGCACCGACGGCAAACTCACGGTGGTACTGAACAGCAAGGTCACGTTGATCTCAAGCGGCACTGTCGTCCTGGAGATCGATGGCGCGATCGGCGAGAACGGTCGCGTCGTGGAACTGCCCAACGAGAACGTCTTCATCATGATCGGCGGCGTTCCTCCCGTGGAGTTGCTCGGTCGTTGCGGTGTGTCCTTTGATCCCGCTGAGCGGCCAGCGCCGCGGGTTCGCCGAGAGCAAGGCAGCGGCGTGGCGCGGGCTCTCACGATCGCCTTTACCATGACGCTCGTCGCCCTCCTCTTCGCAGTGGCGCAAGCGGACTACTACTTGCTCCCGCAAGACCTGCGACCGGCCCACGAGAAGCACGAATGGCTGCGCCCAGGCTTTGGCCTCGGGCTCGGCATCGCAGCGGTGCTCTTTATCCTGGTGAACCAGGCCTACCTGCTGTGCCGAGTGGGCCTGCTAGGCATGCGCTTTGGTTCCCTTGCCGGGTGGATGACGGTCCACGTGGCCACGGGAAACCTAGCACTCCTCTGCGCCATGTTGCACTCGACCATGTCTCCTAAAAACACCGTGGGAGGGCACGACTTCTGGGCCCTTGCGGCGCTCATGGTCACCGGCGCCATCGGCCGTTACCTCTACGCATGGGTGCCCCGCGCCGCCAATGGTCGCGCACTGGCCCTCGACGAAGTGCGCCTCCGGGTACAACGCTTGCCCGAGCACCACAGCGAAGAGCACCGCGCATTCGGCACCCAAGTGCGCGATGAAGTCTTGTCGCTTATGTCCGCCCGGCAGTGGCGTGGCTCGTTCGCGGGACGGGCATTCGCGTTCTTTGGCATGCAGAGAGACCTGCGGCGCACATTCGCCACAGTGCGCAGCGGCGGCCGAGCCCAGGGGATTCCCGCCGAGGTGATCGCCATGGACGTGCGACTCACCAGGCAAGCACGGTCAGGGGCGCTCTCTGTGGCGCACTTCGAAGACCTACGCGCCCTGCTCAGCACATGGCGATACCTGCACCGTTGGGTCGCCCCCTTGATGGTCATGCTCACCGCCTTGCACATCGTCTTCGCGCTCTTCTACCGAGCCAACTACACCTTCGAGACGCTGACATGAAAGCAGGCGGACCTCGTCTCTGGATCAGTTTGTGCTCGTTGATCGTTGTGTTCCTTGCCGCTGTGCTCGATAGCGACCGAGCTGCGCCGAGCGCCTTGTCTACGGTCCATGGCCGCATCCCTGAACTGAGCGGAAGCAACAGCTGCTCTGAGTGTCACGGAGGCTGGTTCTCAAACATGACGGAAGGCTGCATTCAATGTCACGAGAACACGAAGCTCGACATCGACACGAGCCACGGTCTCCATGGCAGCCTCGAACGAGACGACGCAATGGCCTGCGTACGGTGATGCAGTACTGGGGCATCCGTCTCGACCAAAACGAAGACCTACGCAATGGCTCTCAGTCTCCGCTCAACCCAGTGAGCTACAAGGACACCAAGAACGACCAGCGACTCTTCGACCCAGTGGTGAACAACAACACCTTCAACGGGCGGCGCGATCGGCAGTACATCGCCTTCGACGACTATGACGGCGACAACCGAGACGACACTCCCAAAGACGTGCACTACGAGGCTGGCATGGGCTGCATTGATTGTCACGGCAGCTACGATCTTCACGGCGGCAAGGTGGCAGCGGGAGAATCCCCCATCAAGAGTCGCATGGAACACGGGGTTGCGGTTGGCTGCGAGAGTTGTCACGGGAGCGCGAACGCCTACGCCCAAACAGAAGCCGGCAAAGACTACGACGGCAACTCCGTCGACCTTGCTGTGGACACAGAGGGCAACCCGCTGCAGCACGTCGTGCGTTCGGCCAGCGGCGATTACCTGCTCACAAGCCGGCTCACCGGCGCAGTGCACTACATTCCCCAAACTCGCGACACGGTGATCGATTCCGGCGCCGTGAACCCCTTCGATAGCGAACCCGTGTTCAGCAAGCTCGACTCCTACGCCATGGGACGCGCTGACGGCAACGACTCCACAGGAATCGGCCCCCAGCAGTCGGCAATGGCCAACAGCGGTTTCAGCCATGGCGACCGCATGGACTGCGCTTCGTGCCATTCGTCATGGACCAACACCTGCTCGGGCTGCCACTTGCAGGGGGAGTACACCACCAACAAGAACACCTTCAGCAACATCACCGGAGAGCGCATCGTTTTCAGAGAGAGAAATGCAGACTTCGTCTATCAGTCTCCCGTGCCGTTTCAGCTGGGCGTGAGCGCCGAAAATCGCATCACCACCATGTCGACCAACACCAAGATGTTCTTTCAGTACCGAGACAAGCAAGGCGACGATTCAGACGTCTTCGCCTTCTCAGACCGCAACAGCGCCGAGAACAACCCGGCCAACGGCGTCGCCGCTCTGAGCCACAACGCCATGATGGCCCACTCCATTCGCGGCCGGGTCGAAGCTGCCAACGAAGGACCACGCTACTGTCTTGCGTGCCTTCTTACCGACGACGGCCTGACCAGCTTCGGCCCGGCCAATTACGACGCCTTCAAGTCTGACATGGCTGCAGGTAACTACGACCAGATCGACTACGACATGCTGGCCACGCACATTGGCGCGAACCCCGGCAACCAACTCAACTCGCCGGGGTGGGTGCACATGGCCGCCGGGCTCGGCAGCACCCTGTACTTGTTCGATGACCAAGGTGCGCCCGTCAATCCCCTCGACACCAATGCCTATCGGGCGGGGTCCGGAGGAGTCGCACCGGCGTCGGTCACCTTCGACCCAAACAACGCAGCCTTCGACATGGATCGCACCGTCGAAGCGGATGGCCGCAGTAACGCCAGCGACAATCACCCCATGCTCAAACCAGGCGTAGCGCCCAACCTCCGCGATGGTTCCCAGAACCCTAATCTCGAGGGACCATTGGGGGCGACAATCATCTGCAAGCTCACCGACCCACAGAACGGCGTGGTGCTCGACTCATAGGTCGACGCGGACGGCCAACCCCAGGGCGACGCTGCAACGATCCTCGATCAACCGTAGGCGCAGTCGCCGTCTCACTCCCTTGTCGAGAGCACGGGCAAGACAACCCCGTCGCCCTAGCAGCCATGGCGCGACGCCAGATCTTGCCAGCTGTGCCGCACAAGAAGGACAGCTCGCACCGGGGCAGACCAGCAGCCTGGGCGGATTCGGGCGGAGCTAGCCCCATAAGGCGGAGAACTCCAGCGGCCGGCGCGCAGCCCAGCAAGCGCCTCCCGGCCACTCGCACTCAGTCATCCAAGGGAGGCATTGCCCGCACGATCAGGAGCGGTCTGCCGGGCCAACCCTACAGAGATGTGCGGGGCAGCTCCCCACAACCGACAATGGCTGCCGATTGTGAGGAGCTTCCAGCGAAATCACTCAGCCTTGGAGGCGTCGTCGATCTCGGTAGCCACTGCAGGCGCCACATCTGGTGCGACTTCAGGAACCTCTTCAGCAGCCACTTCAGGTGCGACTTCAGGTGCTACCTCAGCAGCGACTTCAGGTGCTACTTCAGCAGCGACTTCAGGTGCTACTTCAGCAGCGACTTCTGAACCCTCTTCGGGTGCCACTTCAGCAGCCACGGCCTCTTCGGCCACTGGCTCAGCGACTGCTACTGGAGTTTCCTCCACGGCAGCCTTCTCAACGGCTTTTTCGACCGCCTTGGGAGCTGGCGCCGGCTTGGCCTCAGCGCCGCCGGTCACACGGGAGCGCAGAGCCTCAAGAATCTCTGCTTCTTCAGAGGCCATCTTGGTCTCAGCCTCCAAGGCCTTGATCTCCTCCTCGGAGAGGTCCACCAACTCGATGGCGTCAGCCTCAACTTCGGCCATAGCAATATCGATGGGGTTCGTCTTCTCCGTCTCGATCAGCGGCGGTGCGCCACCGACGATTTCGCGCACCCGCTTTTGCAGGAGCACGGTGAGCCGAAACAGTCCGCCGACTTTGTCGGCTAGATCCATCACGCGGGTGCGGTCCATGTTTGGTCCTCGAAACTCTGTGGTGTGATTTGCTGTGCGGCCCCTGACGAATTTCGCCGGAGCCAGTGGTTTAGGTAGCTAAGGGGTCCAGGTGCAACTGCGCCAAGATCGCTTTCACTGCCTCGTTGATGTTTTCGTTTGTGATCAATGTCGCGTCGCTTTCCCGAGCCATTCGCTCTTCAGCGTCAGCGGTAGCCAAGCGTCGCTCAATGGCGCCCTCGCTGTCGGTGCCTCGGTCGCGGAGACGCTCCTCTAAGACCTGCCTGGAAGGCGCCATGATGAAGAAGTGCGCCCCTTCATAGCCAGCGGCAGTGATGTTCTGAGCCCCCACCACGTCGACTTCCATGATGTAGACCTCTCCAGAGTGCTCGAGGGCAGCATCCAAATCAGCCCTGAGGGATCCGTAAAGATTCCCCGCGCTGAAGACGTCGTTGGTCTCAACGAAGTCGCCCTTCTCGTGGCGCTCTTGGAATGTCGCCAAGTCCAGGAAGTGGTAGTGCTCACCGTCCACTTCGCCTTCGCGCCTTGCCCTTGTCGTCGCCGACACGGACACCCTGACCCGAGGATGAGCCTTGAGCCGAGCAATGATCGAACTCTTGCCCGAGCCACTGGATCCCGAAATCACGACGAGTCTTCCGGCTGAATCGCTCATTCGATGTTGGCCACCTGTTCGCGCAACCTGTCGACGCAGGTTTTCAGCTGCACCACACGTTGAGTGATGGACACAGCTGAGCTCTTGCTGCCCACGGTGTTCACTTCGCGGCCGATCTCTTGCAGCAGAAAGTCGAGCTCTCTGCCCACAGGACCATCGCCCTCAAGCAATCCGCGCAAGGCAGTCACGTGGCTGTCCAGGCGATCGAGTTCCTCGGTGACATCGCCCTTGTCCGCGAGCAAAGCCACCTCGCGCAGCAAGATCGGATCGTCGAGAGCCAGCCCCCGGTCATCGAGCAAGGTAGCGATCCGCCGATGCAAAGTCTCTTGATGACGCCGAACTTCGCCGGGGACAAAGCCCCGAATCGCTGTGAGGTGACGGCAGAAGCTAGCCAGCTCACGCCCCAAGGACTTCACCAAGCGAAGCCCTTCGGCTTGGCGCGCTATCACGAGTTCGCTCAGGGCATCTTTCGCCGCACCAAGCACTGTGCGCTCGACCGTGCGCTCAGGCACCGTCTGCTCGGTCAACGACACCACGCCTGGAAGGCGCAGCAACGTCGAGCCATCGCCTCCGCCCAGGTCGTCTAGCACCTTGCGATAGACCGCCAGTGTCTCTTCGTCGATCACCGGCCGCCGCGCTCCGGCAGCCACCTCGATCTTTGCAGAGAGGTCGACCGTTCCCCGGGACAGCACGCCGCGCACCGTGGCTTCAACCCGCGGTTCCAGGCGCACCCAGTCACCGGGCAGACGACAACGGACCCCCAAGTGCTTGGCGTTGACGGTACGGACCTCGACTGTCACAGCCAGTTTGGCGGTGCTTCTCGTCGCGCGCCCGTAACCCGTCATGCTCGCCAGGACCACGTCAGACGACCCAGACCCCGAGCGCCATGAAGTGCGGAACAGAGCAGACCATCATTTGTCGCTGTCGTCGTCCGTGCTGACTGGATCGCTGGCAGGAGCAGCTGCCCCAGCGTCCTCAGCAGGCATTTCGAGAACGGCCGCTTCGCCGCTACTCAACTGCCCAGCCACAGACGACTCACCTGTGCGCATCTTGGTGATCACGATCGCAGTGACCATCAGCGATGCCACCAGGTAACCAGTGACCTTGGCCACGCCCTGCGCCTTGACGCCAAACGTCTGGGCACCAGCGCCACCAAATGCGTCACCGAGCCCGCCGCCCTTGCCCTCTTGGAGCAAGACAAGGCCGCAGATAACAAGACAAACGAGAATGAAAACAACCCAGAGGATGCCTTCGATCATCAATCAACTCCCGTATTTCACGAGGGCAGAAAAGGTTTCAAACTGCAGGGAGGCGCCGCCCACAAGGGCGCCATCCACATCGGGGCAGGCCATGAGCTCGACTACGTTGTCGGGCTTGACGCTTCCGCCGTATTGAATTGTGATGTTTGCAGCGACAGCGTCGCCGAATGCGCTCACCAGACGTCCACGCAACATCGCGTGAACCTCTTGAGCCTGAGCTGGAGATGCCGTGAGGCCCGTGCCGATGGCCCAGACGGGCTCGTAGGCAATGGTGACCCGAGCGCTCAGAACCGCGCCATCCAGGCCCGTGATTCCCGCGTTGAGCTGGCCAGCGACGACCTCTGTGGTCCGTCCCGCTTCCCGCTCTTCAAGGGTCTCACCCACACAGAGCACCACATCGAGGTCGCATGCCAGCGCCGCGTCGAGACGGGCGCGAACATCGGCGTCGGTCTCACCCATGACGTGCCGGCGCTCGCTGTGTCCCACGAGCACCGAGGTGGCACCGATATCTTTGATCTGACGGACAGACACTTCGCCGGTGAAAGCACCCTTGTCTTCGGGACGGCCCGTCTGCGCACCCACGATCACGTCAGTGCCAGCCAAGGCCGCCACCACCTGGGGCAGGTAGACGAACGACGGGTAGATGCCCACGCGGACGTCACTGGGTAGTTTCGCGGCAGCCAGCTCGGCACAGAAGGCCGCAATCGAGGCACCGTCGAGGTGCATCTTCCAGTTGCCAGCAATGAAGGGACGGCGCATGGTCAGGCACCCACAGCGTTGCAAGAGGATGACGACGGGCCCGCCCGGGGCTCGCACAACTGCCGGCCGTCCAGAGCCAGCAGCTGCCGGACATCTTGGGCCAAGGTTTCAAAATCAGTAGTCGGCAAGGCCTGGGAGGCATCACAACGGGTGGTCTCGGGGCGCGGGTGCACCTCGACCAGCAGCCCGTCGGCCCCAGCAGCAATGGCAGCCCGAGCCAGTGGGGCCACGAGGCGCCAATCCCCTGCAGCGTGAGATGGGTCCACCACCACCGGCAGCCCCACGCGTTGCTTCAAGTACGGGATCACTCCCACGTCGAGCATGAAACGCACGTGCTGATCGGCGGTCTTGATACCCCGCTCGCAAAGGATCACCTGGTCGTTCCCGGCCTGCAGGATGTACTCCGCGGCCAGCAGCCACTCTTTGACGTCAGCCGCCATGTGCCGCTTGAGCAAGATGGGCATGCCCGTCGCTGCAGCCTCTTTGAGCAGTGGAAAGTTCTGCATGTGCCGGGCGCCAATCTGAATGGCGTCCATGACATCAACCACCTCGGCCACTTGCCGGGGATCATTCAGCTCGGTGAAGAAGGGCAGGCCCACCTCGCGAGCGACCGCGGCCAACTCAGCCAGAGCCGTAGGTCCCCCACCCTGATAACTGTGGGGGGAGGTGCGCACCTTGAAGGCGCCACCACGGAGGGCCGCAGCCCCAGAGGCACGGACCGACTGGCCGATTTGCAGCAGGGCTTCGGGAGACTCCACGGTGCAGGGGCCAGCGATCAAGCCAACCTGGCCGCCACCAAAGCGAGCGGAGCCCACGGAAATCGTGCGCCCGATCCCTTTCTCGTCATAAGTCCCGCTGACCAAGCTCGTGTCCCGGGCCAGGGGCACCACTTTGTCTACACCCGGAATCCGGGCCAGACTGTCGACGGGCCAGCTGGTATCTCCACCAGTGACGAGAAAAGCTATGCGATCGACCAGTCGGGTCTCCTCGACGACTAACTTCAGCTCGTCGAGAGCTGCCCGCACGGAAGACCGTTCGGGCAAACCGGCGTCCGGTCGCAGCAAGATGATCAAGGGGACGCACTCCGCAGCACGCTGGTTTCTGGCCAGCGTCGAGCCCCATACCATATCTCGCACCCGCAACGCAGGTCAACGCCCCCAAGTCTCGCCGCAACTGGGACACAAGCACCGTCCAACCCAGATCACCCTCTGCCCTCGGCTTCCTCGCGCCTCAAGCCACGAGCGCCCCCTCCCGTCTCACCGGCCTCGCGCGGAGAATTGGGACACAAGCACCGTCTAACCCAGATCACCCTCTGCCCTCGGCTTCCTCGCGCCTCAAGGCCTGG
>JBLIMM010000098.1:0-14208 GCA_047638635.1 Pseudohongiellaceae bacterium | reverse complement strand
AAGCACGTCTCCGTTCTGAAATTCTGTGATATCGAGCAGCTGATCACCACTGCTGTCGAGAACACATTGCGGCGCCGAGGCCTGGCCCTCAAGGGCCACGACCTCCACGAAGAGGTCAAGATCGAGTTCCTGGCGCTCATGCGCGAGCGGGACACGTTGCAGGCCACCGTCAACGAGCTGGTCAACGAGAAACAGGCCCTCGAAGACAACAAGATCCGTCTCGACCGGGCCCTGACCGCCACCACAGACCAGTACGAGCAGGAACGCAACGTCGAACTCAAGACGGGGGGCGAAGAATTCGACATCCTCTCCGCCAAGCTCGAGGCCAGCCTGCGGGACCTGCTGGGCAAGGCGGACAACGATTCTGCTCTCAGCGATCGGACCATCGCTTTGGTCACCCAGGCCATCGCCGAGCAGCGCTCCATGGCCGTTGAAAAGTCGCGAGCCACCCATGAAGTCCGACTGCAAAAACTGCAGCGGCGCATGCATAGGCTCAAGCGAAAGCTCCAAGAAACCGAGGACATGTTGCAGCGGGCACAGACCGAGCCGGTCATGTCCGGTATTCCTGGTGAGCCAATCAACGCTGGTGTTCGAACGGCTGACCCGGCCTATCAAACCAAGAAAGAGCTGCTCAGCGAGATCTTCAAGCTGAATGTTGAGCTGCGCGAGATCCTGAACAAAGACTGACTACAGCGACACTTCCTAAGAATCGGCGCACGCCGAATAACTGGGGGTCGCACTTCGCCACATCGGCCCGGATACTGCAAAGCAGAAGATCCAGAGTGGAGAGCACGAAATGACTGGGCAAGAAAAAGACACGATCTACATCGGCATGGACTTGGGGACTTCCCGGACTGCCATTGCCGCTAGCAATGGCGTGCGCGAGTGCGTGCCATCGCTCATCGGCTATCCGAAAGACGTGGTTTCTCGCAAGCTGCTGAAGCGCGAAGTGCTCTACGGTGACGAAGTCATCAAGCATCGCCTCTCCCTTGACGTCTACCGTCCTCTTGAGCACGGTTGCATTAAAGGCACCGGCAACCATGTGGACATCGACGACAAGGCTGTCGAAGCCAACATGGAGGCAGCCCGGGCTCTGGTGAAGCATGCCATTGAGCTCGCTCGGCCCCCGTCCGACTCACTGGTGCACTGCGTCATCGGCGCGCCCGCCGAAGCCGAAATGAACAACAAGAAGGCCCTGCTTCTGGCCGCTCAAGAGGTCATCGATTCGGTGATGATCTGCTCCGAGCCCTTCGCCGTGGCCTATGGCATGGATGTCCTCACAGACGCCCTGGTCATCGACATCGGCGCCGGCACCACAGACATGTGCCGTATGCACGGCACCATGCCCACGGCCGAAGACCAGTCGACCCTCAGCCAAGCAGGCGATGCCATCGATCGGCTCCTCGCTGAGCTGATCCGCAAGAACCACCCAGGCATCGATTTCAGCGAGCAGATGCTCACAACGGCCAAGGAACAGTTCGCCACAGTGCTGGGCAGCGCCGACCCGATCAAGGTCACCTGGCCGAAGCAAGGCAAGCCCACCGAGATCGACATCACCGCTCAAATGCGCGAAGCCTGCCATTCTATCGTTCCGCCCATTGTCGACTCCCTGGCGGGGCTGGTGGCCTCCTTCGACCCTGAGTTCCAGGCGATCCTCCGTGGCAATGTGCTCCTCGGAGGCGGTGGCAGCCAGATTCGTGGCTTGGCCGGCGCCATCTCGGAATACATGGACGAACATTTGGGCGGAGGCAACGTGACGCAAGTCGACGAAGTGGTCTACGCCGGTGCCAATGGTGCCCTGAAGATCGCCCAAGACATGCCCCCCGAGTACTGGGAACAGCTCTCTTAGGGTCCTAACCGTCCGGGCACCCCCCCCTTGCAGGCACCGGCGCTGCTATGATCGAGTGCCTCCCGTGAACGCCCTCCGCTACATTCCCTTTCTCCGCCGTGGATTCGTCCGCAGCGGGCCTCCTTTGCACCTCACCCTGTTTGTCACGGGTGCGTGCAATGCTCGCTGTCGGCATTGCTTCCACCACGAAGAGGTCGCTGCCGCACTGGCGGGTCCCTCGGTGGAGAAGGTCGAGAAGCTAGCCAAGTCTGCGGCAGCCATGGGTCCGTTGCTGTGGGTCAGCTTCGGTGGCGGTGAGCCCATGCTGCGCAAAGATCTGCCAGCCCTGGCCCGGGCCTTTGGCAGCAGGGGTCTGCGGCACCTGGCCATCCCCACCAATGGCATGGTCGAGGGGTGGCAGCACGAGACCGTTGAGCAGATCCTCGCCGAGAACCCTGATCTGTACCTTTCGATCTCGGTGTCTTTCGACGGCCCCCCCGATGTGCATGACAACATCCGCCAGGTGAAGGGTGGTCACGCCCGGGCGATGAACTCAGTGCGTGCCTACCGCGAGCAGGCCAAGCGCCACAAGAACCTCGGCGTGGGCATCATCGTCACCGTGTCCTCGGAGAATCAGTTGCTCTTGGCTGACCATCTCGAAGAGCTGGTCGACGAGCTGCATCCGGACAACGTCACGGTGAACCTGGCCCGAGGTAAGGCTCTCGACCCTGAACTGCTCAACGTCGATGTGGCCAACTACCTCGAGGTGGTGGCAGCCAAAGAACGGCTGATGAAGGCGGGGCGGCTGCCCTACTTCGACTTCCCCATGGCCAAGCTGGCCATCGCCCGAGACCGGCTGATGTACGACCACGTCGCGAAGGTCGCAGCGGACGCCCCCAGGCGCCACCTGCCCTGCACCGCAGGCACGTTGTCGGCCGTAATCTTCGAGGGCGGCGAGGTGTTCCCCTGCGAGATGCTTGAGCAGCCCATGGGGCAGCTCAACGACGTCGATTGGGATCTTTCCAAGATCTGGTCGCAGCACGAGGCCAAGGCCCTGCGGCACACGATCAAGAAAACACACTGCGAATGCACCTGGGAATGCGCCCAGGCGGACAACGTGCTCTTTGACCCGCGCTCCTGGCCAGCGCTGATGTCAGGGACTATGGGGCTTCCCGGGCGAGCGGCGAAGGTAGCCATCAGTCCGGGCTCGAATTCATCCAGCGAACGCCCTGCAAAGCAGCCTTGAGCGTCACCTTGGCCCTCGCCAAGAACTCAACGCCGGCGCTTTCCCCCACCCTGCGGCTCGGCATACTCATTCCCTGCCGGGATGAAGCGGCGGTCATTGAGCGCAAACTGCGCAACTTCGCACTGGCTCAGTGGCCCAGCTCGTCGCGCCCCCACCGCATCGTGGTGATTGACGATGGTTCTGGGGACGACACCGCAGAGATCGCCAGGCGCGCGGGCCGAGAGCTCTTCGATGAAGCCGAGCCACAAGCCACCGTCGAGGTGCTGGCCAACAACCAACGTCCCGGAAAGGCAGGCGCGATCGCCACGGGCCTTGAGGCCTTGGGCAGCTCGATCGAGCTCATCGTACTCACAGATGCGGACGTCATCTTGGGCCCGGACGCCCTGAAAGAGCTCACCCGCAGTTTCGCCGCCGCGCCCCAGCTAGGCATGGCTTGCGGCAGCCAAGATTTCGTCACTGATTTGGCTGACGACGGCAGCCCTCGAGCGCAGAATGGCGGCCCCCTAAAAGGGGCTCCGGGGCACTACGACCGCTGGACAGCGGTCGTTCGCTCGCTGGAGTCTCGCTGGGGAGCCCTGTTCAGCGTGCACGGGCAATTGCTGGCCTGGCGCGCCGAGTTGAAGCTCTCTCCCACCCCTGGGATCGCCGCCGACGACATCGACCTCATGCGCCAAACCCGGGCACTGGAGCGCGACGTGATCAAGGTGTCCGCGGCACGGTTCATCGAGGTCAAGACCCCGGCTGGCTCAGGGCGAGCTGCCCAAGAACATCGCCGGGCCCAGGCCTACTTTCAGGTGATGGGCCGCTGCCAGCTCCCGGCGAGTTCCTCATGGATCGCACGAGCCCACTTCGCTCTCTACCGCAGGCTACCCAGCGCCGCTCCTCTGGCCACCTTGGCTGCGCTGCTCTCGGCAGCCATCATGCCTTGGTGGATCTTCGGCCCCCGGGCCGCGCTCCTCGTCAGTGGACTCATCGCCCTGGGATTGGCCAGCCCACCAGGCCGCCGGGTCATACGCTTGCTCAAGGTCATCGAGTCGGCTCGTCGCGCCCAAAAAACCGGCAAGCTCGACGACCGCTGGCACATGCCCCGCTGAACAGCCCAGGGCTTAACCCTGAGCCCAGGGGCCGGCCGTCGCCCATGGTTCCTTCACGCCAAGCGCAGTCGCTGATTCAGTCGAGCTCGCTGTGTAGCCAGCTGGCCTCTTCCAGAAGGGCCAGGGCTTTCAGGCCTGCGGGCTGATAAGTGAGATCTCCCCCTCGTGGCTCTGGATAGCTCGGCAGGCCCCCGCCCATCGCCGAGACCACATTCACCAGCAGCAGCTCACCTGGGGACACGACCACGGACAGTTGCAACGGCGCCCGGCCATCGGTGAGAGCCACGGTCAGCTGATGGCTCCCCGGCGCCACATCGAGACGCATCGCCGCGAACTTGCCAGGAAGCAGCGACCAACACCGAACGTCAGCCACCTGAATCAGGGCCATAGCTGACTCTGTCATGAAGGCCACCAACGAACCCACGAGTGCGGCGGTGGCTTCCTCCGCAGAGTTGTCGTCCTCGCTGGACATGGCCTCCTCTGCGGCCTTGCCCACAAGCTTTGCTCCGATGGCCCGAGGCACAGCCTGGGTCACCGCGGCCGCGATCAATCGGGGGAACTCCTTCTTGTACAGCTTCATGAGTTGTTCGCCCAAGTCGAACAGCATGGGAACGGTCCCCTGGCTCTCGCCGTTCAGAGTCACCGAGGCCGCCGAAGCCCCCCCCGGGCGGCGCTGCATCACCGGAATGTTCAGTTGATGCGGGACACCACCAGAAGTGATCCAGTAGTGCCCTTGGCGCCGAATCGGCGCGCGCCCCAACTGGCAAAGCACCAAGATTGTGCCTCGGTCAGCCAGGTCTTGAGGCGGCCGCAGCCCGCTCTCCGGGGGAAGCTCGGCGAAGACGTCGCTGGCCTCTTCGCGATTGCCGTTGGCCGCAAGAATCACCCCGGCGAGGCCGCGGCCGAAATCACTTCCGTAGCGTTCGTCCTCAGCAAGATCTGCTTGTGAGAGCAAGATCATCAGGCGTCGAGCCTCTACCGCAGCCTCTTCGAGTTCACCTGCACCCAGGTAGTTAATCATGTTTTGAGTGTTGATCATCGCCCGCTCGGGCGGGCTCGCTCGCCAAACATCGTCGATGGCGAAGGCAAACTCGGCCACCACTTCGATGGGCGCGCTGCTGTAATCGAGAACTTCTAGGCGTTCGTCTGCTGCCACCAAGAGCTCGGCCGCAGCGGCGTAGCTTCCCTGGGCGTGGAGCACCGCAGCCAGCTCCAGCTCTAGCAACGTCTTGTCTTCTGGAGGTGAGTCTTCTATGAGCTCCCGCAAGCCCCGTTCTGCCTCAGCGACCTGCCCAGAGTAGAACGCCTCGTGCACAGAACGGAGCTGTCCCTCATAGGTCGCACACCCAGGTGCCACCAAGACCAACGCGACGATCAGGCACCTGGACAACACGCTCACTCAATCCGTAGGGCGCGAGAGCTTGCGAAACATGGTCAAGGCTCTCAGCGCAGCTGGCTGTGTAGGTGGCTCCATTTCTCAATGGACTCCAAAGCCTTCATACCAGCCGGGTCGTTCGTCACGTTGCTGCCCTTGGGCTCGGGGTACTCCCGAAAGCCATCTGTGGGACCAGACACCACGTTGACCAAGACGAGCTCTTCTGCCCCGACTTCGACGGAGTATTTCAGCGGCACCGCAGAGCCTGACAGGGTGACCGACAACTCGTGTGTGCCTGGCTGCACATCGAGGCGCATGAGTCCGTAGCGGCCAGCGAGCAGAGACCAGCAGCGAACATCGGCCTTCTGCACCGAGGACAAGAAAACCTCTGCCAACGCCCGCGTGAACTTGGCCCAGACACCATTGTGGTCTCCAATGATCTCTTTCGCAGCAGCACTTCGCAGGCCACCTTGCACAGCAGCAGCAGCCACCAAGAGCGGCAACTCGTCCTTGAAGCGACTCATGAGCTGAGCCTCCAGATCGAGCAGCGTGGGCACCGTGCCGAAGTCAGTACCGTCCAGGACAACCGCTGCCGAAGAGGCACCGCTGGGACGGGACTGCATGGCCGGAATGTTCAGGGGGTGCGGGCTATTATGATCGGTCAACCAGTAGGTGACTTGGCGGCGAATCGGCGCCTGGCCCAGCTGAGTCACCAGCAAGACCGTCCCCTTGCCCGCAAGATCGGCAGAGGGACGCAATCCGCTACCCACAGGAACGTGAGCGAAGGCATCCTGAGCCTCTTCGAGGTCGCCCCGCGCAGCCAAGATGATCCCCGCCAGAGCCCAACCGAATGTACTGGGATAGCTGTCATCTTCGGCGAGATCTGACTGAGAGAGCAAAATGCTCAAGCGCCGAGCTTCAACCGCTGCACCGTCGAGCTCACCGAGCCCGACGAAGTTGATCATGTTCTGAATATTGATCATCAGCCGCTCGGGAGGGCTGGCCCGCCAGACATCGTCCACGGCGAAAGCAAACTTCGCCATGTCGTCGATCGTGGCGCTGGTGTAGTCGAGCACCTCAAGGGAGTCGTCCGCGGTCGAGAGCAGCTCAGCGGCCTCGGAGTACTTGCCTCCCACCTGAAGCACACTGGCCAACTCGAGTCTCAGCCTGTTTCGATCCGTGTCCTCAGCTGCTTTCATTTCCTCACGAAGGAGCAACTCCTCATCGGAGACTCGCCCGGAGTAGAACAACCTGTGATCATTCGGTGTTGTGCACCCCGCCAAAGCGAAGAGCAGCCCCAAAGCACAGACCAAGTTCATCGAGTTCACGGATCTCATTTCTCTCTCTTCCTCTGAACCTGCGGTTTCGGCC
Organism: Pseudohongiellaceae bacterium; assembly: GCA_047638635.1. Taxonomy (GTDB): domain Bacteria; phylum Planctomycetota; class B15-G4; order B15-G4; family B15-G4; genus CAZIAK01. Next base: position 7,294 of record JBLIMM010000098.1, on the reverse strand, counting down.
CACCGTCACCAGCGGCTGATCAGCCTGAGATCTGCTTGGTGATATCGATCTGCGCCTGGAACACATTGCGCACGGTCTCTACCTCGACCACGCGCAAGAACAAGAAGTACTGCACTCGGCGGGCATCGCTGGTCTTCTCAGCGGTCTCGCCCACGCGGCCCGATACGAAGTAATGCACGCCCAGCTGTTTGCCCAACTCAGCCATGGTGCTCGCGTCGACAGCATCGCCCCGGAGGAACTCAGCGGCAATGGCTTGCTTGGCGATGGCATCGTTGCTGACCACGCTGAAGTCACCGTCGTTGACCAGGCGGGTCTCCACAGAATCGATCAGGTTACGCAGGGCTGAGCCAATGTGTTCCGAGGTGTCGTTGTCGATACGCAGCACGGCGATTGTTTCCTCGCCGCCCTCGTGGCGCCCCAGGAACTTGCTCGAGCCAAACTCTTCGTACCAATCATCGAGAGCACCTTCGAGATCGACCCGGTCGAGACCGGTCGACATAGCAGCCTTGTCGATCGAAGGATCCTCGGAGCCCCGCTGAAAAGAAGGGCCGCTGCAGCCAACAGCGAGAGCGAAGACAAGACTAGCCAGTACGAAGCGCAACATGGGCGAGGACTCCCTCGAGATGAATCGTCACGGTGGTTGTAGGCAGGCGGTCCAGCCCTACCACCGCGGGCATGGTAACTCGGCCGAGGCTGCATTTACTCTCTCGACCGAACGCGCTCAGGGGCAAGCCCCCGGACACCCCACGACAAACCTGCGACGAATCTCGAAGCGGCTCAGCGCCCCTCGCCAGGAGACGGGTTGTCTCGGCCGTTGATCCCGGCCAAGGCCTCTTCTGCCGCTGCTGCAGCCTCGCGAATCTCCTCGTCGCCGCCAGCGAGGTAAAGCCGGCCGTAGGCCCCAAAAGTCACCACTTCAAGCAGGCGAATGGGCGCGCGTTTTTCCGCCTCGTTGGCAGCCAGGATGGCGTAGCCAGCAGGGTGGGTCTCGAGGATGTACAAGGCCTGGCCCTTGAGGATGGCGTCCCCGTGGCGGAAACGGTTGATCAGCATGGTCTGGTACGGGCTGGTCCCCGTGATGATCTCGCTGGTCACGATCCGAGGCTTCAACCGCGCCGTTTCCTCCACCCCCAGGTGGTTGAGCATGGCCTCGCCCGCAGCGCGCACCTCGCTTTGATTGAACGAGTGGATCTCCAGGACGCCGTAGGCGCGCTCCACAATTTGCATGCCGGGAGCGACATCCGCAGCCTTCAAAGCCACGTCGGTGAGCCGGTTGATGGAGATCCCCGGCTGCACTTCGACAAACAGCGAGGCCTGCTCCTCGATGGGCAGATAGCCCTGGGACACAGTGGCCAGGAAGGACGCCAGCTGAGGCTGCAGCACGTCGACGTAGACGTAAGTGCGAAGGTCGATGGCCGGTTTCGTGCCCACGGGGCAAGGTCCTCGGAGGGGTTGCAAGGGGCAGGGTCTGGCCCGACTCAGGGCGCCCTCTCGCGCATGGTAGCAGGACGGCTATCATGGCGCGTCCCACCACCAATCGGCGCCACCGGCGGCCGTCTCTTCTTCGCTGAATGATCCCTGGAGATCTCGATGAATCCCACGATGGCCGCCGCCCACCGCGAACGTTTCATGGCTTCTCTCGAAGGCGGCGTAGCCGTTTTCTGCACCGGACCCGAGCAGGTGCGCAGCCGGGACACCCACTTCAAGTTTCGTCCGGACTCCGACTTCTGGTACCTCACGGCCTTCCCCGAGCCTGACGCGGTGGTGGTGCTGCGCCCCGGCCGAGACGAAGGCCGCTTCGTGCTTTTCGTCCGGCCCCGTGACCCAGAGCTCGAGACTTGGCACGGCCGGCGGGCGGGAGTCCTCGGCGCTGCGGAGCTCTACGGCGCCGACGAAGCGTACTCCATTGACGAGCTCGACGAGCAACTCCCGAAGCTGCTCAAAGGCGCCAGCAGCCTGACCTACTCCACAGGCCACGACACCGCATTTGACACTCGCGTGCTCGCCATCCTGCGCCAAATGAATGAGCGCACCCGAGATGGCGTGCTGGGCCCCGTCGAGGTTCGCGACCCAGCCCCCGTGCTCCACGAGATGCGCTTGCACAAGAAGACGGACGAACTGGAGCTCATGCGCCGAGCCGCCGCCGTCACCGACACCGCCCACCGAGCCGCGATGAAGACTCTGGCTCCCGGTGTCCGCGAATACGAAATCGAAGCGGTGGTCGACGGCGCCTTCCGGGCAGCCGGCGGCTGGGGACCGGGCTACACCACCATCTGTGCCTCCGGCGATAACGCCAACGTGCTGCACTACACCACGAACGACATGGAGGTTCAGGACGGCGACCTACTGCTCCTCGACGCAGGCTGCGAGATCGAAGGCTATACCGCCGACGTGACCCGCACCTTCCCGGCGAACGGACGCTTCAGCGATGCCCAGCGAGAGCTCTACGAAGTGGTCCTCGCTGCCGAGCTCGCAGGCATCGAAGCGGTGCGCCCAGGAAATAGCTTCAACGACGTCCACGAGTCGTCGTTGCGTTGCCTTCTGGCGGGCATGATCGAGCTGAAAATCCTCAGTGGCACAGTGGACGCCGCCATGAAGTCCGGCAGCTACAAGCCTTGGTTCATGCACAAGACCAGCCATTGGTTGGGCCTCGACGTTCACGACGTAGGGCTCTACATGAACGGCAAGGGAGACTCTCGGCCCCTCGCCGAAGGGATGATTCTCACGGTCGAGCCAGGTCTGTACTTCCCCGCAGACGACGACACGGCCCCCGAGCGCTACCGCGGCATAGGCATTCGCATCGAAGACGACATTCTCGTCACTGCGGACGGCCACGAGAACCTCACCGCAGCGATCCCCAAGACCATCGCCGAAGTCGAGGCAGCCTGTTGAGCACGATGCCGTTTCCTGAACGTTTCAACCTGGCCGCCTACCTGCTCGAACACAACCTCGATGCGGGACGAGGCGACAAAATCGCCCTACGCTGGAAGCACGAAGAGTTCAGCTATGCCCAGCTGTCATCCGCCAGCAACAGCCTGGGCCGGGCCATGCTCGACCTGGGTTTGGTCATGGAGCAGCGGGTCTTGTTGGCCCTCTCCGATCGGCCCGAGTTCTGCCACGCTTGGTTCGCCACGCTAAAGGCCGGCGGCGTCTTCGCCATGGTCAACCCGGAGAACGACGCCGCAGCCTTGGCTGATTATCTCGACTACACCCGGGCGCCCATCGCCATCGTCGACGCGGCCATGGCGCCACTGTTCGTGGAGCTGGCCAAAAACAGCCCGTACCTCAAGGCGGTCATCGTCGCCGGCGGAGAGAACACCTGCGACTTACCCGCGCTGGCCCCGGGCCAGTACGCCATGTCCGAGCTCATCGCCGGGGCCAGCGCCGACGCGCTCATGGCGGACACCCACCGCCACGACATCGCCGGCTGGCTGTTCACCTCTGGCAGCACCGGCCGTCCCAAAGCCGCCGTGCACTTCCATGAAGACTTTGCCTTCAATATCGAGACCTACGCCAAGAGCGTGCTCGGCATTCGCGAAGACGACGTCACCGCAGGTGTACCCAAGCTCTTTTTCGGCTACGCCACGGGAACAAACCTGATGTTCCCGTTTGCCGTCGGGGCGAGCACGGTGCTCTTCGATGAACGCTCCAGCCCAGAGAAGATCTTCGAGATTGTAGAGACCTACCGCCCGACCATGCTGACCTCTGTGCCCACGATGATCGGGCGCATGCTGACCCTCGAGCAAAGCGGGGGCGCCCGCGATTTATCGAGCCTGCGGCTGGTGCTCTCCGCGGGAGAGAAGCTTCCTGAAGAGCTGCAGCTGCGCTGGCTGGAACGATGCGGCGTAGAGATTCTCGACGGCATTGGCAGCGCCGAGCTGTTTCACATCTACATCAGCAATCGCCCCGGCGCCGTGCGCCCTGGCAGCCTCGGGCAAGCGGTCCCCGGATACGATTGCCAGGTGGTGGGTGACGACGGCCAGCCCGTTCCCACGGGAGAAACCGGCCGCCTCTGGGTCCGCGGCGAATCAGCCGCCCTGTGCTACTGGCAGGCCCACGAAGCCTCCAAAGAGACCTTCGCTGGCGACCTGGTCATGACCAGCGACCTCTTCCGCCAAGACGACGACGGCTACTTCTTCTACGAGGGGCGGGCCGACGATCTGCTCAAGGTCGGCGGCCGTTGGGTGGCCCCCATGAAGGTCGAGGAGTGCCTGCTCTCGCACCCCGCGGTGAATCAAGCAGCCGTGGTGGGTTGGCGGGACGACGAGGAGCTAGTGAAACCCATGGCCTTCGTGGTGCTAGCTGCCGGGCACACCGGCGACGAGGTTCTCACGAAAACCCTGAAGGACTGGGTCAAGACCGAGCTCGCTCCCCACACCTACCCACGGTGGATCCGCTTCGTGGACGACCTGCCCAAAAACGACAGGGGCAAAGTCGACCGCAAAGCTCTGGCAGCTCGCCCTCAACGCTGACAACAGCTAGGACAACAGCTAGGACAACAGCTGGGACTACCAGCTGGGACTACAGCGGTGGCTGGGGCTTTGACTCTTGGCGTGACTTCGGGGCACTCGTCCTAGAAGTCGTCGATGTCTTGATCGGGGTCAAGGCCTTCGTCTGAATGACGAAAGGTCGGGAAGCCGAAGTCGAGGGTCTCAGGGTCGACCATGCGCTGCTCGGGGGTGCCATACAGCTCAAACTTGCCAATGCCATCGTCGCTGGCCGGGTCCCAGAAGAAGATGCCACCCACGAGGTCGACGATCTCAGGAAGATTGAGATAGAGCCCAAAGGTCAGCCCTGGGATCAAGAACTCGGCGCCGAGGCGAAAGCGGTCAAACACGGGCACGGGCTCAAAGCCCGGCGGGCGCTGGAAGGCCACGGCATAGACCGTGTCGCGGTTGCCGAAGTGATCAGCGAATGCGGACGTATTCACGAACACGAAATACAGGTCGGCGTAGCTCTGGTCGCCGTCCTTCTGGTGGAACATGCCCGTTCCCCCGTCGATCCCCATGATGCCCAAGTGCATGAAGGAGCCGCCGTAGGTCTCGTAAGAGCGCCGGCCATACCACTCCCGCGTGTAGCCGAGAACACCCAAACCCGCGCCCACACCGAAGTAGTTGGTCAGCTCGCCCTTCACTCCGGCCGCGATCCCCGTTCCGATTTTCAGGTCGAGGATGTCGGTCACGTCGCGGAGACGATCGCCGGGGTAGGAGCAGCCAGCCATGGTGACCACCAGGCCGAGCAAAGCGGAGCGAGTAAAGAGAGCCATCATCGTCGCGTCATTCCGTGGGGCGAGGCGCCTGCGGACCACCACCCCACAGGCGGGGAGGCATCCGGCGCACACTATCGGATGGACACCAGGCCGTCGCAAGCCAGCGTCGGCAGATTGGACGGAGGAGGCCTGGGTCGTCGTCCCCCATAATCTGCCCGTGTACCATGGCAGCCCGCCCAGCGGATTCCCCCATGAATGACCTGCACACCGACTTGGCCAAGCTGTCCTGGCCCGATGCCCAAGCGCTCATCGCCGAAGGCTGCATCGCGATTCTCCCTGTGGGCGCCACCGAAGCCCACGGCCCCCATCTGCCCCTGGACACAGACGTCACCATCGCCCTAGGGATGTCTCGCCGAGCGGCCCTGAAACTGCGGGCTCAAGGGCATCCCTGCGTCGTGCTGCCCTCCGTGAGCTACTCGGTCACCGACTTTGCAGCTTCATTCTCGGGCTCCATGTCGCTCCCTTCAGAGACAGCAGAGGCCCATTTGACCGCGATATTGGCATCTGCGGCCAAAAACGGCTTCAAGACCCTGGCGGTGGCCAACGGTCACCTAGAACCTGCTCACATCGGCTCCATAAAAGGAGCCGTCGCAGCGGTGGCGGCCGCCTCGGGCTGCCCCATCGCCTTCGCGGACGTGACCCGCCGACGCCTCGCTGAGCGCCTCACCGAAGAATTTCAGAGCGGCGCCTGCCACGCTGGCCGTTACGAATCCTCGTTGGTCATGGCGGACGATCCTGACTCCGTGAAGGACGACGTTCGCCTGGCTCTGCCCCCGGTGGAGATCAGCCTGGTCGATGCCATGATTGCTGGTCAATCTGATTTCGTCGCAGCCGGAGGCACCCAGGCCTATTTCGGCTGGCCAGCAGACGCCAGCGCCGCCGAGGGCCAAGCCACCTTCGGAATCCTGGCCGAGCTGCTCGTCGAAGCCATTCTTGCCGCTGCTGAATCGCCCCCAAAGTAAGCCCTGAAAGCAAATCACTGCGGCACGCCAGCAGAACCCATAACAGCGAGTACCATCGGCAGACATGGGCACCATTCAACCGCTGCAAAAAGCCGAAGCCAGGGTTTTCGGAGTCCTCATCGAGAAGTCGATGACCACTCCCGATGGCTACCCGATCTCACTGAACGCGCTGGTCAACGGCTGCAATCAGAAATCGAACCGCGATCCTGTGACTCACCTGGACGAACAGTCCGTGAGCGAGGCCGTGCGGGATTTGCGCATGAACCGTCTGGCCACAGAAGTGAGCAGTCGCTCGTCTCGGGTGGTGAAGTTCGGTCACAACGCCGAAGAGCGTCTCGAGCTGGACAAACCCTCGGTGGCGATCCTGGCCGAGCTGCTCCTCCGCGGGCCCCAAACCCCTGGGGAACTGCGCGGGCGGGTGAGCCGCATGTCGCCCATCGAGTCTCTCGGCTCCCTCGACGGACTGCTGTCCCAGCTCGCTGCGCGGCAGATGGTGGTGCAGCTGTCGCCCTTGCCTGGGAGTCGCGCGGTGCGCTTCATGCAGCTCATCGCTCCTGAGCTGCACGACCCCGGGAGCGCACCGACGGCCTCACAGCCTGCAGCGCCCCCTGCCCCCAGCGCGCCCTCAGCCCCAGCGGACCACAGCGCCGCCAGCCCGCCGAGCTCTGTTCCCGTGAGCCCCGCTGCAGCAGCGCCCTCGATTCCTGCTCCGGGCGGCGACCTCGCCGTGCGCGTGGCAGCCCTCGAAGAGCAAGTCGAGTCGCTCACAAGCTTGGTCGCACAACTGCGGCGAAGAATGGGACCCACCGACGAGAGCTGAGCTCGCTCAGGCTGCTAGCAGATTGTGCGTAGAGTGCCGTGATGGCGAGTGCGCCTCGATGGAGTCAGGTCGAGGCGACGAACCCCAGTCGAATCAGTGGATGCGTCGAGGATTCGACGAGGATTCGACGAGGATTCGACGAGGATTCGACGAGGATTCGACGAGGATTCGACAGCGAAGAGCCGGCCCCATCGAGGTGTGCTCGGCGCGCGATACTTTACGCCCACGCTGCTAGACGTCGAC
>JBLIMM010000097.1:0-14324 GCA_047638635.1 Pseudohongiellaceae bacterium | reverse complement strand
GGTCGATGTCCTCTTCGGTGTTCTCGTAGAGACCACGCAGACGACCGTGGCGATCGATGAGGAAGAAGTCAGCGCTGAAGCTGCCGGCTTCTTGGCGCAGGGCTGTGCACTGGGCGCCGCCGTCGTCGAGCAGGTAGTAATGGTTCGGGCGCTGGGCGATCTTGTCTTTGAGCAGCTGGTCGAGCTGGGCGGCTGTGCCGCCGTGGCAGAGAATGACGTAGGACAGGCTCAGACTCAGCCCCCGAAGGCGCTTGTTGAGCCGCCGGATACCAGCGAACGTGGCCTCGGTCTCGGCACCGTTGGCCAGGGGCAGCTCAGTGACCACCGCTAAGGTGCCCGCCAAGTCGGACAAGGCCACAACCTGCCCGTCTTCCCTCGGGAGCTGAAACTCGAGGGGCGGGCTGTTCATCCCCGGCAGGGGATCTGGCAGTTCGGCCTGGGTGCTCTTGAAGAACGGCAGGCTGAACAAGGTGCCGATAAAGAGCACCCAGAACCAAGGCTTGCCCACGATGGGCAGGGGCCGTGGGGCACGGTCGTGAGCCACGTTTAGCCTTCGACCTCAGAAGCCATGAGGCGTTTCACCCACAGCCAGGTCCCACCCACGATGACGTAGGGGATGACCAAGAAGGCCAAAATGTAGACCAGCGTGTCGGCCCCTTGGCTCAGGGAGCAATAAGGGCAGGCCGCAGCGGCGGGGGAGAGGAGAGCCACGGCGACCAGGGCTGCGCTGCAGCGGCGGACCTGGGTGCTGATCGCTTTGGCTCGCTCTCTCAGCATGACGAAACCTTCAAGAGCCCACGTTGCGGTAGACAGACTCAAGCATGAGCAGGATGGCGAACACGCCCATGTACGCGGGCATCATGGCGATCCAGCTCAGCCATTTCTTCTCGTACTTGAGGTGCATGAAGAACATGCCGACCATGATGGCCTTGCTGATGGCTAGGCCGCTCAGCAGCAGCATCTTGGTGTGCCGGTTCCACTCGGAGGCGTAGACCTCGGGCACGAAGACCTCGACGACGGTCAGGAAGGCGAGAGTGAGGAAGACGGTGACGTAAGTGCCGAGGTGGCTCTCTTCGTGTCCGTCATCACCGGCGCTGGCCGGGGTGTTTTGATCAGGTGCGGACATGGGAGCCTCAGAGCAGGTAGATAAAGGTGAAGACCAGGATCCAGACCAGGTCGACGAAGTGCCAGAACAAGCCGACCAGCTCAACAGCGCTGTAACTCATACCGCCTTGGGTGTACTTGCCACCCATGGAACCCTTCAAGATGCAGATCATGTAGATCACACCGCTGAGCACGTGCAGGCCGTGAAAGCCTGTGACGGCATAGAAGGTGGAGCCGAACAGGCTGTTGACCGGCTGCCGTTCCCAGGAACTCTCAACGAAGCCAATGCCAGCGTGCACTAGGTGGTTGTACTCGTAGACCTGAATGCCCAGGAAGCCGATGCCTCCCAGGATGGTCAGGCCCAGCCAGCGCACCAACGCCTTCTGGTCGCGCTTCTTGGCGCCCTCAACGGCGAGCACCATGGAGAGCGAGCTGCAGATCAGCAAGAAGGTGGCGAAGGCGGTCAGGTTGATGCCCAGGATTTCGGCGGGTATGGGCCACTCGATGGCGCTGGCACGCAAGACGCCATATGCCACGAGTAAGCCGCCGAAGGACATGCCGTCCTGGGCGATGAACATCCACATGGCGATCTTGCCGCCTGTGGCTGAGCCGAAGTGTTCGTCCTCGGGGACGTGGTCGTGGGCCGAATGTGCGGCCGCGACGTCTGCCGTGGTCATCGAAAAGGATCCTCTAGAAAAGGAAGAAGCCGAGGAACATCACCACCCACACCACATCCATGAAGTGCCAGAAGATGGCTGCGTTGGAAACGGTGCTGATGCGATGTTGGCCATAGCGACCGCTGGCGATACCGATCTGCATCCAGAGCAGAGACAGCAGCGCGCAGGCTACGTGGGCGGCGTGCACCCAGGTCAGGCCGAAAAACAGCGATTCGTACATGCTGGCGCCGGGACTGGCGCCTTGTTCGATCAGGGTGTACCAGAGCCAGGTCTGCAGTGCGGCAAAGACCAGACCAAGAGTCAGACCCAGCGCCCAGAGGGTGCCGAAGCCTTTGGCGCCCGTACGGCCCCGGGCCACCGCGTAGTGCAAGGCCACGCTGCTGGCGAGCAGCACCAGGGTTGCGGACAAGGCCAGGTTGAATGAGGGCAGTTGCAGACCGGGTGGGGGCCATGTCCCCACCCGGCTCTTCAGGATCATGAAAGACAAGAACAGCGTGCCGAAGGCCATGGACCACGAACCCACGAAGAAGACCATGCCCAGAGTCGCGTTGACTCGGGACCGGGCGTCTTCTTTCGGTAGTGATGTGGCCAAGGTGCTCACAGGTTCTCTCTTCGTGATCCCGCCCAGTCAGACGGGCATCTTTTCGGTCTGACTGATCCAGTCGCGGTCCGGGCCAAGCTTCGGGTTACTGAACTCGTGGGGCCCGGTGTGCACCACCGGAATCTCAGCGAAGTTGTAGTAAGGCACGGGCGTGGGCATGGACCAATCGAGCGTACCGACTTCCCAGGGGTTGTCGGGAGCCTTCTCACCCCACCAACGACTCTTGATGAAGTTGTAGGCGAAGACCAACTGGAACGCACCGAGAGCGAAGGCCGCGTGAGTCGCGATCTTGTTCAGGTGCTGCAGGTCGAGGAGGTACGCCGCCGACGTGTGGTCGTAGTACCGCCGCGGCATACCCGCGTAGCCCATGACGAACATGGTGCAGAACACGATGGTGATGAAGGTCATCGAGCCGAAGAAGTGAATCTTGCCCAGACGCTCGCTCATCATCCGACCGAACATCTTGGGGAACCAGAAGTAGATCCCGGCGAACACACCGAACAGGGCCGAAGCGGCCATGGTCAGGTGGAAGTGTCCCACCACGAAGTACGTGTCGTGGAGGAAGATGTCCGTGGAGATCGTGGCCAAGTAGATGCCGGTCAAGCCGCCCAGCCCGAAGACGAAGATCAGTCCCAGGCAGAACAGCATGGGCGTGGTCATCCGGATGGAACCCTTCCAGATGGTGTGCAGCCAGTTGAAGAACAAGATCTCACCGGGGACCGAGATGATCATGGTGAGCAGCATGAAGCTTTCGCCCAGCATGGCGCTCAATCCCGTGGTGAACATGTGGTGGCCGTACACCACGGCGGACATGACGGTCACGGTGCCCATGGCTCCCACGCTCAGCTTGTAGCCAAAGGCTGGCTTGCGAGCGAAGAACGAGAGCATGTCGCAGCAGTAACCCCATGCCGGCAAGATCAGGATGTACACCTCTGGGTGACCGAAGATCCAGAAGAGGTGCTGATACAGGATCGGGTCGCCGCCACCGCCACCGGACATGACCGTCGCCGGGGTGTAGAACTGCGTGCCGAAGACCCGGTCCAAGATCATCAGCAACATGGCTGAGCCGATGACCGGGATGAACAGCACGTTGAGCACGGAGGTGAACAGCAAGCCCCAAATGGTCAGGGGCAGGTCGGACCACTTCATGCCGGGGGCACGGAGACGAATGATCGTGGCCAGGTAGTTGATGCCACCCATGATGGAACTGATGCCGATCAAGAACACGGCCACAGCCCAAAGGGTCTCACCTGTACCTTGAGTACCCACGGTGCCCGACAAGGGGGGGTAGCCGGTCCAGCCCGCTTCGCTAGCACCCAGGGGTACCAGCAGCGAGTAGAAGCCGACGCAGCCGCCCACGAACAAGGTCCAGAAGGACAGCGTGTTCAGCAACGGGAAGATCATGTCCCGGGCGCCGATCATCAGCGGGATGCACCAGTTGCCGAAGGCGCCGATCAAGATCGGGGTCAGCCCCAAGAAGATCATGATCGTGCCGTGCATCGTAAACAGCATGTTGTACGTCGCTGGATCGAGCACGCCATCGGTGCGTGGGAACAGGATCTGTCCCAGGATGGGGAAGGCGTGACCCGGGTTGGCGAGCTGCCAACGGATCATCATGGCCATCATGCCGCCGATGCCCAGCCAGATGAGGCCGAACCAGAGGAACTGCTTCGCAATGACCTTGTGGTCGCCCGAGAAGACGTGCTTGCGCAGGAAGGTCGTCGGCTCGGGATGTATGTGATCGCCGCTCATGACTTGTTCTTACTCCTGCCAGGCCCAGGCCCAGTGGGCCTCGGTGTCGTCTTCGTCGAAAACCGCCAAGGCCAACGCCGCAGCGTCTTGCTCCCAGAGGTTGAAGTCGTCCTGCTCGAGGACGTGAATCATGCCGTGCATCTGGTAGTGAGCGAAGCCGCACAGCTCAGCACACAAGATGGCGAAATCGCCCGCAACAATGGGCTCAAACCAGCCTGCGTTGATGGCGCCCGGGTTGACATCGCGCTTGAAGCGCATATCGGGCAAGAACAGCGAGTGGATCACGTCCTTGCTCGTCATGTTGAGCACCACGGGCCGGTCTTTCGGCACGGTGAGTCTATTGAGCGAGAGGATGTCATCGGCGGTGTCGAACTCGCCGTCGGGCCCCGTCGCGCGGAAGTTCCAGGCCCACTGCTGAGCAAGAACTTCGACAAGGTAGGGCTCGGCCTCGCTGTCTTCGCTCTGAGGGATGGCCCAGAAGCCATCGCGAAGATCTTCCATGGCGATCACGAGCACGGAGGCGTCGAGAACGATGAAGACGATCAGCGAGACGATCGCCGTGAAGCGCTTGTCATGGAGGCTGCTGCCCGCATCGAAGTGGGCCTTCTTGCCAGGCTTGGCCCGGTCGCGGAAGACTGGCACCAGGAGCATGATCAGCACAATCAAGAAGCTCACGCTGACCAGCGCGGTGGTGATGGCGAACAGGTCGTCGAAGCGGTGGCCGTAGCTCGATGCTGGAGGGTTGAGTCCCCAGCGTTTGGTGACCTCTTGGACGTCTTGGGCAGCGGTGGTGACGCTCATCAGCGCCATCGTGATCGGCAAGGCCAGCCAGCGGCTAGCGCGAGTCGAGATCATCGTATGCAAACGATTCACGTTCAGGGGGCTCCGGTCAGTTGCCAGACCGCAGGCGTGCCATGAAGGCTGCGCGTTCTGCGGGCTGGTCCTTGTAACGATCGACGAGGTCACGGATGTAGTGGCCTACGGCCCAGATTTCTTCGTCCGTGATGCCGCCCTTCCACTGGGGCATACCAGCGCCACCGATGCCAGCGGCGATGGTCAGGGCGACCTCTTCGACGTTGGCTCCAGAGCGCATGGTGTTAAAGGTGAAGTCAGGCGGGAGGATCTTCACCTTGTGTCCCATGACTGCATAAATCGATGAAGTCGTGGACTTGGGGTAGGTCAGGTCTGAGCGATAGGTGATGCCCGCATCCTTGCCGAGCATCGTGTTGATATCGCCCGGCGTGTCATAGCCAGGGTGGCAGTTGTAGCAGCCGATGCGGTGGTAGATCTTGCGGCCCTCGGCAATGCCAGTAGCACTGTCGTTGGCGTAGGGATCTGCACCGATTTCGACCACATCGCCGATCTCTGAATACACGTCGCGCCAGCCCTCACCTTCGGGGGACAGGCTCTTGATGTACTGCAGGATCTCGTGGAGCTGCACGTCGGACAGGGCCCAGGGCAACATGGGCGTGCCGTCGAGCCCGCGGTGGACCAAAGCGGCCAGGGCGGCATCGCTGGGCAGGTACTCACCAATCACCTTCGTGAACTTGAAGGTGCTCTGCTGGAAGTTCCGTGGCGGGGGGCGCAGGAACTGGGCGGAGCGGCCGTAGCCGTTGCCGTTGAAACCATGACAACTTGCGCAGAACTGCACGAAGTCTTGGCGCCCACGGGTCAGCAGTTCGGCGGAAATGAACTGCCAGTAGGCGAATTCATCTTCCTCTTCGTCGTAGCGGAACTCGTATTCGCCTTCGCTGTCCACCCAGCCCGCTTCGAATTCACCGATACCGTCGCCATCTTCGGTGATCTCGGCGGCCTCGTCGCTTTCGCTGAAGCGGCTCTCGCCGGCCTCGGCTTGGGCTTCGAACCAGTCTTCGCCCCAAGTGCGAATCCAGGTGCCAGAGTCGATGAACAAATCGTCGAGTTGGCCCGGAGCACGGTCATGGGGGCCCAGAACACTTGTTGTGGCGGCCTCGCCGTGTTCATCAGAGGTTTCGTCGTCCTCTGTGGTGGGCAGGGTGGCCAGGGTCGGCGCCTGCAGGTGGGCGGCTTGCACAGGTGTGCAGAGTCCCAACCAGAGCAGGGCTGACGAGGCCAGCAGAATGGGTGATCGACTCATGGTCTCCTCGCATCACAGCGGGTGGTGTGCACGGCTGGTACACCACGGTTGGGTGCGTCCTCGGGGCTTCGCAGAGCCACCTTCGAACTCGGAATTTACCGACCTTGCGACGGGAGTTTACGGCGCACCCCGATGGGTAACAAGACCGCATGGTGGTGAGAATGGCGGAGGTGCTGTGACCGCTAAGGTGACAGGCCGGTCGGGTTTGTTTCTAGGTGTTGCTCAGTGAGCAGATCGAGGGCTCGATGTCGACTGCCATCGGGAGCCTGCAGCCAGGTTTGCCCGGCGGTATCCGTGGTGAGCCACGGGGCCTCCACGGGGATTTTGCCGTGACCGCCGGGCACATCGAGGAGGTAGCGGGGCAAGGCATGTCCGGGCAGCGTCCCCCGCAGAGCTCTCATCAGCCGCTGGCCTTGGGGGATGCTGGTGCGCAGGTGAGACGTGCCTGGCACCAAGTCAGCGTGGTGCAAGGCGTAGGGCCGCACCCGAGCGCTGAGCAGCCCGCGAATGAGCGCTCGCATGGAGTGCTCGTCGTCATTGATGCCAGCGAGGAGCACGGATTGGTTGAGCACATCCACATTGGCTGCTCGCAGTCGCTGCACAGCTTGGCTCGCCAGAGGGGTGCACTCGCGGACATGATTGAAGTGGGTCACGACCATCACGGGGGTTTGCAGCAGGCTCAATCGCTGTGTGAGCTGCTCCGTGATGCGATGAGGATTGACCACCAACATGCGTGTGTGCAGGCGCAGGGAGGTGATTTGCTCGAGACGGTCGAGCTGTTCCAGCAGCGAAATCAGCCGGTCATCCGAGAGAGTGAGCGGGTCGCCGCCGGTGAGAATGACCTCGTGGAGCTCGGGTTCGCCAGCGATCCAGGCCACGGCCTCGTCGAGGGCTGAGCTATCGAGAGCGTAGGCGGCTTTGCCGACCAAGCGCTTGCGGAAGCAATGCCGGCAGTGCACGGAGCACACGGGCGTGGGGTGCAGCAACACCCGATCTCGATACCGCCGAGTGATGCCCGCAACGGGGCGCAGCTCCGGGAGCTCGTCGTCGATGGGGTCGTCACGCTCGGCGGGGTGACGAGTGCGCTCGGCAGGGTTCGGTACGGCCAGGGCCCAGATGGGGTCGCTGGGGGATGCTTCGCGAGCCAGGTCGAGGTAGTAGGGTGTGGCGCGCATGGCATACAGCGCGGAGGCACCGTCGATGCCCCCATGATCGAGGGTTTCCAGGTCGAAGCGCCCCGGGAACAGCGCTTCGACGTCCGCTAGTGACTTGGCTGCATGGGCGTGGTGCCAGCGCCAGTCTGGCGGGAAGCTGCTGCCACTCAGGGGAGCAGCCTTGCTGAGTGGGTCGAGGCTGGCTTCGGAGCTGGAGGCAGGGGTGGGCTGAGGCATCGTAGGCCCATGGTAACGATCGCTGTCAGCGGCCGTCGCCCTAGCCGTCGCCCTGGGTGTCTGGGAGCGCTGGCTTTGCGGGTGGGAGTGCTGCGGGCAGAATGCGCATGGGGTCGTGCCACTGCCAGCCGAGGACTCCTGGGTGTGTGGGCACAGCGAGCCGGGACTCGCCCACCACGATGCTGTCGTAGTTCCTGGAAGACACGCCGAACCGTGCTTTGGGTTCACTTTGCCAGGGAGAGGCAATGACCACCCGGGCTTGAGGGTTGTTCTCGTCGTCGGTCCACTGGTACTTGTTGATGACCGTCTCGAGGCGTGCTGTGGGTTCGCTCGGATCGAAGGCGTGGTTGATCGTGAGAGAGAGACCCAAGGTGCCCAGGGGGATAGCGATCATCCACCCAAGGCAGAGCCCGAAGACGAGGCGCTCCGGCGAACTCATACGTCCGAAGAAACGAGTGCTTAGGGACCAGGCAAAAGGAAGCGCCAAGGCCGACAGGCCCAACACGGGTTTCAGCATCTCAGTCGAGTTGAGCAGCGGGGCCTCTACGTGGGAAGTGAGCCAGCCCACGCCACCGAGAATGCCTGTGAGAGTCACGGCGGCCCAGCTCAGCACTACAGCCATGTCATAACGGGGCGCTTGGGCAAAGTGACCCTGGGCCAGGGCCATGGCGCGCAACTGAGCGAGCAGTGCTACGAGTGGTCGCACCTGTTCGGCCGAGGGCTGGGCGTGGCCCACCAGCTTGCGAGGGCCTTTGACCGTGACACCTTTCTCGTCGAACGTGACAGAGCTGAAGCCTCGATCGAGGAGCGCGCGGATGGCTTTCAGCCGCGCTGGTTTGAGCGTCAACATGCGTGCTGCTGCGATGTCCCGGGTGACCACGCGAATGTCCCGATCGAAAGGCGTGTCGCCGCGGCTCAGCTCCGCGCTAGCAACGAATGGCGCCAGCCAGCGGTCTAAGAACTCTCGCTTGGTGAAGGTGACCGTCGCCGGGAGTGAGCCGCTGACGTGGCACTGGCAGCTTTGATTGTTACCAGGGGCCCAAGAGAAGGAGGCTTCGAGGCCGTCTTGTTGCCAGTGGACGGTTTGGTTCTTGAGCGTGCCCCCGAGTGCGTCGGCCAGAGGACCGAGCCCTCTTTGCTCTGATGCTGTGGTGGGCTGGGGCTCGCCAGTCTGTTGCTGGATTAGGCTCACGATCTCCTGGGCAGGGATCATGGTTCGTCCTCTGAGGTTTTGTCGCCGTTGCTTTTGCGCCGCTTCAGCGCCTCCCGCAGCAAGAACTCGATGTGACTGTTGAGGCTACGGAGGTCCTGGTTTGCCCAGCCGCGCAGCTCCCCCATGAGGTCGGGGGAGAGGCGCAGCAAGAAGGGCTTGCGTGCAGGCTTTTTGTCCTTCGCCATGGCGAGGCTCGGGGGAGCGTTGTGGTGGGCGCGGCTGGCAGTGGGCCGCCGCGCCCAGGCAAGATCAGTGGTACAGGCCGCCTGTGTTCACCACGGGCTGTGGGCTGCTGTTGCCGCACAAGACCACGAGCAGGTTGCCGACCAACGTCGCCCGACGCTCGCCGTCGAGCTCGACGACGTTCCGTTCGTTCAACTGCGTCAGAGCGTCGTCGACCATGTCCACCGCGCCTTCGACGATCTTCTTGCGGGCAGCAATGATGGCGCTGGCCTGCTGACGTTGCAGCATGGCTGAGGCAATCTCCGGTGCGTAGGCCAAGTGGCTGATGCGCGATTCCATGACGGCGATGCCTGCTCGTTCCAAGCGATCCTGTAACTCGCTCTTGAGCTCTTCGGCCATTTCGCCAGTGTCGCCACGAAGGGAGGCTACGCTGCCCTCCGACACGTCGTCGTCGTAGGGATGACTCTTGGCTAGATGCCGAATGGCGGTTTCGATCTGCACATCGACATATTGAAAGTAGTCTTCCACATCGAAGCTGGCCTGAGCTGTGTTACTCACTTGCCAGACCACCACCGCCCCGATTTCGATGGGGTTGCCTACAAGGTCGTTCACCTTGATCGTTTCACTGGAGAGGTTGTGGGCCTTGAGCGAGATCTTGCTCTTCGTTGTGAAGGGATTGGTCCAATAGAAGCCTTCGTCGCGGACCGTGCCGCGGTAGCGCCCGAAGAACACCAAGACTCTGGCCATGTTCGGGTTAATCACAAAGAAGCCAAACAGGGTGATGAGGCTGCCGATTAGGGTCGCCACACAGGTTAGGATCCAGAGCACCGGAGGCTCGTGTTGCCCGTCTAGGGTCTGCACCCCGTAGGTAATCACGGCAGCCCAAACCAAGGGCAGAGCGAGCAAGACGGGCCAGCCAGAAATGGCGCGAAACGGTTTTTCGACGGAAGCTGCACGGTCAGTCATGGGGATGCTCCTGAAATGGGCTTGGTATCAAAGTGATATCACATTGATATTGGAGCTGGCGAGCTTTCTTCGGGTGGTGGGTTGGGTGCTGAGCGAGATCACGGGGAACCGGCGATTGCGGCGTGAATACGGAGGCTCCTGTGGGTTGTGGCGGTTCTCGGGCGTGGCCGGTGATTTGTCGATGGGGTTGCCGATCCGAGCCGCTGGGCTTGGATTTTTCTGGCAGTTGCTGACTCCATAGGCTGCGTGGGGGGGACAGAACGCGCAGCGAGCCTGTGGGAGACCGCCCCTCCCGGGCTCGCTGCGGGAAAGTGGCCCTGCAGATCATTTGGAGGTTGTTTTGAAGATCCTCAGTTTCGCATTCAGCGCGTTGTCAGCCCTGGCCTTTTGCACTCCCACAACCTCAGCTCAGCCCACGTTTGGGGTGCCGCTTTCGAGCTACTCACTTTTGGTCGAAGACGTCTGGGGGATCGCACCAGACAGCTCGGTCTGGAAGTGGAACGGCAACTCTTGGTTTGAGCCGAATCTCGCTGCGAAGCTGCGGCAAATCTCTGTGGGCGTTGGCGAGGTGTGGGGCACCACTTCAAACGACCACGTCTGGAAGTGGAATGGTAACTCGTGGTTTGAGCCCAACTCTGCAGCAGTGCTCGCCCAGGTTTCGGTAGGGCGAGGTAAGACTCCGTCTGCCGGAGAAGTTTGGGGAATCGGGGTGAACCAGAGCGTCTGGCGATGGAACGGAAACTCCTGGTACGAACCCAACCCGGGTGCGGTCATGTATCAAATCTCCGCTGGTAGCCATGAGAATCTCTGGGCCGTGGGCGCCGGCAATCACATCTATAAATGGGTTGCGGGCTCGTGGGTGGAGCCTGACGTGAGTGCACGGGGATGGCAGGTGGCCGCGAGCTTCAAGACCCAGGCGGTGTGGAAGCTCGGGACCATCGGGGTGTTCGATACCTATCCCATTTTTAAGAACGCGGGGTCCGGTTGGTTTGAACCAAACTCTGCTGCAGCGGCGTCTCAGCTCTCTGCACGGAGTGGCAAGCGGGCTTGGGCCATTGGCGCGAACTACCGCGTGTTCTCCACCTCAAACGGGGGCTCAAGCTGGGAGGAACCGAACCCGGCTGCTGGCCTGAAGCAAGTGTCGGTGGGCTACACGCAGCTTTACCATGGGTTTGCAACGTTTTGAGCAGTTGCGGGGCCAAGAGCTTCCGGGGCCTTGCCCAAGTGGCTCGCGATCTCCAACGCATTGCAGCTGGAGTTCCTGCGGTAAGGCAAGTCGCTCGAGGAGAGACTCGGGTTTCAAAATCGCGCGGGGTGGCAGGCGTTCAGTCGATGACGAAGTCGACCTCGCGCAGGTCGCCCCGGGCGATCGTGACGGTCTCGGAGGCGACTTTGGTCTTTCGGTCGTCCCTGCTGAACACGCGCAACTCGTAGATGCCCACATCGACCGGGTCAAAGGCCCACAGGCCTTCGTTGGGCCAGACTGTATCCACCACTGTGAAGGTGCTGCGGTCGTGGAGCTCGATGAGGTAGTCGTCGGCGTGTCTGCCTCGCTCGGTGACGAGGGTCCCTCGAATGATGGCGGCCTGTTGCAGCTTCACCGTGACGTCGTGGGTTTGCTCGTCGTCACTGAGCTGCACGGTCACGGAGTCAGGGCGCAAGTAGCCGCTCGCCTTGACGAAGAGGGTTGTTCGCCCGGTGGGGAGGTGTTGGGCAAAGACCTCACCCTTGGAGTTGGTGCTTTGCTCGACCCAAAGGTAACGCAGGGCTTCGTTGCGCAGGCGCCCGAGGAACGCTTGGTCAAAGCCTCCAAGGGAGGGGAAAGAGTTGCCGGGTTCTCTGTGGGGCATGACCTGCACGTTGGCGTTCGCAATCGCTTCGCCGGTACGCCCATCGACCACACGGCAGAGCAGCGATGCCCCGCGAAGGTCGCTGTGGATGACTTGAGTGGAGCCGTCCACGAGGGTGATCGATTGCACGTCTACCAGGCTACTGGGGGCGTTCGCCACAAGCACCGCAGGACCCGGGAGCAGACCAGTGAACTGGTACTCGCCCCGTTCGTCGGTGATGCCGCTGGCCACCACCTGCCACCGTTGCTCGGTGTTCGGCGTGCTCACCACCTGGACGGTCGCCCCTGCCAAGGGCACTCCCGCGCTGGTGACAGTGCCTCGGACCACTGCACCCTCCACGAGGGCGAGGTCGACGGGGTTGAGGTCCTCGCTGCTGAGCCAGAGGTCGACGGCGTTCGGCGGCATATGTGCGTCAAGAGTTTCCAGGGTGGGGAGAGCCTCTGGCGTCATGGGCGCGGCAATGGCCAGGAGCACTTGGCGGCCAGGGGTGAGCGCTAAGAACTGATAGTGGCCGAACTCGTCGGTGGTGGTGAGCTGGGTGGTCTTGCGCACCGTGGACGTGATGGAGATGGGCTGGCCGTTCCAGCGACCCAGCTTGGGCTGCTCGGGCAGCGGCTCCGTCATGGCCATCACGCTGGCGCTTGTCACGGGCAATCCAGCCGAGTCTGTCACCGTGCCTTCGACGTTGTGATTCTTGAGCAGCTGAATCACGAAGGGGCCGTCGTCTGGCAGAGGGAGGGACACAAGCGTGCTGTCGACCCCGCGGTGTCCGTCGTCGTTGATCCAGAGGGTCCAGTTTCCGGGGGCTGCGTCGATGCGGAAGCGACCATCTTCCTTCGTCCACGCTCCCACTGTCCCTGTGTTGAGCGCAGGGCCTGACTTCGGTGCGATCTGAACGCTGGTCCCCGAGATGGGCTCACCTTGGTCATCGATGACGACGCCGCTGAAGACCAGAGAGCGATCCAGCAAGATCTCGAGGCTTGCGCTGCCCTGGGACGGCACGCCCTCAGCGAACACCTCGGTCTGATGGTAGCCCTTTGCGAGGACCCGGATGACCGTTCCCTCGGTGCCAGCACCGCTGATGCGGTAGTGGCCTGGGGGCAGCTGCGCCTGTTTTCCTCGAAGCACAAAGAGTTGCGAGCGAATGTGTCTCGTGAGTTCGTCGTAGTGCTCAGGCAGGTTGGCCCAGACATTGGCTTCTGGGATGACCTCGCCGGTAATCCTGTCACGGAGTTGGAACAGAATCTCGCCTGGGGTGTGCAGGGTGAGCGTCAGCGATGTGGCTCCGGTTTCTACCGCAGGCTTATGGGTGAAAGCCGTGCCGCTTGCTTTCGAACTCACCGTGTAGCTGCCGGAAAGCAAACCGCCGATCAAGAAGCGGCCATCGCCGTCGGTGTGTACCAAGGCATCTGCGCGGCTATGCCTCTCGATGATCTCCGGGGGGCTGTTGTGCTGCGCGTAGACAGCAGCTTGAACAATGGGAATCCCGTCGGGGTTGAGCACTTGTCCGCCAATCTGACCACCGGTGCCGAGCATGAGCGTGCCCATGTCGTGGATCTGCCCCACTGTGATGCTCTTGCCGGTGATCGGCAGCACACCCAAGTCTGATCGGGTGATGGTGACGTCCACGGTTCCTGAGGGGAGGCCGGTGAGCAGGAAGTGACCGTTCTTCTCAGTGACCGTGCGGACCACGGTGCGAGTGGCTCTGTCGAGTCGATAGGGATCAAGGGGCGAACCACTGTGGATGTCTTGCACGCTGTCAGGAGCCCACGTGGCCAGCTCAATGGTCACGCCGTGGAGCGGCCGTCCCGCGGGATCCGTGATGTGCCCGGCGAGGGACCCCGCGAAGGCCATGGAGATCTTGCCCAGATCAGAATCCCCTGGTTTCAGCGGCGGGTTGCTGTGAATGCGCGTCACATGTTGTTCGTGGAGCAACACAAGGAGCGTGCCACTGAGTCCATCTACGGTGGCCCGGCCCAGCTGCTCCGGGAGTGCAAAGCTGCCGTCTTTGTCGGTGAACACCCCTTCGGTCGATGGGCGAAAAGTGACGGGGGCGAGAGAGTCATCATAAACCACGCCAAGCAGCGAGTTGGTGTCGTCGGCGTGCCAGGCGAACCGAACCTCGGCACCCTGCAACGGGAGACCATCGCCATCAAGAACAACTCCCCGCAAGACAGAGTCCGTCGTGGGGCGGGGAGCCGCTTGCGCGATGGCCGGTACGACCTCTGGGATCAGCGGCGATGCTTGAGCTGCGGGTTCGGAGAGCAGCCCGTTGGGAGCGTTCACAGCGCTCGCCAAGGGCGCAACCACAACGGCTTCTGTGTTGCCGTTCTGCTGAGCCACGGTTTCCGGAGCGCTGGGCTCCAGCATCCAGATCATCCCCGCGAGGGTGGCTAGGGTGACAGTGACCCCGGTGAGGACTTTGATCTTCAACGACACGATGGTTGCTCCCGTAACGCCAGCGCCGACCA
>JBLIMM010000096.1:0-14326 GCA_047638635.1 Pseudohongiellaceae bacterium | reverse complement strand
CTATCATGGCAGGCATGTCTTCCAGCTGCTCCCTGCCCCACGACTTCACCGCGCGCCTCGTGGCTCACCAGCCTGCGGATGTCAGCGATCACCCGCCTCAACGAGCCGCCGTGGCTGCGGTCTTTGCTCTCCATCAGGGTCAGCCTGAAGTCTTGATGATGCGCCGCAGCGAACATCCCGCTGACCCATGGTCCGGGCACGTTTCGTTCCCGGGGGGACGCTACGAAACCGACGACGGCGATCTGCTCACCACCGCCTTGCGCGAAACCCACGAAGAGCTGGGCCTCGACCTCGGACACCACGGCGAGCTGCTGACGAACCTCACTCCCGTGCAGGCTGTGGCCCTCGGTGTGATTCAGTCCATGGACATCACACCGTTTGTGTTTGAGCTCGTGGGTCAGCCAAAGCTCGTGGTGGGTCACGAGGCCCAAGAGGCCTTCTGGCTACCGCTCCTGCCGCTGATCGACGGGGCCCTCGACACGACGTACGCCTTTCGCAAAGGCAGCACGACCCGGCAGCTCCCCGCCTGGGACTACGAAGGGCGTGTCATCTGGGGACTGACCTACCGCATGCTCTGCGACGTGCTCAGAATCGCCGGGGCCTTACCCGCGAGCTGAGCCATCGCGCCCACCGTTCGGGGCGCGCCGCTCAGGGCACGCCGTACCCTCGCGGCGAACCTGGTGAGAAAAGCAGGCTAGCGCTCTCCCGTGGCGTCTAGAAACGCGATGGCTCCAAAACGTCGGCCGCTGGCCACACCGCCCCAGCGGTCATCCCAACGGGACGTGGGCTGCGATGCCATCAGCTGCTCTAAGTCCATCTCGTCAGCCAGCCCATCGTCGATGGCCTCGGACACACCCAGCAACATCTTGTGGTAACCGAGCATCTGCTCCCGCCGAGAGCGAGGGCCGTGCCCCGGGATGATGACCGTTTCCGGCCCCGCAACGTCCAACAGCATGCTCACCCCTTTGATCAATCC
Source organism: Pseudohongiellaceae bacterium (assembly GCA_047638635.1). Lineage (GTDB taxonomy): Bacteria > Planctomycetota > B15-G4 > B15-G4 > B15-G4 > CAZIAK01. The sequence continues at coordinate 13,350 of JBLIMM010000096.1, read as the reverse complement.
TTCCAGGCTGCCCCCGTGCCAGATATCGAGAAACGGGTAGGAACCCAGCTCGAACTGATCCCCGGTGTGCAGCACGTCGAGATCTTCGATGAACACCGCGAGGTCGCTCCCGGTGTGACCGCCTGGCAAGGGCAGCAGCCGCACGGTGTGGCCCGCGGCGTAGAGCGTCATGGGAGACGCGATGGTCACAGTGGGCAACGTTTCGTTGGACGCGGCGGTGAGTGTCCACGACATCGCTTCGATGGTCTCGGACACTTGCATCAACGGGCGCGACTGCTCGTGGCCGATCACCACTGCGCCCAAGCCCGCGTAGTGCGCGTTCGCTCCCCGGTGGTCCTCGTGATAGTGCGTGTTGATCACCCAACGCACGGGAGTCAAATCAAGGGCGTCCACTGCAGCGATGAGTTCCTCTGCAGTGCCGGGAGCCCTGGAGTCCACGAGCAACGTGCCGTCGTCCCCGGAGAGCACCAACACGCTGCCGTCCGCACCACCGCTGAGCCACCACAGCCCCGGGGCCAGCAGCTCCACGTCGAGAGCACGGGCAGCCACCAACCTTGCGACGGCGGGCGGGAGAGGAATCAGCGCAGCCAAACCGGGCGGCTTGCTAGAAGCCAGAGTGAAGGCGAGCAGACAGACCGGGACGGCAAGAAGGTGATAGCGCATGGGCATCAGCTTGGCCCATCGGGTGCGGGAACGGAAGCATGCTCGCCCCACAGCGCCTCAGCGCCAGGGGCCGAGCCCCCCCCGCACAAACCAGCAGCAGTCCGGCCTCAGCCCAGCTGCTTGCGGAGCGTCGCCATGCGACTGCGGCTCACGGGCAGCCAAGTTTCCTTGTCGTCGTCGATCAAGACTCGCCCGGTCCCTGACGGCTCGCGCACCAGCTGCAACACGCACCTGAGCGCCACGATCGCCGATCGGTGAATTCGCGCAAACTCCACACCATCGAGGCGTTCTTCTAAGGAAGACATCGAAAATCGCGCCAGCTGGGAGCCGCCGAACGTGTGCAACTTGACGTACTGATCGGCGGCCTCCACCCAGAGGATTGACTCGACGTCGAGCAGCTCGACCCGCCCCAAATGATGCACCGCCAAACGACGCAGGCCGTCAGACTCTCGCTGCCCTTCCTCGCCCACTCGCGTCACGGCGCGCTGCAATGCCTGGCGAAAGCGATCGTCGTCAAAGGGCTTCAGCAGGTAGTCCACCGCAGCGACGTCGAAGGCAGCCAATGCGTAGCGATCGTAGGCTGTGGTGAAGACCACCGCCGGAATGTCCTCTGGTTGCAGCGCCGCCAACACCCCAAAGCCATCAAGCTCCGGCATCTGTACATCGAGAAACAAGATCTCTGGATGGTGCTCTGCCAGCGCTGCGAGTGCCTCTTGTCCATGGGCACATTCAGCGACCAACTCCACGCCACTCTCTTGTGCCAATAAGCGACGCAAAATGGACCGGGCCATGGGTTCGTCGTCGGCAATCACTACCCGTAAGGCCGCCATCAATCCGTGAGCCCTGCGGGGAAACTCATGGTCACCAAGGCACCACCGCCCGTTGCTTCTGCGAGCGCGAAGGCGCCCTTGCCCCCGTACATCATGCGCAGTCGATCGCGCGTACTCGACAGACCTAAGTGGCTTTCACCGTCATCGGCCGTGGGCTGACCAGCTTGCTGTGCCGCGCTGAAACCTGGGCCATTATCAGCCATCTCTAACCACACATCACCGTCACGCAAACCGCCGCGCAAGAGCAGTCGCCCTCCGATCGCCCGTGGCTCAACGGCATAGCGCACGGCATTTTCCACCAAGGGCAGCAACGCTAAACTGGGGACGAGCGCAGCCATCGCCCCAGGCTCGATGTCCGTTTGCCAGGCCAAACGATCGCCGAAACGAATGGCTTCGATGTCGATGTAGCGCTGCACCAAAACCAGCTCGTCTGCGAGGGTGACCAGCTGCTGTCCCCCTAGGTCGAGGCTGTAACGGAGCAAGTCGCTCAACGAGGCCAGCGTGCCGAGGGCGCGTTCGCTGTCCCCTTCGCGCACCAGCCCGCCCACCGCGTGCAGGGCGTTGAACAAAAAGTGCGGGTGGACTTGCCCTCGGAGAACGTCGAGCTGAACCGCCACCAGATGTTCACGGGCGTTGGCTGCCGCCAGCTCTGCTGCTGCGGCCCGACGTTCTTCACGACGGCTCGTCAGAAAGATCTGGCAACCGGAGATCAGGCCCAGCATCAGCCAGCACTCAAGCACGCTCCGCGGCACGCGCACAGCCCGAAAGCTCGAGGAGCCTGGACGTGGCCCGCGGCTTCCACGATCGATTCGCTCTGACCGCTCTGAAGCGTCTCCGCGAGCCCCCGTATCGGGTGGCCCCCTGCGACGGCCCGAGGGATTCTCAAGCTCGTTCCCGGACGTCTGCTCAGGAATCGGCGCCAACATCTCCACGAGGGACGATGACAACTCCGCATGCCCCCAGCCCACGCCGACTGAGAAACCGCCGATCAGCAGTAAGGCCAAGGGCCAAGGATGCACCCGGCGCCAAAGGACGCCAGCGAACATCGCCACGGGCCAGGCGGCCAAGCCCCAAAGGCCCCACTGCAATCCTTGGCGTTTCAGCTCACCCAGAAACTCAATGGGACGGCCGCGCGCCGCCATCATCACTTCGAACTGGTACGTGCTCCCAACGGACAACACCGCCACAACAGCTAAGCCGCACGCCATCCGACCCGCGCGGGAGCGGAGTAGCCGCTCAGGGTCGAGAACGTTCACCAGGGTTGCTCAGCGATCGCCGCCACGGCCACCGCGGCGTCCGCCACCACCGCCACCTGGTCCGCCAAAGCCACTCAAGTAGCTCAAGCCGCCCATCTCCCCGAAGGACGCCAGCTGGTCTTGGTTCATGAACAGTCCCATGTTCGTGTCGAAGGCCGTACGCGCTTCTTCCATGGAGCTGCGCATGCTGCCCCAATCACCTGACTCTCGTACCGCAGCCATCGTCTCATCCAGGCCATCCATGGAGAGTCGCGCTGCGTCTTCAAGCTGTTGCGCCTGGTAGCCATCGAGAGCCAGTTCAGTGCCTGCTGCGGCGAGACGTTCTACGAGGCGCTCCTCGCGCTGCTCTTCTCGGCGAGCATCCCGCTCGGTGTCTTCTTGATCGCGAATCGTCGCCAAGGCAGAGCCCACGTCCTCAATGGTGAACATGGCCGGGCCGTCGCCATCACCCATTTCTGTGACCGTGGCACTCAGCAGCGAGAGCTGATCCTGCAAAGCCGTCACAGACTCCGGGCCCAGCAAGCTTGCCGTGGGCTGATTCGGGTTCGATCGGCCACGCATGGCATCGAGTTCGAACTGCTGCATGCGCCGCTGCAACTCGCTCTGTCCCGCCGCGATGTCTGTGAGCTGGAGCTGAAGCGAGGCCACCTGTTGCGTGGTCACAGCCCCGATCTCCGGCTGAGAGGAGTCGCCAAGAGACTGCATCATTAGCAGACTACCCGCGCCAACGACGCCCGCCACGAGGGCGATCACTGCACTACCAAGAGCCGAACTGTTCATCGTGGACTGATCTCCAAGGGGGGTGCTGAATATGTCGGCGATTCTCGCACACAACCACGCTGAGACTCTCCGAGCAGTCGCCAACGGTGGCTCGTCTGTTGGGAACGGTGCCGAGCGCCAGTGCAGCAGCTCGCTTTCTGAACCCAAGCCTGGCCAGCAGCAGCGGCAGTCCCGCTATCCCCGCAGGGCAAAGCCATTACGGTAATCCGGGTAAAGCAACGCCGTGGCTTCCGGGCGTCCTTTGAAGCTCAGGTCGTCGCCGTCGTAGCGCAAAGTCTCGTGGGGGAAGTGCAAGGCGACGTTGCCCAACAGCGCCGACTCGGACAGCAGCCCGGCGTACTCAAAAGGAGCGCTGGGCAAGGAGCGACCCAGACAGGCATCCACCCAGTTGTGCCAGTGGTTGTAGCGCTCGGCCGGGGGCAGCGGCACGTCCACAAAGCGATCTTCGGGGAGCAGTCGAGGCGCATCGTAGGGACTTGCCAGCAAGGCGCCTTCGGTGCCGATGAACAAGCAAGCGTTGGCGTAGACATCCTCGCCCGCGCCCCACTCCTTGAGCAGGTCGTTGGGCTTGCGTCCGCCGTCGTACCAAGTGAGCTGCAACGGGCCGCGGGTGGTGTGCTCCGTGGGCTCGTATTCCATGTGCACCCGAGACCACAGAGGGTAGGTCTCGTTGTTCGGCGCCGGGCCGTCGCTGCGCAGGCTCGAGGGCAGGCCCAGCTCGAGGAACCAAAGCGCAGGGTCCATCAAGTGACAAGCCATGTCTCCTTGGGCGCCTGTGCCGAAGTCCTTCCAGCCTCGCCAGGAGAAGGGGTGATAGCTCCCTTCGACAAAGGGACGCTTCGGAGCCACGCCCAACCAGAGATCCCAGTCGAGGGCCTCAGGCACCGGCGAAGTCTCTGTGGGACGGCCCACACCCTGGGGCCACCAACCCGTAGGCCGGTCGGTCCACACATGCACTTCGTGGACCTTGCCAATGTGCCCCTGGAGGAACAGCTCGTGGGAGCGCAGGTAGTGCACGTTGGCCCGGTTCTGAATGCCCATCTGGGTCGCCACACCAGCGCGGCGAGCAGCGTCGACCACAGCGCGTAACTCGGCCACGGTGCGGGTCAACGGCTTCTGACCGTAGACGTGCAGACCGCGGTCCAGGGCGTCCAGCATGATCGGAGCGTGCATGTGATCAGGGACGGTGACGTGCACGCTGTCGAGGGCGCCGTCTTCGGTGGCGAGCATCACCCGCCAGTCGCGGTAGAGCCGGGCCTGCGGGTGCAGCTCAGCGGCCTTTGCCAGATTGTTCGAGTCCACATCACAAAGGGCGACGATATCCACATCGGGATGACTAGCAATCTCGGCCAAATCGCTGCCGCCCATGCCACCGCAACCCACGGCCCCGTGGCGCATGCGCCCCTGTGTCACTCGCCGATTCGTAGAGACGCAACCCGCGCTGCCCAGCAAGGGCAAGACAACCGCCGCTCCAGCAGCGGCACGCAACAACTGACGACGACTGACAGAATCGGTCATGGGGACAACCTTGGCTTGGGGGCGGGGATGCAGCAGGGGTCAGCAGGTAAGACAGTGGAGTCGAGCGGCCAGGCCAGCCTCAGGGCGCCTTCGGGTGCCAGATAGTCTTCACTTCGACGAAGGGGCGAACCCAGTGCAAGCTGGTGAGCTTGTCCAGACGGGACCAGTCACGCTCGGAGAGTTTGGCCCAGCGCACGCGCTTCACCGAGTCTGCGGCTGCGGCTCCCGCTGCGGAGTCGGGCTCGCCGGCCAGCAGCAGACCGTCGACATCGCGGTGGCTCGACATGTGCGGCAAGAGGTCGCTGCGATGCCCGGCCAGCAAGTTGATCGTGCCACCGGGGACATCGCTCACCGCCAGAGCTTCGCCCAAGGCTAGGCCCACCAGGGGCGACGCTTCGCTGAGCAGCAGCACCACCGTGTTGCCCCCCGCAATGAGCGGCACCGACACGGCCAGGGCACCGAGCAAGCTGGGGCTCTCTGGAGCCACGGCGCAGATCACGCCAGTGGGCTCCACCGCCGAGAAGTTGAAGAACGGGCCCGACACTTCATTCTGAGAGCCCAGCAGCTGCTGCAACTTGTCCGGCAGGCCTGCATACCAGGTGACCAGATCGATGGCCGCCTCCACCTCGCGCTCCGCGGCCGCTTGGGTCTTGGCACTGCCTGCGCGAATCTCGGCAACCAACGCTGCGGCCCGAGTCTCGATGATCTCGGCGAGGCGGTAGAGAATCTGCCCGCGGTTGTAGCCCGTCCGTCCTGACCATCCGGGCAGAGCGGCGCGAGCGGCGACGATGGCATCGCGCAGATCTTTGCGGGAGGCCTGGGCCACGTTCACGCCCGGGGCGCCGCTGGGCTCGAAGGTCAGCCCTGACTCGCTGCGAGGAAACTTGCCACCGACGTAGAGCTTGTAAGTCTTCTTCACCGACACGCGCACGGCATCGTCTCCTGTGTTCTGAGGTGCTGACTTCTTGGGGGACATAGCGCTCAACCCTGAACGAGCACGTCGTCGTGAAAGCGCAGGTAGGCCTGCAAACCTTGGCGTCCGCCCTCGCGCCCGAAGCCCGACTCTTGAAAGCCACCGAAGGGGCTGGCAGGGTCGAATCGATTGAAGGTGTTGTTCCAGACAACGCCGGCACGCATGCGCTCGGCCATCCAGAGAATGCGTGCGCCCTTGTCGGTCCAGATGCCAGCGGACAAGCCGTAGGCGGTGTTGTTGGCCTTCTCAACGGCTTCGGCGGGCGTGCGGAAAGTCAGCACGCTCAACACCGGGCCAAAGATCTCGTCGCGGGCGATGGAGTGGCTCAGGCTCACGTCGGTAAACACGCTCGGCTTGAACCAGAAACCCTTGCGGGGCAGGGTGCAGCTCGATTGATGGAGCGTGCAGCCTTCCTCGACTCCCGCCCCCACGAGGGCTTCGATGCGCTGCAGTTGTTCGCGACTGTTGATCGCGCCCATGTCCGTGTTCTTGTCCATGGGGTCGCCCACGCGAATGCGATCGATGCGCGCGAGCAGCCGGCGCACCAACTCGTCGTGAATCGACTCTTGCACCAACAACCGCGAGCCCGCGCAACACACGTGGCCCTGGTTGAAGAAGATGCCCTTCACGATGCCCTCGACGGCTTGGTCCAAAGCTGCGTCGTCGAAGATGATGTGCGCTGCCTTGCCGCCGAGCTCAAGGGTGAGGTCTTTGCCGCTGCCAGCGAGGGCCCTCTGAATCTGTTGGCCCACGCTGGTGCTGCCGGTAAAGGCCAGCTTGTGAATCCCCGGGTGTTCGACCAGGCATTTGCCCGTGCGGCCATCGCCGGTGACGATGTTCACCACCCCGGGGGGCAGCTCTGCTTGCTCGAAGATCTGCGCCAAGTGCAGGGCGGTGAGCGACGTGGTTTCGGCGGGCTTGAGCACCACCGTGTTACCGCAAGCCAAGGCTGGTGCGATCTTCCAGGCAGCCATCAGCAGCGGGAAGTTCCAGGGGATGATCTGCCCCACGACACCCACCGGCGCCGCCTGCGAGCCCGGGAAGGCCAAGTGCAGCTTGTCAGCCCAGCCAGCGTGATAGAAGAAATGCGCGGCAGCCAGAGGCACGTCCACGTCGCGGCTTTCGCGAATGGGCTTACCGCCATCGAGCGACTCTAGGCAGGCCAGCTCGCGGCTGCGCTCCTGGATGATCCGCGCAATACGAAACAGGTAGCGGGCGCGGTCTTTCGGAGCCATGGGCCCCCAGACTTCGCGCTGAGCCTTGCCTGCGGCGGCCACGGCCTTGTCGACGTCAGCCTGATTGGCCTGAGCCACCTTGCTCAAGACCTTCTCGTTGGCCGGGTTCATCGTCTCGAAGTGCCGCCGCCCCTTGGGGCCGACCCACTTGCCATCGATGAACAGATCGTAGCGCTCACGAATAGACACGTGATCCGCCGACTGAGGCGCCGGTGCGTAGTTCCAGGTCTCGCCGAAGACCAGCTGCGGGCGACCTTCATCGACCACGGGAGACTTCTGCTTTGTGCGCTTGGTCATGGCATCAATCCTTGCTGAAGTCGTTGGGACGTTGGTAGGTGCCCGAGTCCAGTCGAGCCAGCTGCATGAGCAGATCGTTCACCAGCGAACTGGCGCCGAAGCGAAAGCGATCCGGCCGCAGCCAGAGGTCGCCCACGGTCTCGTTGATCATGGCCAGGTAGCGCAGGGCCTGCTTCGAGTTCTTGATGCCCCCCGCCGCCTTCACACCGACGATGCGCCCGGTGGCCAGGTAGAACTCGCGCACCGCTTCGAGCATCAGCAGCACCACAGGCATGGTCGACGCAGGGGCCACCTTGCCCGTGCTGGTCTTGATGAAGTCGCCCCCGGCCTGCATGGCAATCTCGCTGGCCAAGCGCACGTTGTCGTAGGTGGCCAGCTCGCCCGTCTCAAGAATGACCTTCAAGTGCGCCTTGCCGCAGGCCTCTTTGATGGACGCGATCTCGTCGTAGACCAAAGCGAAGTCGCCGGCCAAGAACGCACCGCGATCGATGACCATGTCGATTTCGTGGGCGCCGTCTTCGACGCAGCGACGGGTCTCAAAGATCTTCACCGCCAGATCCGTGCGCCCAGAGGGGAATCCCGTAGCCACGGAAGCCACCGCCACCGACGAGTCGGCCAGCAGCTTCACCGCCTGAGCGACCAAGTCGGGATAAACGCACACTGCAGCCACGGGCGGCAACCCCGGCCCGGGATGCATGGCCTTGCTGCAAAGCGCCGCCACTTTTCCTGGGCTGTCCATGCCCTCAAGAGTGGTCAGGTCGGTCATGGACAAAGCCATGAGCAACCCTTGTCGCTTGGACTCTTTCTTGATCGAGCGCGTCGCCAACTCGGCAGCTCGACCTTCTAGGGCGATGGCGTCCACAGGGGCCACAGCCAAGTCATCGAGGACATGGGAGGATGAGGTCATCTTGCACTCCTGGCGGGTCCAGCCCGGCACCAACAACAGCTCGCGGCGGCCGAAAACCAGCGGCCACCGAAACGGGCAGAGGATTGTAGAGGCCGAGACAGGCGCGGTCCAAGGCGCACAGTGGGAGACAATCTTGCAGCAAGGCACACTGGCTCAGCCCCCTGGAGTTCCCCGCTTATGATGATCTCTCCGTCTCGCAGGACCGCTGCGAATTCACCTCTGGTGCAGTGGTTTTCGCTGGGTCGGTGTGGGGCAACGTTCGCGATGTGGCTGGCAGTCCTGCCGGCAGGATTTCTCGTCAGCGGTTGCGCTAGCGGAGAGAGTGGTCGAGGCGCGACGCCGCAGCAGGCTGGGCTGGAGGCCCCCGCGACGGGTGGGGCAGAGGCCGCAGAGACAACGGAGCCCCCAGACCGCCCGGGCAAACGGCCTCTGAAAGACTACGCAGCTCTCGCCGCCGGGAGCACACCGGGCATCGCGGGCTACTCGGTCAATGGCAAGCCCATCCCCTATCACGTTCGGGGATCTGGCCCGGAGACAGTGCTGCTCCTCGCCACGATTCACGGTGACGAAGCCGCAGGCACGCCGTTGCTCGAACGGCTCATCGGCGAAGTCAATGAGAACCCAGGCCTCTTGCACGGCCGACGCTTGGTGGTGGTCCCCGTCGTCAACCCGGACGGCCTCGCCGCAGACCGACGGCGCAACGCCAGAGTGATCGACCTCAACCGCAACTTCCCCGCGGCGAACCGCCGCGACAACAGCGACCGAGGCAGCGCGTTGTCAGAGCCCGAAGCCCAAGCGCTTCACGCCCTCATTGTGCAGTTCGAACCGACGGTGGCGGTGAGTATCCACGGCTGGCTCGGCCTCGTCGACTGGGACGGCCCCGCAGAGAGCTTGGCCCAGATCATGGGCGAGTTGTGCGGGCTCCCAGCCGAACGTATCGGCTCGCGGCCGGGATCCCTCGGATCATTCTTAGGAGTCGACCGAGGTGTGCCAACGATCACCCTCGAGTTGCCGAGTTCGGCGAGCGCGGCAACGGGCGACGAGCTCTGGGAACGCTACGGGGCAGGATTGCTGGCGACGTTGAGCTGGTCGCCGTAGCGGTTCGCCAAGGCGCTTGCAGTAGAACGCAAACCGCATACTCAGCTTCGCTTCGCCTTCACCTCACACCCCCCGCCAACCACCCACCGGCCCAACTTGCGCAACTCCGCTTGCAGAATCTGCGGGCCAACCACGTCGTACAGCGGCAGCGACCATTGCAGCCAGCGGGGGACGACGAAGCGGCCGCTCAGGCGATTCTCCACCTGGCAATGGCCGACGTCCGTTTCGGTGAGCTTGAGCTGTTGTGCATGGGGAAAGAAGTCGGCGCCGTCTTCGTAGAGGTCGCTCCAGCTGAGCCGGTAGGGCTCCCACGCTTTCACCGTGAGGACGCGCAGCTCGGTCTTGAAGCCCATGCGGTGCAGGACGTTTGCCGTAGTGCCTTTCGCCATGCGTTTTTCAGCGCAGTCCACACGGGCGTGAAGAATGTTGAGGCTGAAGATGTTCTCGGGGATCTGCAGCCAGTCCCAAACCACATCTCGCGATGAGGGGATCGTTCTGGCGACAGTCCATTCGGCAGACATGGCAAACGCCTCTCGACACTCAGAAACGAGCTCTCTGCAGCCTACTCGTCAGCAACCAGCTCGCTCTGGTGAAAGGCGCGGGTCCACAGCTCTTGACCATCCACGTCATGCAGCGAGAGTTTCAGGGTGCGATCACCCCAGTTACCGGTCACTTTCGCCAGGCCGAAGTTGCGCTCGCCGACCCAGCTGCCCTCGACCTGGGCGTCGTGGGTCGACTTGTACTTCTCGCCTGCTGGCCCCGCGGTCAACGGGCTCACGGTGAGTTCGTACCAGGGGGACTCGCCGCTGCGGGCTTCGAGCATCAACTCGCTTTGGTGGCGGTCGCCGCTGATAAAGAGAACGCCCTCGATGTCCTCGCTGGCCAGGAACGAGAGGAACTCTTCGCGCTCTTGAGGATAGCGAGCCCAGTCTTCGTGGTCGGGCAAGGGGTGCAGCATTTGGCCGCCGTTGACGACCAGCTTGAACGTGGCACGGGAAGTTCGCAGGCCGTCTTTGAGCCAGCGCATTTGCGCCGGGCCTAGCATCACCTTGGCGGCGCTGTCCGGGGCGTTGTTGGGAGCGCGGTAGGTACGGTCGTCCAGCAGGAAGAGGTCGACGTCGCCGTAAGACATGCGTAGGAACGTCCCGGTTTTCGAGGGCGTGCCTCGGGGGCGATCGGGCCAGTAGTCGGTGAAGATCTCGTTGGCGGCGCCCTTGAGGCCGAAGCTGCGGTCGCTGTTGTCCGGACCGTAGTCGTGGTCGTCCCAGAGAGCGATGTTGTGGGTGGTGGCCAGCAGGCGCTGCATTTCGGGCAGGGCGCGGGTGTGAGCGTAGCGTCGGCGCATGGCTCCCTCAGACGAGGTATCACCCTCGCGGAAGTACGTGTTGTCCCCGAGCCAGAGCATGAAGTCGGCGTTCATCTCGGCCATGCTCTCGAAGATCTCGAAGCCCGCGCCGTACGGTTTGCCCGGGCGATCGAACGAGGCATCGTTGACGTAGTTGCACGAGCCCAACAAGAAGCTCAGGTTCGGCGGGGCGTGGGGTTTGCTTTCTTCTGTGGCGCGCCACTGCCAGATGGCCGGGGTGCGCACGGCCAAGGGCCACGAGAACAGCGCCCGCTCACCGTTGAGGAACAACTCGTAGAGCGTGGTGGTTCCTGGCGCCAAACCGTCGAGGACGAAACTGGCGATGTGGTCGTTGTCGCCGTCCACTGACTGAGCTTCTGTCAGTCGCGCTTGCTTGGGCTTGCCCTCTGGCCAATAGCGCAACTGAGCCGTGGCAGGAGCGTTCATCTGCAGCCAAACAGCGGCGGCCGTCGTGTCTGTCCAGGCGGCCATGGGGCCTGAGCGAAGCAACGGGTGGCCGGGAACAGGTACGCGCTCTGGCTCGCTGTGGTCAGGAGGAGAGAAGCTCAGCTCGCCCCGAGCCCAACCGCCGTACATGGGGTTTGGCAAAGCAATCCAGCTCTTGCCCCAGCGATCCGCAAACGGACCCGCCGCAGCCCTCCGTGCCAGATCGACAGCTCCTGCGAGCTTTTCGTGGAAGTCGCCCCCCGCGTCCCCCACCAGCAGCAACACTCTGAACTCGGCGGCCACCGCTTCACGGCGAGCGGTCTTGTCGGAGCTGTCCGTGCGGGGCATGACGTTGCTGCCGTCGTCTCTCACGGGAAAGCCCAAGTCCCGGAGGTTCTGGATCGTCGGCTCGGCCACAGACTCCCGGCGGTTGGTGACGTAGAACACGGTCACACCCAAGCGATCGGCGAGCTGGCAAAACTGCAGCGCTCCAGGGACCACGGTGGCCGCTTTCTCTTCGCACCACTTGGCCCAGCTCTTGGACTCGTAGCGGTTGCCGTCGCGAACCAATCGAGCCTCGTACCAATGGTTGTCGAGGACGGTTTCGTCCACGTCGACGATCACTGCGGGAGGCAATCCACCCAGCTCCCCCACAAACGCCTCCATGGCGCACCAGCTGGGCTCACCCATCGCGCGGGTCAGATTCGCCAGGGCCAAGCTGTAGGCCTGACGACACAGGGCATCTCGCTCTACGGAGTGCTGCATCCACAGGGTGCCGTTGAACAGATCGTCCCCGGCACGGGGAGAAGACAGGGGCAAGAAAGCCAAGCAAAGAGCGAAGACTGCGGCGCGTCTGATCACGGAGGTCATCCCAGGTTGAACGTGGGCCGGATGGTAGCAGCCGACCCACCTGAGCGTCTGCGCCGGGCCGGCAGTTCCACGCCCAGGCTGCTACGGGGTGCTTCCCAACAGACCATTGCTGGCGATGAACCCCGCCGGGCCTCCGCTGTCCGCGAACCAGGCCTGCATGACCAGTTCGGTTCCCATGGGCAGCCCGCCCGGCCAAGTCGAGGGCAGGTTAAGGTTGCCGTTTGTGTCGTTCTGCGCAGGGATGACGAAGCCGGGAGGACTGATATCCGGCACCAACACGCCACCCTTGAACGGTGCGTTGAGCTGGCTGACGCCGAAGCAAAGAAAAGCCGTGGCACCGGGATCACCGCCCGTGACCAGCAACGTCACCGGCGAGCCGCCTTGAAGAGTGCCTACCCCCGCCATGGCCGGCGCCTCACCGCCCCCGTCGCTGAGGCTGTTGCCCAGGTCGGTCCAGGCCGAGCCCATGCCCACGATGATGTCCGTTGTGCCAAAGTTTCCGTCTTCATCTCGGACGGCGATGGACAACGTGCCGGGAGTGGTAAAGGCGTAGTTGAGCGTGGTCGCTCCCCCCGCGGTCATCCACTGGGCCCCGGACAGCTCGTCATCCTCTCCTTGCAGGAAGGACGCCTTGTAGTAGGAGAACAGCCCCTCGCTAGGCGGCCCTCCCGTGGTGCTGAGCTGCGCCTGCAGAGTGATCTCGTTGCCTGCGTCGTCCAGGGTCAGGGACAGAGGCACGTTGAGGATCTGCAGCGGCTCGGCAGCGTCACGACGAATTGTCATGGAGGGATCGCCGAGGAGCAGGTAGGCCCAGGGGTTCAAGTGTCCAGGCCAGTTGGCCCAGAGCGAAGTCTCGGCAGCGGAGATGGCCATGCCGTGAGTGGTCAGGCCATCGTTGTAGACCACCTTGAAGAGCGTCTCGTTGAGGTGGTGATTGGGAGTGGTCGACGTGGTGCGGGTGGCGGCGTAGCTGGCGCTGGCCCCCTGAGGAACTTCCATCCAAACTTCAGCGATGGAGTCTCCGGACGTGCCCGCGCCCCAGTCGATGTTGCCATTGGTGCAGGTGATCGCCCAGACCACCGGGTGCACCGGGTTGTTCAGCACAATGACTTCGTTGTTATGCCAGTTCTC
>JBLIMM010000095.1:0-14450 GCA_047638635.1 Pseudohongiellaceae bacterium | reverse complement strand
AGAGCTGTTTCTTCTTCAAGACGATCCGCTCGAACGGCAGCCCTTATCCCTGGACGGGGCAGCTCGACGCTTAGAACAGCGCTTGACCGAAGCCATGGCCGCAGACCCCTTCGCTGCTTGGCAGGGAGAAGACATGGATGCTGAGACGCTGCAACGGCTGCGCGAGCTGGGCTACTTGCGTTAGGGGGCTGCTCCGCGGATCGCCATTTCAGGGATGCTGCCGGGTGGCCCTGTTTTTTGCGCAAGAGATCTGCTGCTCAGACAACTCGGCTCAGACCTCATGCGCGAAAGGCAGGGGCACCCTCGTCGGTGGAACTTCTGGCGACTGTGGGCTTCCGGGCCGGAGGGAGAGAGCGGCTTGGTTCGCCGATCGCCTCGGGCAGTTTGACCACGCTGGCTTCCGGCTGGGGGCTTGCTGTGCGATCCTGCCGCGGTGAGTAGCTCCGCGGACAGACTCGAGCCCTTGACGGGCAAGGCACGCTTGGCCGTGGCCGCCATCATGGCGTTGTACTTGGGCCTCGCGTTGTGGGGCGCGTGGGTGAAGTCTGAGACCTACGACGAACCCATGTACGTGCTCGCCGCCTATAGCTACGTCACCACCGGGGATCTCTCGCTGAACCGCGAGCATCCGCCCCTTGGTAAGTACCTCATGGGGCTGCCGCTGCTGTGGCTCGACATTGAGCTGCCCGATGACTATCACCAGCAGGCAGGGATCAACTTCTCGTTCTTGTCCCACCAGCCCCGGGCTGACACCCACACCATGCTGTTCTTGGCGAGGTTGGGTGGCATCGTCCTCGGGGTGCTGCTGGGGTTCTACGTGTTGGCCTGGGCTCGGCGAGCCTTCGGAAACTCCGCGGCCGTCGTGGCCCTGGCCCTGTGCCTGCTCAACCCGAACGTGCTGGCGCACTGTCGGGTGGCTGCCAACGACATGGCGCCCACGGTGTTTATCTTCGCCTGCTGCTATCACTTCTGGCGCTGGCTCGACACGGACCAGCGCTCCTCGCTGCTTTGGGGTGGAGTGACGCTGGGCCTCGCCTTGGGTAGCAAACTCTCCGCACTGATGTTGCTGCCGGTGCTGGGTGTGATCGTGTTGGTGGAGACGATCCGTCGTCGCAGCCCCTCGCTCATGGGCTGGGCAATCGTGGCCTTGATGGCTTCGGCGGGAGTGCTGTGGCTGCTCTACATGGGCGAGGCACGCTCCCTCGCTGACGCTCGTTTGCACGCGCGCTTCATTCCGCCCTACAGCAGTGGCATTGCCTTCGGCTTGACCTCGCTCGAACAAGGTCTCGAGCAGCTCTTCGGTGCGGACACGCCAATCCCCTTGCTGTCGTTTCTGAAGGGCATCGACCACCAGGCCTCCCATGCGGCCACGGGCCACATGACTTATTACTGGGGCGAGGCGACGAAGACCGGCTCGTGGGCGTTCTATCTGGTCTCTACATTGATCAAGAACCCCGTGGGCATGTTGCTGCTGTTGCTGCTGGGCTTCGTGGCCTGGCGCAGAACTTGGCGGGGCTTTGCCCATGAGGCGGCTCTCCTGGGCTTCGCGGCCAGCCAGTACCTCTTGTTCAGCACCGCTGATGTGCAGCTGGGCTTCAAGTACATCCTGCCGGTGGTGCCGTTTCTGGCGGTGATGGCCAGTCGTGTACTGAGCTGCGATCTCGGCGGGCGGGCAGGTTTGGCCTCGCTCAAAGAGGGGCGTTGGGCAGCGTGCCTTGTGATAGCGGTGGGTTGCGCTGGCTACTTTTTGTTCGATGAGCCCGGTGATCAGCGCTGGGCCACGGCCTTGCCTATCGTGGGTGCGCTCGTGTGCGCGGCACTGATCTTGCTCCGGCGAGGCGAGAACCGGCGACCGTTGTTTGGAGCGGCCGCGGGGTTCTTGGTGTTGTGGTCCAGCGCGGACGTCTTGGCTCGGCAGCCGCACAACTTGATGTACTTCAATCAGTGGGCCGGGGGCCCCGAGTTGGGCCCGTATTACTCGATTGTGGGTGACGACTGGGGCCAAGACACTGCGGGGCTTGGTCGTTGGATGGCCGAGAATGACGTGGACGAGTTGGTCTACGACTACTACGGCACAGCCGACCCAGAAGTGTGGGGGGTGCACTCTCGTTCGAGTTTTGCCACCGGCGGCTTCACGCCCATGACAGGCCTGGTGGCTGTCCACGCGGTGCTGCTCTATCGCCAACCCCTGGCCTACACGTGGCTGGAGGGCAAAGAACCCATCGCCAAGATCGGTTGGTCGATTTTCATCTTCGATCTCACCGAAGACGACGTGGAGGCTTGGATCGAATCACGGCAGGTCGCGGGCAAACCCGTGCGTACTCGCTGATCGGCGGGGCCTTGCTGGCTAAGGCTCCTCGCCGCATCCGGCTGCCCAGTCCTCTCCAAACTTGGCCAGGGCATCGGTGACTGCGGCTTGGGTTGTCGAGCGATTGGAGCGTTCGTTCGGGTCTTTGGACAGGTTGTACATCTCTACGCCCTTCCCCGTGCCCAAGGTCTGAATGAGCTTGAAACGATCGGCGCGCACAGCCTGAGAGAGGGGGGGCATGGCCTGTGCCGCTGTGAGTTTAGAGCTGCGCTTTGAGTGGCGCCCTTGGCTGTAGGTTCGGGAGACGGGCTCGCGACGGCCGACCATGATATCGAACAGCGACTTACCGCAAGAGCCGAGCCACTGGCTGCGGGCGCCGTGCTTGAGTGACAGCTGCAACAGGGTGGGCCCCACGTCTTCTGTGCGGGCGAACTCGTCGAGCAGGCGATTGCGGACGTGCTGCGCTGGCAGGCGAAAAATCAGCGGCACATGAATGGAGGTCTCGTAGAGATCGAGGCCGTGGGCAGCGAGAACTCCGGGGCGTTCACTGATCTCCTCGCCCCGAGTGCCCGTGACGCAGACGACCATGGTTTGCAACGCCATGCGTTCGTCGAGCGCTTCGAGAAAGCGGCCAATGGAGGCGTCCATGTGGTGCAACGCACCGTCGTAGCGGTCGTTGAGCCAGCGTCGTTCTTGGGCTCCCCAGCCCCGGCGCCGTTGCTCTGTTTCGCTAATGAACCCGAAGGGCTCTTCTTCGGCGAAACTCGCTGGCATGTCAGGGGCGAAACGCTGCTCGTCGGCGAAGTCGCCACCGTACGGCGGCAGCAAGTCAGGGAGGTCGACCCAGACAAACCACGAGGGGGACTGTGTCTCATCAACGAACTGCAGCGCCGCGGCGAAGGCCTGGTCTGAGCTGGCCCCCGTGGGGAGTGCCGTCACTTGCTGGAAGCCCTGTTCAAGGCCCATGTGAACGACGCTCGGATCACCGAGTACGGCGAGGCTGTCGTAGTCGTAGGGAGCGAGCTTGTCCGCTAAAGTCGGGCGCTCTTCTGGGAGCACATCGTCGCTCGACAGCACGCCGTTGAGCTGCGGGTGGCGGGAGGCGTGCAGCGCAGCCAGCGTGGCTCCCCCGTCGTTGCTCGCCGAGTAGGCCCGGGTGAAGGACACCCCATGACGCAGAAGTCGGTCGAGGTTCGGTGTGGTCTCGCGATCGTATCCCAGGTGATGCACCCGGTCAGCGCGCAGCCCGGGAACAGTGATCAGCAGCACGGGCGTGTGCAGCCCACGGGGGACTGCAGGCATGTGGCTCCGAGACGGCGCCAACCACGGCTGCAAGACCGCGCCCAGGGGCAGTGTGAGCGCCAGCACCCACAGCAGCACCGTCGCCGTGGATCGTTTCACCGACCGTCAGCCGAGCTGGAAATTTGGGCTGGCTCTTGATCGCCCAGGTAACCCAAGCTTTTCAGGTACTCAGCCGTTTCTGGGTCGAGGGCTGACTGTGCCCCAGGTTCTGTGGACACCAAGCCAGTCATGATGTGCTGATAGAGCTGGGTCATGCGCTGGCTGAGCGGGTTGTCGTCGCTGAAGAGGTCGGTGTGCTCGTCGCCCACGGCATAGAGTTCACTGCGACCTTGATCGACGTAATGAATGAGCTTGTGGGTAGCCGTGCGCACCATGCGCTTGCGATCTCGTCTTGCTCGCATAGCGCTGGGGTCGACGTCTGCCTGACCGGAGTCATCTCTGCCCATGCGGTCGGCGAAGACGGCGTCTCTGCGCAGGGGCCGTCCCGCGATGGCGGAGACCAAGCTGAGTCCTGACATGGATGTGGCCTCGCCGGGCACCTGGGCCAAGTCCAGCAGAGTGGGTAGCACGTCCACACCTTGGACCAGGTCGTCGATGTGCAAACCGCCATGTCGGCCCCCAGGAAGGCGCACGAAGAGGGGCACTTTGACGTTGGGCTCGAACAAGTAAGGGTCGTGGGCGAACCACTCTTCGGAGTGTTCGTCGAAGACCTCGCCGTGATCGGCGGTGATCACGATGAGCGTGTCGTCCCAGGAAGAGTCGGCGGCCAGAGCGTCGAACAAATGGCCCAGTTGCTGGTCGAGGTAAGCGAGCCCGCCGTCGTAGCGATCGGCCATGAAACTCACGTCGCCGGCGGACAGCTGGTCTTGGGACTTCTTGGCGCCATAGGGCTTGGCCCGCAGCTGATACCAGCCTTCGGTGGAGCCCACTTTGAGCTCGTGCTGATCGTTGTAGCGTTGGGCCCATTCGGCGCCCTGGCGCCCGAAGACCCGGTGAGCGTCGTAGTAGTGGAGCCAGGCAAAGTACGGGCGGTCGTCGCTCTTGTCCGTGAGCCAAGGCAGCATCTGCTCGTTAATGGCTGCGGCGTCTGCCAGCAATATCAGCCCTTCCGCTTCGGTGTAGGGCGGCTCGAAAGTGTCTTCAAAGCCCCGGTCGAGGCCCAGGCGAAACAGCGTCTTCAGGGGCGTGATCGCGGCGGTGCGATAGCCAGCTGCTGTAAATCGCTCCGCTGCGGTGGGGACGTCTCGCAGCTTCTGACTCCAGTGCATCAAGCCATGTTCGCTGGGGTAGCGGCCCGTCAGAATCGACGCATGGGACGGCGGGGTGAACGAGCTGTTGCTGAACGAGTTGTCGAAGGTGATCGACTCGCCGGCAAAGGCGTCGAGCCGCGGGGTGACGTCTCGAGCGTTGTAACCGTACGGCGTCAAGCGATCGGCACGGAGCGTGTCGAGGGTGATCAGCAGCACGTTGATCGGTGCAGGATCTGGCGCATCAAAGCAGCCGGGCAAGAGCGTCGAGGCGATGATCAGCGCCCAGCCCGCACGAGTTGCAGCGCCTCCGCACAGCTTCATGAGGACTTCGCGAACAAGCGCCCTGTGATGCCCAACCATTTCAGTCGAAAGATGGTCACGTAGCTGCGCAGCAGGGTGGAGAAGGTCAGCGTCGAGTCACCTTCTTCGCGATCTTTGAAGATGATCGGAATCTCGACAATGTGCTGCTTCTTGATCCGCGCCTTGTACAGCAACTCATGGACGATGGCAGGGCCAGGTGAAAAGGTCGCAGCCACATCGACCGCTCGCAGGGCCGAGCTGCGCCATCCTCGGAAGCCAGAGTTGCAGTCCTTCACGCCCAGGCCGAGCATCAGCGCTACGTAGACGTTGGAGGCCACGGTGAGCGCCACGCGCAAGCCCGTGCGCCCCACGTCTTCGCCACCAGGAGCGCGGCGGCTGCCCAGGACCACATCGGCGTCGGCCAACGCTGCGATCATGGCGGGCAAGTAGCGCGGGTGGTGGCTGAAGTCCGCGTCCATTTCGAAGACGATGTCAGCGCCGTGCTCAAGGCCCCAGACGAAGCCGTCGCGCCCTGCGAGCCCTCTGCCACGGGGAGGCTTGCGATCGAGCAAGTGCACTCGCGGATCGACCTTTGCCATCGCGGCCACAGCCTCCCAGGTGCCATCAGGAGAATGATCGTCTGTGACCAGAACTTCGATGCGTGGGTCTTGCAGCAAGATCTCCGCCACCAACTTCTCGATGTTTTCGATCTCGTTGTAGGTGGGGACCGTGACGACGATCTTCACGAAGTGAAACCCTCGCTGAGATCGCTGCAGTGGTTCTGAGATCTGGCGTTGGAAAACGGCACGATGCGCGGGTTCGGGAGGGCTGTTGATGGGGCCTGCGACGGGACGGGCAGAATACCCGATGCATCGACCGCTCGCCTGCCAGGAGTTTACTCCGGGGTAGCGGCGATCTCGCGCTCAGCCTGCTGAGGCCCGCGCAGCACGAGGCCCAGGCCTCCCAGGAGGGAGACCATGGAGAAGATCACTCCATGGCTCACCACAGCACTGGCGAAAGCGGCCTCCTGGGTGACCCCGATGAAGACGTATCCCGCGACCCAGCCCGCCTCCCAGGGTCCCACTCCGGCCATGGTGTTGATGGGCAGAATACCCACGAGGTGCAGGCAGGTGCTCGCCACCAGGCTGGTGACGAAAGTGACCTGAGCAAGGCTCGATACGGTGGAACCGTCCCCGTGAGCCATGTCGACCACGAGCAGCCAACAGGCACAGTAGGTCAGCAGCCAGGTCAGCAGGGAGACCGCTAGACTCGCGAGCAGGCGTCCGCTGGGCTGGGCAGCCAGGTGGGTGGCGGTGCTCGCAGCAAAGTTGGCCACACGGCCCTTGTCCGTGGGCAGGCGCTTTGAGAGCCACAGGGCCACGGGCCGCAGGGCGCAGGCAACCGCAAGCAGGGCCACCAGCAAGCCCAAGACCGGGGGCCGCAGCTCGTCTCCTCCGAGTCCGCTCAGGGCTAGCCCCAAGAGCAAGAAGAGGCAGACAGAGGTGAGATCGAGAACCCGGGCCACGACCAGGGCAGCGGTTCCTTCGGCCAGGGGGCGTCCGCATTCGTTGCGCAGCATCAGCGGCAGCGAAGCTTCTCCCGAGCGCAGCGGCAAGACGAGATTGAACAGGTTGTGTCGCGCGCTGATGGAGAAGAGCCGCAGCAGGGGCAGCTGTCCCGGAAGCAGCAGCGAGAGCCGCGCCGCTCGCCCTACGTAACTGAGAGCGTAGGCAGCGAAGGTCAGCGCGACCCACCCAGGGGAGAGGGCTTTGGCCATGGCGATGACGCCCTCGGCAGCGCTCTGTCCCGAGATGTCCGAGACTCCGAGGAGCAGCCCGATGGCCACGATGGACGCCAGCAGCGCCAAGCCCAGGCGCTTCGTCTTTGGCGAGAGAGTCGCCTTGCCACCCGCCGTCATGGGGATGCGCGCCGGACCTCGAGCATCGTGTACCAAGACTGGCTGCGCAGAATCGGCGTAGCAGACAGCAAGCGATCGACGACGCGCAGGGCTGCACCGATGGCTCGTTGCCCGGGCAGGTAACGAAGCACGGGCACAAGCTCTGGATTGTCACACAGCGGATAGGCGATGAAGCCGAAACGCACTTCTCGCTGAACCTTCAAACCCGCTGCAGAGAGTAACGACTTGAGCTGGCCCCGGGTGTAAGCCCGATCGATCGTATGCACCTTGCCGTAGCTGGGACGGCGGCGCACCCACCAGCGGGCGAAGCGCGTGACCACGTTGTCGTTGGCGGGCTCGCCCAAGATCAACGAACCCTCGGGCTTCAAGACCCGGCAGATCTCGGACAGCACGCCCACTTCGTCGTCCATGTGATGCAAGGCCGAGCGGCAGATGACCACGTCGAAGGTGTCGTCCGCCACGGGCAAGGCGGCCATGTCACCCCGGAGCAACAGCAGCTCGTCGCCCAGCTTCTCTTTGTCGTAGCCGTCGAGCATCTCTTGGCTGGCATCGAGGCCAACCACCTGCCGATAACGCTTAGCCAGCAGGTCGAGCATGATGCCGGTGCCGCAGCCCAGATCGATGGCCGTGAGCTGCTGCCCTCGAGCCCCGCCCTCCGGAGCCAACGACATCATGATCTCGTTGCGCTCGTCCTGAAAATCTTGGGCGAAGGCCCAGCGGGAACGGCGGCGATACATGTGCGCCACCTCGCGATGCATCTCAATTTCGTCGTGAGTTTTTACAGAAGTGGCAGCCATGGTGCGAGCAGTCTGACACAGGCTCGGACAGGGGCCAACGGCAAGGCCGGCGGGGGCCCGGGCGAAGGGCTATGGCTGCTGGGCTTCGGTACCCACGGCGGCGGCCACAGCGGCGGCCTTGGCGAGCTGCCCCTTCGCGCTGAACAGCTGGGCTAGGAGGGGCGCCTGAGGGGCGTAGCCCTCGGGTTCATGATCAAAGAGCCGGTCGCGGCAAGCATCGAGGGCTAGCAGCTGGGCTTCGGCCTGATCGAGCTGCCCAGCTTCCAGGAGCAGTTGCGCCAGGTGCACCGTGGCTCGGGTATGCAGCTCAAGGGCCCGCTCTGGGGGCTGGGGCAGTAAGGATAAGACACGTCGTCCCAGAAGCTCTGCTTCGGCCCGGTCTCGGGCGTTTTCTTGGCGCTGGGGCTGCTGTGTGCGGCGGGGTTCATGAAAGCGGGCAGAGGCGCCAAGGTGCTCGGCAAGCTGTTGGGCGGTGAGCAGGGTCTCCCGGGCAGCGGGGCCCTTCTTGCGTTCGAACAGCGACAAGCTTCGGCGCAGGATGCACTCGGCGTCCTGGCGCTGCTTGCGGTTCATGGGAATGCCCGTGGCGTGGAGATTCCAGTAGAGTCGGCCAGTGAGGTCGTCGGCTCCAAAGCGCTGGTCATAGGCGCTGAGGGCATGCTGGCGCAGGGTCAGGGCCCGGCTGGTGTCGTCGTTGCGGCGCCTTGCCAGGAGATGTCCGCTGAGCCCCATCACGGCGCGCAAGCTGTGTTCATCGATGAGGCCGTTGGTGATGTGCTGCGTCAGCTTGGCCAGTGACAGCTCGAGCTGCTCAGGCTCGTGGCAACGGCTGTAGAGCAAGCCAGCGGCGGTGACCACAAACTCATGGCCCTCCCCGAGTTCAGCTCGGGTACCTCGGGCGATCCTCGTGAGCAAGGCTGCTGCCGGTTGCAACTCTCCCCGAAGGGCCGCCGTGCGTCCCTTGATCAGGAGGGCCGCTAGGTGTCGCTCGTCGTGGGGCGCGAAGACTCCCGTGGCGTTGTGCTCGTAGTCAGCGAGCAGGGCGGCAGCGTGATCGACATGGCCGTGGCGCTCTAGAAACTCGGCCAAATCGATGGTGGCCGAGAGGGCTCGGGGATCTCTGGCCCCGTAGGCTTGGGTTTGGAGTGCGACGCCCTTGCGGTAGGCGGCGAGGGCTAGGCGGCGGTGCTGTGGCGTGTTGTCCGAGTGGCCGTGGTAGCGACCGACGAGGCTCCAAAGAGCACCTTCTAGGCCCACATTGCCTCGAGCAAAATGGGGCACGGCCACGTCGACCCGGTTCATCAGTTCGTCCACAGTCTCTTCGCCGCGCCAACGGTCTGCTGCGGTCGAGGCGAGCAGATCAGCCAGGGCTGTGGACGCTTGGCGTAAGGCGGTGGTCTGGCGCGTGAGGGCCTGGGCATCCCGGCGTTGCACAGCAATGACCACCAGCATGCCCAGGAGGATCATCAGTGCTCCGCTGGCGAGCCAGGGGTGGCGCATGGTCAGCCGTTGAGCTCTGCGCCAGGATGGCTCTGGCCGGGCGCTGACGGGTTCGCCAGCGAGCCAGGCGCGCAGGTCTGTGGCGAGGTTCGCCGCAGACGGATAGCGGTCCTCGGGGTCTTTGGCCATGGCCGTGGAGACAATGGCGGACAGTGGGCCAGCCAGCTCAGAGTCGTGGCTCTCAAGCGCCGGGGGGAGGGTCTCGGCGATGATTTTGGCTGCGGACGCCGGGCCGAGATCGGTGAGCTCATGGGGCCAGACACCACTCAAGACCCGGTAGGCAGTGGTGCCCAGGGCGTAGATGTCTGAGCGCAGGTCGACGTGCTCCGGTCGGTCACCCACTTGCTCAGGGCTCATGGTCTGCAAAGTGCCCAGAAGCTGGCCCGGGGACGAGAGCAGCGTGGCCGGGTCTCCCAGACGGCGGGCAGCCCGAGCCACGCCAAAGTCGAGCACTTTGGGCTGGCCCTGCTCGTCAACCAGGATGTTGTCCGGCTTCAAATCTCGATGAATCACCCCGCGCAAGTGGGCGTGGTGGACGCCATCGCAGATCGCAGCAAGCAGTCTCACGCGAGTGGGGATGTCGCTGCGATGAGCGTCGAGCCAAGCGGTGAGCGGTTGGCCCCGGACCCATTCCATAGCGATCCAGGGTCTTTGGCCCCCGGGCCCGGGCTCGCTGCCGCAGGCGTAGACGTGAGCAATGCCTGGGTGATCTAGGCGGGCGAGGATCTCCCCTTCGAAGGCCAGCCGCAGAGCGAGTTGATCTTGGCCCGGTATCGTATGGAGCACCTTGAGCGCTACGTCCCGCTGGGGCTGCTGCTGTCTGGCGCCGTAGACCACGCTCGACGCGCCGTGGCCGAGCTCCTCGAGAATCGTGTAGGGGCCAATGCTCCGGGGCAGCGAACTCTCTGTGGTGTGCGCCGGGGGACAGAAGTCTGCGGCAGAGAGGCCAGCGGCGGAGGCTTGCAGGAGACCTGCTGTGTGCTGGCCTGCGTTGTGCTGGCCTGCTTGGTAGGGGCCGCCAGAATCGTGGGCCAGCCAAGAGAGCACTTCTGCGCCCAGATCAGGATCGTTGCAGGAGCGCTCGCGAACGAACTCGGTGCGGCGCTCTGCAGCTTGCTCTAGGGCTTGCAGGAAAAGTGCACTGGCCTGGCGATGTTGCTCCACAGAGAGTTTTCCGCTGCTCTCGTTCTGGTTTTCGTTCGTGCCTTCATGGGGGCTGCGCTGGGTCATGGCTGCCCCAGGCGAGCGGCGAGCCAGGCTCGGGCCACGCGCCAGTCGCCGTCTACGGTGCGCGGGGAGACATCCAGGGCGGCGGCGGTTTCGTCCCCGGAGAGGCCACCGAAGAAGCGCAGCTCGACCACTTGGGCTTGGCGGGGATGCAGTGCGGCCAGGGCCAGCAGGGCTTCGTCGAGCCAGAGCATGTCCACCGGCTCAGCGGGAGAGGTGTCCGTCAACTCGACGTCGACTCGGGCCCAGTGGCCGCCTCGCTTGGCGGCGCCTCGGGAGCGAGCGTGGTCGACCAGGATGCGCCGAATCGTCACGGCCGCCGCCGCCAGGAAGGCAGCCCGACCCTGGCGCTGCTCAGGGTTGCTGGTGTGACTCAAGCGCAGCCAGGCCTCGTGAGCCAGAGCCGTGGGCTGCAAGGTGTGGGCTGCTCGTTCACGCCGCAGGTGTTGGGCCGCCAAGCGCCGTAGCTCGTCATACAGCTCGTCAGTCCACGCCGGGTTGAGCGGCGCCTCAGGATGTGATTGAGGTGGGTCTGGGGGAGCTGGATCGGAGCCCAAGGGGCAATCTCCGTGGTGCAGGAGGGCAGATTAACCCCAGGGCACGGGTAACGGAGGGGGGCAGCAGCGAGAAGCAGCTGGAGAGGCTTTTGCTGTGCACCTTTGCGATATCTCAGAAGTTTCCAGGAAACTACTGAGGCGCTCGACACGATTTCGAAAGAGGTGCTAGCCTAGGCCCTTCGAAATGGCCAAGCCCCTTTTCAGTGAGTCGTCTCCATGTCCGGTGCCCCCGCTCCAGAGTTCGGCTCACCGCTCGAAGCGCGCATCGCTTCGGTGGGGCGTGAGCTGGCCGAGAGGATTCCAGCGGTGCTGCAGGAGTTGCCCCAGGGGGATGGTGGGCCGGTGGCTCTGGCCCGTTCTCTAGGACTCGACAAGGTCTTGGCCAGCCGCTTGCTGAAAGCCCTGCGTTCGCGGGACCCCCTGGCGGTGAGCTACCACCTCCCGGGCCCGGCTCCCCTGCGCAAGTTCTTGCGGGCTGCCCGTCGTGGAGGCGCTCAGCAGGCCACCATCGACAGTGCGGAGCTGGCGGTGGCGAGCTTCGAGCAGTTGATTCGCTCGGATGTCGGCGACCGCTCGGCGCTCGATGCGATCATCAGCTCGTGGCTCCCGGATGCCCGCGGGGAGTTCGAGCTGCGCCGCAAGCAGGCGGCACACAAGGCCATGAGCCAGCTTAAGGGCGCGGCTGTGGATACCTTGCTCGCCACGGTGTTGCTCCATCCCAGCAAGGAGCCCGGGAGGATCGACATTGTTTGGATCTTCGGGCTCTTGGGCCTGCGCCGTTTGCGGCCGGGAGTCGCGGTGAAGTTTGCCAGCCGGCGGATCGTCGACAAGCAGGGCCAGGCTCGGCAACCCACGTCGTTATTGGGCGCGACGGTTGAGCATCCCCGAGGCCTGCGTCTCGACGATTATTGTGACGCGCCACCTGCGCAGCTGCAGGTTGAACAGGCGGGGGACACGGTCCATTACGTGTTGGGCGGCGAGGCCTTTGGTCCCCGTTCGGCGGTGGACTTGGTGATGGCCGAGGTGAACTTGGCTGAGTTGCCACAGACCGTTCCGGCTGGATCCGGGCGCAAGGGCTACGTGTTCGCAGAAGTGGCGACGCCCGCGCGACGGTTGCTATTCGATGTGCTCGTTCACCGGGACATTTATCCCGGCAGTGACCCGTCGCTCAGGATCTACGACACGGCTCTCGATGGCGTAGCCGACGTGAACGATCCCGCCAGGGACATCGATCGTCTTGAGCTTGCTGAATCCGTGAGTTGTCTCGGACGGGGCAGCAGCGCCCTGCGTGTGGCCGGCGTGCCTCACTACGTCGAGCTGCTCAACCACGTGCACCAGAGCATGTCCTGGAGCGCCGCCGACTTCAGCGCCTGGCGTTGCCACATTGATTACCCCATTTACGGGTCCCAAGTGGCCCTGGTTTTTGATCCTCCCGAGGGGACGCCAGCGGCCTAGGCCTGGCTGCTGTCTCCCTTCGCGGGGACCCCCGTCTTGAGCCTGGCTGACGGCTCCTTGAGTCACCCTCTGTCGTCTCCGATGAACCTCACAGGAATGAGCACCATGATGCGTCACTCTCTTCTCAGCTTCTTTGCCTCGGCCTTGGTCGCGGCGTCCGCCCAAGGCCAGCTTGCTGCGGACGATTTCGAAAGCGTGCCCAGCGTGGGCGGCTGGACCTACGGTCCGCCCCATACGATCGAAGCGTCTGGCGGCAACCCAGGTGGCTGGTTGCATCAGTCCAACGTGGATACCTTCGCTCCGCAGCTGCGAACCACGGGCAGCTCTGCCTTCCTTGGTGACTGGCGAGCCCAAGGCGTGAGTTCGTTTGCGTTCGACCTGATCACAGTCAGCACGCAGTTTCCCGCATTGCGAGAAGCGACCGTCATGCTCGCTTCTGGTTCTACGGTGGTCTACCGCCTGGGCACTGACGAAGTGCCTCAGCCGGGCACGGGCTGGAAGAGCTTCGACGTGGCTGTTCCCAGCGCGAGCACGAGCTTGCCTGCCGGTTGGACGCTGCAAGGTGGCGGCGACGGCGATGCAGCCTGGAATGCCGTGATGGACAGCGTGACAGAAGTTCGCATCTTCTATGGCAACCCAGACTTCTTCTTCATCTTCGATCAGTGGAACGTCGGTGCTGACAACTTGGTCTTGAGCGGCGAGGTGAGCCCTTGGGTAGATCTCGGCAACGGCTTGTCTGGGACTCACGGCGAGCCCGTCCTCGACATGAGCGGCCCGCTCACTGACGGTTCGGTGGTCAACGTGTCTCTGACCAATGCACTGGAAAACAGCACGGCCTTTTTCGTGCTCGGCTTCTCTCTTGCGAATGTGCCGGTCAAGGGTGGGGTACTTGTTCCTTCTCCCGACGTCCTGGCGCCTGTGCCCACGGGAGCCTTGGGCAACGTGGGCTTCGGCTTCGTCTGGCCCGCGGGCGCGCCCTCTGGTACGACCACGTGGTACCAGGCTTGGGTGCAAGACGCCGCTGGCCCAGTGAATTTCGCTGCGAGCAACGGAGTCTCTGGCACCACTCCCTGAGTCTCGTTTCAGGACTTCTCGCACTGGCGAGTTTTGACGGCCCGTTGTAGCTCCGCGCGAGTTGCAACGGGCCGCCGTCGTTCTCGACTGTGTATCAAGTGTCGCGCGCCGAGCACGCCTCGCTGGCGCCGGCTCTTCGTCGCCCCATCCTCGACAAACCTACTGATTCGCCTCTGAGTCCTCGTCTGAGTCTGCGTCTGATCCATCGTCTCGATCCATCGTCTCGATCTGGCGCCAACGAAACGCACCCGTCGTCACGGCGCTCGACGCGATGCCCGCTCGTCGTCAGCGTTTGTCGCTGTCGTCGCTGTCGTCGCTGCTGTCGCTGCTGTCGCTGCTGTCGCTGCTGTCGCTGCTGTCGCTGCTGGGCACCATGGACATGACGAAGACCCGGCCAGCTTGAGTCCCGGCCACGGGGCTGTCGGCGCTGGTGATCAAGAAGTCGAGGAGCCCGTCGCCGTTCACATCGCCGCAGCCCATGAGACTGTTGCCGAAGCGGTCTGAGGGTGTGCCGGCGGTGAGTGTGAGCAGAGTCTCCCCGTTGCGACCGTCGAAAACGTAGGCCGAGCCGGGGGATGTGTTGATCATGGGGGCTCCCGCAGCCACGTCCGGGACGCCGTCTCCGTTTACGTCGCCAGCCTTCTCGACGCCCGCGCCCAGGTTCTCTGCGGGTAATCCCGCGCGCTCCCAGAGCAACTCTCCCGAGCGACCAGAGTAGACCAAGACTTGGCCTCGCTCGCTGGCGTGGTGGGGCGCCGAGAG
>JBLIMM010000094.1:0-14499 GCA_047638635.1 Pseudohongiellaceae bacterium | reverse complement strand
CACCTATTTCGACGACCTGGGCCGTCTCTTCAGCCGCATGACGCCTTGGACGCCCGGAACCAAAACGGCGAGTCAGAATGGTGGCGAGGGCAACGTTCTCTCGCTCAACCTACCCGGCGACCCAGCGCCCGCAGGATCGGCTGGCTTGCTCGCTCCGAAGAACGACGCTTAGCAGCGGGTGCGTAAAGTCTCACGGGGCCTAGCTCAGGCGCGGCAGCAACACGGTGAAACACGAGCCATGCCCCGGCGTGGACACAACGCGGATGTCGCCCCGGTGGGCCTCCACAATCGCCATCACCGTAGACAGCCCCAATCCCGTGCTGCGATCGGGAGCCTTCGTGCTGAAGAAGGGCTCGAAGATGCGTTCGACGGTTTCTTCGGCCATGCCCTGACCTTCGTCACTGACAGACAGGCGCACGTATTCACCCGCGGGCAAGCGCTCATCCCCAGGAAGTACGGACGAGACCAGGGCCTCGATCTGCAAGGTGCCCCCGGGAGTCAAGGCGTCACGGGCGTTGGCCACGAGATTGAGCAGCACTTGCTCGAACTGCAGCCGGTCGATGCTGACCAACAACGCCCGGGTACTGCGTCGCCAAACCAAGCGTCCCTTCGTGGAGACCAGCTCTTGCAACACACCCATGAGTTCTTCGGTGGTCGCCGTCACATCCAGGAGCGGCGGAGCAGCCATGCGCCCCCGGCCTGCGTCGAGCAGCTGCCGGGCGAGATGGCAGCAGCGCTCCGCAGCCACCATGATGCCGTCCAAGTCAGAGTGCCTTGCGTCCTGCTCGGGCAAGCTCTTTTGCAGCAATGATCCATAGCCAGAGATCGTGGTAACCAAGTTCGCGATGTCGTGGGCCACGCTGCCAGCCTTACGACCAATCGACTCGAAGCGGTCGGTTTCCTGGGGCGCCTTACCCACCATCTCGGCAGTGGCCGCCCGGGGCAGACCTCGCTGCTCACACTCAGCGAGCACGCCCTCCAAGCAAG
This sequence comes from Pseudohongiellaceae bacterium, assembly GCA_047638635.1. Lineage (GTDB taxonomy): Bacteria > Planctomycetota > B15-G4 > B15-G4 > B15-G4 > CAZIAK01. Next base: position 13,512 of record JBLIMM010000094.1, on the reverse strand, counting down.
GAAGACCCTGGCCGTCCCGGCTCAGCACGATGGTCAGCTCGAGCTGAGCGTTCCGCTGGCGACGGCGAGTGATCAAAGGGGTCACGGCGGACGTGCGCCCCACTGCTCGGTCAAAAATATCTGGCCCAAAGAGTTCGGTTAGCTGCAGCTGCTCAGGGGGCACATCGTCGGCCAACGACAAGATTCGGCGAAAGACGCCATTCATTGCCTGCAGCTGGCCCGTGGGCGAGGCCCGAAAAACCCCCACCGGGAGCAGCTCTGCCAGCCCTTGCAAGGACCCTACTGGGACAGAGCCCGAAGGCTGCGATCGATCGGGCTCGTGCATAGACAAGTCAGCTAGGGGCGATCGAGGGGGACTGCCACAACAGGCAGTTATTGGGATAGCGAGAGAAACGCCAGGGGGCGGACAACCAAAATCGGAGACCTTCGCCGGAGAGCCAATCAGTGACCTGAACGGCGGAATCCGTAAGATCCGCAGCTATGTCCAACTCCATTACGCAGACTCCCGTCCCGACCAACGAACCTGTCCTTTCTTACGCGCCCGGCAGTGCCGAACGTGCTGAGCTGCAGGCTGCCCTGGTGGCCGGTCGCACCGAAGAAGTCGACATCCCCCTGATCATCGGTGGGAAAGAGCTTCGTCCGTCGAAAACTTTTCAGGTCACCGAGCCCCACGACCATCAACACGTGTTGGCTCATTGCCACGCGGGCGGCGCTGACTCTGTCGCGCTAGCTGCCACAGCTGCCGCAGACGTGGCCGGCGATTGGGCGGCCATGGACTACGACGATCGTGCCGCAATCTTCCTGCGCGCTGCTGATTTGCTCGCGGGGCCGTGGCGAGCGCGAGTGAACGCCGTGACCATGCTCGGTCAGAGCAAGACGTCCTTTCAGGCGGAGATCGATGCGGCCTGCGAGCTCATTGACTTTTTCCGCTTCAATGTGGCCTACGGCAAGCAAATCCACGAGATCCAGCCGGGCTCGGCCCCCGGACTGTGGAACCGCTGCGAGTACCGCAACCTCGAGGGCTTCGTCTTCGCGGTGACGCCATTCAACTTCACTTCCATCGCTGCCAACTTGCCCGCCGCCCCGGCGCTCATGGGCAACACCTGCATCTGGAAACCAGCCTCCACCGCCGCCCTTTCAGGCTACGTCTTGATGGAGCTGTTCCGCGAAGCCGGGCTGCCCGACGGCGTGATCAACTTCGTCCCAGGTTCAGGGGCGACGATCGGTGACCCGGCCCTGGCCCACCCCGACTTGGCGGGCGTGCACTTCACCGGCTCTACCGGCGTGTTCCAGAACATGTGGAAGACCGTGGGCGAGAACATCGCTCAGTACAAAAGCTACCCGCGACTCGTGGGCGAAACCGGCGGCAAAGACTTCATCTTTGCCCACCACACCGCCAACGTGGATCAACTGGCCATCGCCATGTTGCGCGGCTCCTTCGAGTACCAAGGACAAAAGTGTTCAGCGTCGAGCCGGGCCTACGTCCCCCGTTCGATCTGGGGTGCCGTGCGCGATCGCCTCGTGGCCGAAGTGGCGCAGATCCCCATGGGCGACCCCTGCGACTTCACCAACTTCATGGGTGCGGTCATCGACAAGCGCAGCTTCGAGAAGTCGAAGAGCTACATCGAAGCGGCCGCTGCCGATAGCAGCTGCACGATCTTGGTGGGCGGCGGTTGCGACGACAGCAAGGGCTGGTTCGTAGAGCCCACAGTCATCGAGACGACCAACCCCCGGGCGCCGTCTATGTGCGAAGAGATTTTCGGCCCGATCCTCACCGTCTATGTGTACGACGATGCAGATCTCGACGAGACGCTTGACCTCTGCGACAGCGCATCGCCCTACGCGCTCACCGGCGCCATCTTCGCCCGGGACCGCTTGGTGGTGGCCACCATGGCTGACCGCTTGCGCCACGCTGCGGGCAACTTCTACATCAATGACAAGCCCACGGGGGCAGTGGTCGGTCAGCAGCCCTTCGGCGGCGGGCGGGCCTCTGGCACCAACGACAAGGCAGGCTCCATGCTGAACCTGCTGCGCTGGACATCGGTGCGCACCATCAAGGAAACCTTCGTGGCCCCCACCGACTGGCGCTATCCCCACATGGATGAAGGCTAGAACAGATGCTCACTATGAGATGCCGGGGGGCCTTTGCCCGTGGGACTCGCAGCCTGCAGATCGCCCTCGGCGTGGCCTTGCTCTGCCTGAGTAGCGCCTGCACCACGACCACCAGCGGCCAGCCACCCAGTGGGGTGGCACCGGCACCGACCGTGATCGAGCTGGTGGTCGCCTCAGACCTGGACAACATGCCCTTCGCGGGCCTGGACGCTGAGGGTCATCCCATAGGCCGGGACGTCGAAATGATGGCCGCCCTGGCAGCTCAGCTTCAGCGCCCGCTCCGTTGGCGACGGATGCCCTTCGAGCAACTGCTGCCCTCGGTAGAAGAGGGAACGGTCGACGTGGTCTGCGCCACCGTGGGCATCACCGCCGAGCGGGAGCAGCGCGTTGACTTCAGCGACGCCTACTTCTCCACGGCCATCGAGGTGGTCGTGCGTCGGGGCGAAGGCGAGCCCCAGACCTGGGCCGACCTTGCTGGGCGCAGGGTGGGCGCGGGACGGGGAACCACTTCAGAGTTCGCTGTCCGCCGAGTGCTCCCAGAAGCCACAGGCGTCTACGAGAACAAGTCGCACCTGGGCTCCCTCGACCGACTGCTCCAAAAAGATGTCGACGGCCTGGCCATGGACGGCCCCAACGCTCTGGAACTCGTGGGCCAGCACGGGGACAAGCTCACGCTGTTGCTCACGCCTTTGGCCAGCGAACGCTACGGATTGGTCGTTGGGGAGGGGCAGCGCGAGCTGACAGAGGCGCTCAACGCAGCCCTCAACACCCTGCGCCAAAGCGGCTTTCTCGCCGAGCTTAATGTGACCTGGGGCCTCCAGCCCACAGATTGACAACAGTTGGGACAGTCACTGGAACCATCCCGGAGGCCCCCTCGCGGCGGGCCCGTTCCACGGTTCGTGGCATGGCTGGGGCGCCGTCGAGAACGCTAAAGATTCTGGTACAGTTCCGCCCTCATTTTCGCTTTGTCCAGAGAGGGAACGCATATGCGTGCGCCGCTGTCATCCACTTCATTCTTGTCCTCATTGCTCACACCGCTGCTCGGCCTTGCGCTGCTCGGCACCAGTGGCTGCGCCACCGTGACCGAAGCGTCTCCGGCGGACGCCGACGAGACGCAAGCCTCCGATTCCGGCGAGGCCGCTGAGGCCGCGGCTGATGAAAGCAGCGACAAGTCAGCTGCTGGCGAGGCAGCCGCCGCCAAACCAGCCGACAAGAAAGATGAGCCAGCGGCCAGCGAGCCCAAGGCAGAAAAGTCCGCTCCCAAGAAAGACAAGAAGGACGAGAAGAGCGACGAAGAGAAGCGCGACGAGGCTCAGAAGAAGTGGGACAAGGTCATCGACGAGCTCGAAGAGTCTCGTGGTTTCTTTACCACCTGGAGCGATGAAGACAAGCTGCTGCTCGAGCTGGACGAGAAGTCCCTGGGCCGGCAGTTCCTTTACTGGGCCAACCTGCTCTCCGGTCTGGGCAACGGCAACGTCTACCGCGGTGCCATGCTCTCTGACTCGGGCCAAGTGCTGCGCTTCGACCGTCGCGGCAAGAAGCACATCGTGCTCATGGCCGAGAACACCAACTACTTCCCCGGTGACGATGCTCAAGAGCAACGGGCCCTCGAGTCGGTGCTCAGCGAAGGCTTCATCAAGAGCTTCGACATCGCCGCCGAGCTTGAGCACGAAGACAAGCTGCTGATCGACCTGGGCAGCTGGCTGAAGTCTGATGTGTTCAAGGTGGCGCAAGGCATCACCGGCAGCGGCTACTCGGCCAACTCCAAGCTTTCACTGATCGACGAGATCAAGGCCTACCCCCGCAACGTCGAAGTGCTGCTCGACATGGTCTACAGCAGCAGCAAGGGCGGCCAAGGCAACTCGACCATGGCTGACGGCCGTGGTGTCCAGGTGAGCGTGGCTCACTCGTTTGTGGCTTTGCCCGAAGACGGCTTCAAGTCCCGTGAGTTCGACCAGCGCGTGGGTTACTTCTACACCGAGCGGAAGAACATCTTTGACCGCCTCTCAGGTGATCCCGTCACGCGCTTCGCAAACCGCTGGCGCTTGGTCAAGAAAGACCCCACCGCCGACGTGAGCGAGCCCGTTGAGCCCATCGTTTACTGGGTAGACAACAACACGCCCAAGGAATACCGCGGCGCTGTGAAAGAAGCCATCGAGTCTTGGGAGCCTGCCTTCCGTATGGCTGGCTTCATCAACGGCATCGTGGCCAAGCAAATGCCTGACGATGCAGAGTGGGACGCCGCTTCGGTGGACCACGCTGTGGTGCAGTGGTCCGATGACGAGAACATTGGTTTCGCCATTGGCCCATCCCGTGTCGACCCGCGCACCGGTGAGACCATGGATGCTGACATCACCATGCAGGCGACCTTCCTGAACATCTACGCCCAGCGCTTCGATGTTTACGTCGCAGAGATGGCTGCCATGACCAAGGAAGACTTGCTGGCGCAGTACGCCGCCGCCAAGTTGCCTCCCGTCGAAGGCATGGACGCTCGCTCCCACCAGTGCTTGATGCAGAGTGAAGAGCGGGCCATGCAGGTGGCTTTCGCCGCCAGCGTGCTGCCTTTCGTAGACACGGACACGACGCGCAAGGAATTCTTGTACGCCATGATCCGCGAAGTGGCCGCTCACGAAGTGGGTCACACCTTGGGTATGCGCCACAACTTCAAGGCGTCCACCTGGCGTGGGCTCGATAGCCTGGGCGACGACGATGACACCATGGACACCGGCATCACCGGCTCGTACATGGACTACCCCGCCGTCAACATCGCAGCTCCTGGCGAAACCCAAGGCGAGTTCTTCCAGTCGCACGTAGGCCCGAACGACATCTGGACTATCCAGTGGGGCTACACCGAGTTCGGCAGCAACGCCGACAAGCGCCTGGAGAAGATCGCTGCTCAGTCCGCCGACGCTGGCTTGGACTTCGGCACCGACGAGGACAGCTTCATCGGCGACGCTCTTTGCGTCACCTGGGACATGGGTTCCGATCCGGTGGCTTTTGCCCAGACGCAGCTTGACCTGGTCACCTGGGGCCTCGAGGCCATGGACACGCGCGCCGCGAAGGATGGCGACGCCTACAACGAGTACGCCCGTTACTACTCGCGCTTTGACGGTCACTTCCGTCGTCAGCTCTCGGGTCTGCAACGGTTCATCGGAGGCTACACCTTCAACCGTGACCTGATCGGTCAGGAGAACGGTCGTCAGCCGATCATCCCCGTCGATGCCGCCCTGCAGAAGAGCGCCCTCGACATGATGGTCGACACGGGTCTGTCTTGGTCCGGTGGTATCCCGGACGAGCAACGGCTGAAGCTGGCCAACCTCAAGTACGGCCCCTTCGGTTCTTGGTTCGATTTCTGGAGCTTCGATCCCATCCCCCGTCTGGTCAACCGGGCTCGTTTCTCGGTGTTGATCCCGCTCATGGACACCACCATGTTCGAGCGGCTCAACAGCCAGAAGCGCTTCACCAAGGATGCAGCGCTGGAAATGCACGCTGTGGCCAACCGGGTCTTCGCAGCGGTTTGGGGCGACGCTCCTGACGAGTACGATCTGTGGACTCAGGCGGACTGGGTCAACCTGTGCGTTAGCAGCCTGGAGCGGGACTCGACACCGCCGGTGACGGCCATGTTCGATAGTTTGCTCCGTCGGGCCTCCGCCAAGTTGGCCGAGTACCAGGGTTCTAACGACCCAGCGGTGGCGGCTCACGGCCAGTGGCTGAGCGGTTCTATTGAGCGGTACCGCAACCGGACGCAGACACAGGTTCTGTTCTGAGTCAGCGAACGGTCCAGGCCCTCGCCGGGCTCAAGAATGCCGCAGCTGTTGCGGCTGAGCTCGACGAGCGCTTGGCTCGTTGGCAAAACAACCTCGCCGTCGCTCAAGCTCGTGTGTCGAGCTTAAGCACGGCGAGGTTGTTGGTTTTCTTCAGTACCTTGTTTGGTGGTTTGGTCGTCCTGAAGACGGCCCCCACCTACGCCGGCTGGCTGCTGCTACCCATGGCTGCCTTCGTGGCCCTGGTGATGGCGCACACCAACGCTCGGCGGCTGGGCGCCCGGGCCCAGCTGGCCTGCACGTTCTACGAAGGGGCCATGGCCCGCCGAGGGAAAGACTGGGCCGGGCAAGGGCACGACGGCCTCGACTTCGTGGACGCGGAGCACCCCTACGCCAGAGATCTAGATCTCTTCGGTAAGGGTTCGCTGTTCGAGTTGCTCTGCACGGCGCGTACGGCCCTCGGGCAGTCCACCCTGGCCCGCTGGCTGGCAGAGCCCGCCTCTGCAAGGGACGCCCGCTCCCGCCAAGACGCAGTGGTTGAACTGGCTGCGCAGACCGACCGACGAGAAGAGCTGGCGCTGCTCGACCCCGAAGGAGAAGGGGCGCTGAACGCCGAGGCTCTGTGTCGCTGGGCCAGCCAGAAGCCCGTAGAAATCTCAAACTTCCAGCGAGTCGCTGCGGTGGCCTTGGCGCTCTACAGCGTTTTCGCGCTCATCGCCTGGGAGCTCTTAGGGCACGGCATCGCCCACCTGGGCCTGGCCGCGATCCTCTGCGTCCTGCAAGATCTCCTGCTGGCTCAGCGTTTCAAGGCGGTGGGTTCGGGGGCCAAACTAGCCGACGCGGGGCTGCCCCTGCTCGCAGGCCTGCTCAAATCCCTCGAAGAACATCCCGCTGCTTGCCAGACCTTGACCACACTCAAAGAGGAAGTCTGCACGCCTCTTGGGCCGCCGTCCTCCAGCGTCGATCGCCTGCGCAAGTTGGTGGGCGGGCTGCGTAACGCCGAGCTCAATCCGTTCTTTGGCCCCGTGTCGTTCTTGATTCGCTATCGAGTCCATCGCCTGCGGAGCATCGAGTCGTGGCGCCAGCTGGCGGGCCCGTCGATCCCCCACTGGATCGCCGCCGCCGGTGAGTACGAGGCGCTGATCGCCTTGGGGACTTACGCCTACGAGCATCCCGACGATGTCATGCCCGAGATTGTCGATGGTCCGGCGCAGCTTCATGGCCAGGGTCTCGCTCACCCGCTGCTCCCCGCCGGGAGCGCAGTGGTCAACGACGTGACCCTCGACACAGATCACGCCTTGCTACTGATCAGCGGCTCGAACATGTCTGGCAAGAGCACGTTTCTCCGCAGCATAGGCAGCGCCGTGGTGCTGGCTATGGCCGGAGCCCCCGTGCGCGCCGCGAGCCTCACGCTCACGCCCCTTGCCTTGGGTGCATCCATTCAAATCGTCGACTCGTTGCTGTCCGGCGAGTCGCACTTCTACGCGGAGATTCGCCGGCTCGCCACGATCAATGAGTTGGCCAAGAGCGAACCCCACACGCTGTTTCTGCTAGACGAGATCCTCCACGGCACGAACAGCAGCGACCGCCTCGCAGGAGCTGGCGCCGTGATCACCGATCTGGTGAACCGCGGCGCCTTGGGCTTGGTCACGACCCACGACCTTTCGCTCACCGCCATCGCCGACAAGCTCGGCCAGCGAGCGGAGAACGTGCACTTCGAAGACAGCCTGATCGACGGGCGCATGGTCTTCGACTACCGCATGCGGCCCGGTGTGGTGACCAAGGGCAACGCCCTAGAGCTCATGCGATCGCTAGGCCTGGACGTCTGAGATGCAGCAGACGAGGCCCTGAATGTCGATAATATCCGTCGGCCAGCTGCCAATGATCGAGTCGGCAGCAGCGCCCGCCGCAAGCAGCGCACGCCAGCCCGGGTGTCCCCCGCTGTGATCGCCCGCTGCTTCAAAATGCCAGGATCTGGCGACCGGATTCCCGAGCCTGGCTAGTCCCAGAGCAGCCGACAGAAGACCAGCAAGCACAGGCCTAAGAACACCCGGGGGAGGCGCGAAGTTTGAGCGGACGTGTCCCTGGGCGGGGGGATGAGACCTCGGGCTGCTAAGGTAGCGACCAACACCTCGCGAGGCCTTCATGCCAGCACCTCCATCCACCGCTGCGCACGACGGCACCTCAGCCCCGGGCAAGACGACTCAAGGGCCCGCGTCGCAGCCCCAAGGCGCCACGTCTTGGGTGACGCTCATGACCCAGCTTGTCGTAGCCGTGGCCTGCGTCCTGGGCATGATGGCCACTTATGACCGAGGCCAAGCACTCGACGCCCAGACCACAGGCTTCTGGAACAAGGGCACCTTCGAACCGCTGCTGCCAGACGTTGCCGGCCACCCGCAGATCACCCTGTGGACCAACGCCCAGGGCCGTGATGCCACCAGCCGGCAGTTCGACTTGCAGTACACCGTGGCCCCGTCGGCGGTGTCCGGCGCTAGCACCCTGGCCGAGGTGGTCCTGCGTCTGCAAGCAGGACACACGGTGGTGGTTCACAGCGTCCACGGCAAGGACCACAGCGAGCGCATCGACGCGCTCTTGACCGCCGCCCGAGACGCAGGCCTCTCGCCCCAACTCAGCGCCCTCCCCCGGGGCCTCGCGGTGGTGTCCCCATGATCGGCCAAGGAATACCCGCTCTCTTCGCCGCCACGACAGCCAGCCTGAGTGGCACCGCCAGAGGCGCCGGCAGCGCCGTTGCGAACACTCCGCTGAGCCCAGTGGGCGACACAGAGCTGATCGAGTGGGCCGCAATGATCTGCGGCGCCTTGCTCTTGGGGCGGGCAGCCACAGCCAGCTCAGCCCACGAGTCACGGCTCGACGGCTGGGTCAGCGCGGGCGCCTGGGGTTTCGTGCTGCTGCCCTTGTTGCTGTCGGCCCTGGTCTTCAGTGCGCTGCGTCTGGGGTCGCCCCTACCCGGCGGGTTGGCCACCCTTGTTGTGGTGCTCGGTGCTGCCGCAGTACTCACGCTCATCGCCCGGTCTGGGCCACGCCACGAGGCAGCGAGCGTCCCCGCGCCCAACCTCGCTCTTCGCCAACCCAGCTTCTTCAACCGCGCCGTGCTGCTCTTACCCCTGGCTGCAGGAGCCCTGGCTCTCTGGTCAGCGGGCGACTGGGACGACCCGATCCCCGGCGGCTCGTGGGATTCCATGGCCATCTGGAACACCGGCGCGAGAGTCTTGGTTCGCGGTGACGGCGACTGGCCCGCGCTCTTTCGCAATCGGGTCATCGGTCACCCTGACTATCCCCTGCTGGTCCCGGGCACTTTGGCCAGCTTGTGGAGTTCTGTCGGCGGCGAGAGCCACACGGCCCCGCGCACTGTGGCGCTCAGCTTTCTTGTGGGCCTGGGACTGATGATGTTCTCTGCTGCTCGCCGTTTCTGCGGACAGCGCAGCGCAGCTTTGGCCACGGCGCTCTTGCTCAGCTTGCCGATCTTGGCCGAGATGGTGCGGGCCCAGTTGGCTGACGCGGCCCTGGCAATGTTGCTCCTCGCCGCCACCACCGTGTTCGCCAGCCACTTCGCTCCAGCCCGCAATCAACGCCTTCCGGCTTGGCTCGGCGGGCTGGCTCTCGGCGCCTTACCTTGGTGCAAGAACGAAGGTGCGGTCCTCGCCGTCGTGGTCCTGGGGGCCTACATCTGCTGTCTTGGGTTCACCCGCGCTCGTGGTGACAACTCTGCTCCAGGTCTGAAAAGAGAGTTGCCCCTCGCCCTTGCAGGGGCGTCGCTGCCCCTAGCGATCTTGGTCTGCTTCAAGCTGTCCTGGGCCCCCAACGACCCCATGTTTCATGACGTGGGCACCACGCTGCTGACCTACCTACCCGACCCTGCCCGCTGGTCTACGGCCTTCGGTGGCTTCATGGATCAACTCAATCCCTGGACGGACGGCAGCACTTGGGGGCTGGCTACCAGCGCCGATCGCTGGGGCTACGCTTGGCCCGTTGCAGCGCTCCTCGCACTCATGGGCCTGGTGCGCGGGCGCGGCTTTCCCCGGGACCACCGACTGTTTCTCGGCCTGGTCGCTCTCGGTTCCTTCGCGGCGTACTTCGCGGTCTACGTCACCACGCCGGCGCGCTCCCAAAGCTGGCACATTGAGTCCAGCTTGTTCCGCCTGCTCTTGCAACTGTTCCCCACGGTGTGGCTGTGGGCCTGCGCCATGGCCCTGCCGCGCTCCAAGACACCCGCGATCTCAGCGCGCCGAACCTAGACTCCGAATGCCCCCCCACGACCTCCACTGACAACCTCGACTTCCACTGACCACCTCGCATTCAACAAACCAACTCGCATTCAACTGACCAACTCGAGACGCAACGATGACTCGGACGACAGCATCCTGCAGCCACTCCCAGCGCGGGCTTGCCCTTGTGAACACGAGTGCAACAGCCTTGCGGAGCCGCGCTTTGTGCGCAGTCTTGGTCTTCTGCTTCAGTGCCTGCGCCAGCCCCAAGCCGGTGACGTTTCCCGGGCCGGCCCCGGTGCTGCCGAAGGGTGTCCGTGAGCTGGCCATGTTCGATGGCGCCAGCGGCCAGGCGGTCACCTGGGAGACCGTCGTGGAGCGCGCCCTCGCCGCTGACGTCGTCATCGTGGGCGAGCTGCACCACCACGTCCTGGGTCTGGGCGCTGCGGCCGCGCTCTTCGATGACCTCATCGCAGCTCGCCCCGATGGGCCAGAGGTGGCCCTGGAGTTCATCGAGCGTGATCGACAGCCACTCATCGACGACTTCGCCGACGGCATCATCAGCGAGAAGGAGTTCGTGCGCCTAGCGCGCCTCTCCCCGAGCAACTACCCCCCCGGGCACCGGTCGATGGTGCTGGCCGCCGTGGCCAGCAACCAGCCGATTTGGGGCGCCAACGCACCTCGACGCTACGTCACTTTGGGGCGCAAAGAGGGCCTAGAGCGCTTGGCCGAGTTGCCCCCGGAGCGAGGGGCGTTGGTAACGATCCCCGAGACGATTCTGGGGGGCGACTATTACCGGCGTTTCTCCAAGGTCATGCACGTCGATCAGTTCGGTGTCGAGGTCGTCGACAAGTTCTTTCGCTCACAGAACATCTGGGACGCCACTATGGCCGACACGGTGGTCCAAGCCCAACAGGCCGGGGCCTTGCCCATCGTGCTGGTCATCGGACGCTTTCACATGGCGCACAACGGCGGCACCTTGCAGCGCATCCGTGCGACGGACCCCCAACTCAAGATCTTCACCCTCGCCATCGACGACAGCCACGCCGAACGCCTCGCTGCCAATGACATCGAGATGGCCGACGTGGTGCTCTACGCCGGGCCCAGCGGCGACGGCTAGTCCAGCCGCAGCTCAATCCGCTGCACAGCATTTTCAGTGTCGTAGGCAACCAGCAACACGTCGCTAGAAAACTCGGGGTGAGTCTCACACCAGCGCACGGCTGCGAGTCCCTCGGCGGTGAACTGCTCGGCGGTCAGGCCCCAGCTTCCGAGCCCTGCCAGGGCTCTCGAGTCACTGCCAGCACGAACGCGGTAGCCCTGCACTCGGGCATCCACCTCACTGCGAACCATCCCCGGCGAGATGCTGCTCATCACGCGAACGAACTGCTTGCGCTCACCATCAACCCCCAAGGCAATGCCGGGGATGGCCAGGGCAACAGCGAAGGAGAAGCACTGGCGGGGCATGGTGTGTGCACCCAAGAGTTTGCGCAGACACAGGAACCCGGCTCCCCCCAGGAGCAGGGCCGCCCATGGGGGGGAGCACCAAGCCAGAGAGCAGCAACACATGGTCAAAGGCTGCAACGAGGGCGACGCCTAGCAAGGCTGCGAGCAGACAGAGCTGAAGCTTCCCGTCGGACAACCGTTGCCAAGCGGACATTCTCCCTGCTCCGCGAACGACGGTTTGCTCAGTCATTGCATGTCTCTCCAACCCTGACAGTGCCTGCCGACTCAGCTAGGCGGCAGAGCAGATCATCAGATCGATGATCTGGCTCACGAGGAGGGCCCCGACTCCCGCCCCTGCGCCTCTTTACGCAACGTCGGCCGGAGCATCAGCCGCCACTTCAGCGTCCAGCCCCGCTCCCAGCTGTTGATCCGCCATCCGACCGCGGGGGAGGCCTTGCTGAGCATCACCGCCCCCAAGATGTAGAAGGGGATGCCGGTGATCACGGGGACCAGCCAGCCCACGATACCCAGGATGAAGCAGCCAGCGGCCCCCAGCCACCAGAGGGCCCGGCGAGCCAGGGAGTGCTCACCCTGGGGCATTGCCAGCAGGTCGGGGATGGTGATCCCGTCGGTCACTGAGGTCGGTCTTTGGTCTGAATCAGGCATCACGGGGGTCTTTGCCCAAAAACCTGGGCTGATTTTGTCTCGTCACGGGGAGGCTGGCTGGTCGAATCATGGAGATCAGCACCGTGCCATCGTAAGGTCGCCCCCGGGCGTCTGCGATGACCTCTCCCCAGGCCCCCCGCATCCCGAACGATCCGAGACGATCAGCTAACGATCATGGACGAGCTCAAAACCGACTGCCGGCACTTCAACGGTGACCGTCCCTGCAAGCCGCACAAGCTCCACGGAGTGGTGTGTTCTAGCTGCGTGGAACACTATGACCCGGTTGAGACGCGCATTCTGATCACCAAGCTCGCGGCTATGGGCGATGTGCTGCGCACCACCAGCCTGCTACCCGCCATTCACCGCCGTTGGCCCCGAGCGAGTATCACCTGGGTCACTTCGCCCTCGTCGATCCCCCTGGTGAACAACAACCCCCTGGTCGATCGCACCATCCCCTTTACGGGAAGCTTGCCTCTTGAGCTCGCCACGGAGCACTTTGACGTGGTGCTCAACCCGGACGCCGCCCCGGACAGCTGCGCCCTGGCCCAGTCTGCCAAGGGCGATTTGCGGGTGGGCTTTGCCTTCGACCAGCGCGGCGCTCCCGTGCCCTTGTCGGCTGGTGCTGCGGCTTGGCTCGAGATGGGCGTCCGGGACGATCTCAAGAAGGCTAACGTGCGCACCTACCAAGACATGATGGCAGATGTTCTCGAAGTGCCCTACGAACGTGAGCCTCCTCAGCTGCCCATCAGTGCCGCCGAAGAAGCGGTGGGCGCTGCCTTTCGATCGGCCAACTCCCCCGCACCGGGCAAGTCAGTCATCGGGCTCAACACCGGCGCCGGCGGACGGTGGCGCTTCAAGCGGTGGACCGAAGAAGGCTACATCGAACTCATCGAACGCTTGGGTCGTGACGGCCACAAGGTGTTCTTGCTGGGCGGTCCCGAAGAAGTCGAACGGAACAGTCGTCTCGCAGCAGCCAGCAACGGCGTCGCCGTGGACACGGGTTGCGACAACACCGTGGGCGAGTTCGCTGGCATCGTCGACGCTTGCGACGTGGTGCTCACCGGGGACACGCTTGCTATGCACGTGGCCATCGCACGGGGCACGCCGGTGGTGGTGCTCTTCGGCCCCACATCGCTCCACGAAATCGATGTCTTCGACCGAGGCGAACGCATCGCCCCCGAAGGCCTCGACTGCTTGGTCTGCTACCTCCCCGATTGCGACGTGCGCCCCCACTGCATGGAATCCATCTCCGTGAATCAGGTGCACCAGGCCCTGCTGGGCTTGGTCGGCGCTGCCACGGT
>JBLIMM010000093.1:0-14573 GCA_047638635.1 Pseudohongiellaceae bacterium | reverse complement strand
CAAGCGTGGTGGCGTCGATATCGATGCCCTCGAGGTTGATGGCGCCCGGTGCAGGAACACTGCCGATGGGCGTGTCGATGGCGTCGGCCTCACCAGCACAGCGGTTGAGAACCCACTCGAGCACCCGCATGTTCTCGCCGAAGCCCGGCCAGATGAACTTGCCCTCGTCGTCCTGACGGAACCAGTTGACGTGGAAGATCTTCGGAGCCTTATCAGACTTCTTGCCCATCTTGAGCCAATGCGCGAAGTAGTCACCGAAGTCGTAGCCACAGAACGGCTTCATGGCCATGGGATCGCGGCGAACAACACCCACGGCGCCGGTGGCCGCAGCGGTGGTCTCACTGGCTGCCATGGCACCCACGTACACACCGTGCTCCCAATCGAAAGCCTCGAAGACCAACGGCGCGGTCTTGGCCCGACGACCACCGAAGATGATCGCGTCGATAGGCACACCGCGAGGGTCGTCCATCATGGGGCTCGCCACCGGGCACTGCTTGGCGGGGGCGGTGAAACGACTGTTCGGGTGAGCGGCGGGACCATCGGCGGTCTCGGGCGTCCACTTGTTGCCCTTCCAGTCGAGGCACTCCGCCGGCGGCTCTTTTGTGAGACCTTCCCACCAGGGCTGGCCATCGGGGGTGAGGGCCACGTTGGTGAAGATCGAGTTGCTGCGCGTGGATTCGAGGGCGTTCTTGTTGGTCTTGTCGGACGTGCCCGGAGCCACACCGAAGAAACCTGCCTCGGGGTTGATGGCGTAGAGCCTGCCGTCCTCGGCGTAGCGCATCCAAGCGATGTCGTCGCCCACACACCAGGCCTTCCAGCCCTTGTACTCGTCCGGGGGGATCAGCATGGCCAAGTTGGTCTTGCCGCAAGCACTCGGGAAGGCTGCCGCCACGTAGCGGGTTTCGCCTTCGGGGCTTTCCAGGCCGAGGATGAGCATGTGCTCAGCCATCCAGCCTTCGTCCTTGGCCTGAGCGCTGGCAATACGCAGCGCGTGGCACTTCTTGCCGAGCAGCGCGTTGCCGCCGTAGCCACTACCGAAAGACATGATCTCGCGGCTTTCAGGGAAGTGGCAGATCAAGCGACGGTCGGGATCGAGCTCGCCGGTGCTGTGCAAGCCACGAACGAAGTCGGTGCTGTCGCCGAGCTTCTCGAGAGCCTGATCACCCATGCGCGTCATGATGCGCATGTTGGCGGTGACGTACGGGCTGTCGGTGATCTCGAAGCCCACCTTGCTGTAAGGCGAGCCGATCGGACCCATGCAGTAAGGGATCACGTACATGGTACGGCCCTTCATGCAACCGCTGAACATGCCGTTCAGCTTCTCCTTCATGACTGCCGGGGCTTCCCAGTTGTTGTTGGGGCCAGCGGCTGCCTTGGTCTCGGAGCAAATGAAAGTGCAGTGCTCAACGCGAGCCACGTCGTTCTGGGCCGAACGGCTGTAGTAGCAGCCGGGCCACTTCTCTTGATCGAGCGGCACCATGGTGCCGTCGGCGACCATCAGAGCGACCAGGGCGTCGTACTCGCCTTGGCTGCCGTCGCACCACTGAATGTTGTCGGGAGTGGTCAGGGCGGCAACTTCATCCACCCACTTGTTCACGGCCTGATTGGAAGACGTCATGGTGAGGCTTTTCCTCGCTCTCGCGGGTTGGTCGGTCCAGAAGAATCGCGTGATCGTAACCCACTCAGATGATGCTGGAAACAGCCGCCCAGACGGATTCCCGAGCATTCCCGCGGGGCCCCAGGCGAGCCCTCAGCCGACGGCTCCAGCAACGGCTCAACTCGTCGAAATCGAGCCTATCTCAGGGGCTCATGAGCAGCAGGCCATTCGAACCTTGAGCAGGCTCACCGGGCGCCCAAGCTTGCAGGACCAAGCGCTGGGCTGTGAGCGGCCAGCGGTCCCCGGACAAGAGGCACAGCCCTTCGGCGTCCGCCGTCAATGACAGCACGACATCGATGGGATTCACGAACGAACGCCCCCCGGCAACCTGGGGCTGGATGGCCCCTGAACCCAGCACCAAGAGCACCGGCAGCCCGGGTTCGCCACCCGATACAGACAACGACCAGGGCGTCCCAGGGACAAAGCTGCCGGTCATCTCCAGGCGCACAGGCGGCTTCCCGTTCTCAGCCAACCCGCTCATGCCGGCCACATCCAAGCCCAGCTGAAACAGGGGAGGCACGGAGAAATGGGCCAAGAAGCCTACAAAGCCGCCGTTATTCGTCGTGTCCACCGAGACAGTGGTGGGCAAGTCTGAGGAGTCGCTGCGACCAGCGATCCAAGCGTCACCAAAGGCATCAAGAACCACAGTCGCGCCTTCTTCGGACATCGAGCCGCCGTAGTAGCTGCCCCAAACCAGAGAGCCTCCATCGGTGGACAGGCGCCCCAGCCAAGCGTCTGCGGCCCCGTCTAGAGAGAGGTCGCTGCCCTGCCCGGGGGAATCCCCCAGGCCGAAGCCACCCGTGGTCACGGTCCCCGCCGGACCGGAGCTGGCGGATCCGGAGACAGAGCCTCCGAAACCAAACCCTGGGCCGGAGAACTCGGGGGCGAGGTCGTGGAACAGGCTCGTGGAGCTGGTCTCTCCGGTGACCGTGGGCTGCTCACCACTGTCGAGGGCCAGAGACAGGATCGAGTCGTCCCCCTGGCCGCCGAAGTAAGTCGACCATTGCAGCGTGCTGGCGTCGCCGCTGAGCCGAGCCACAAAGCCGTCCGTGAAGCCTCCGCCGTAAGTCAGCTGCCGAGCCCCGGTGGTGGTGGGAAAGCCGCCGCCAAAGGTCGTGCCAGCCACCACCAAGTCACCAGCGGACGTTTCGGCCAGGCCGCAGATCTCGGTGATCGCAGGGCCACCCAAGAACGTGCTGAACCCGAGGGTTGCCCCGTCAGCAGACAGGCGCAGCAGCACTCCGTCGGTCTCTGTCCCCGAAGGCCCGTTGTAGCTCTCGTCGTAGGCCCCTGCGGTCACCGGGAAGTTGATCGATCCAGACAGGCCGCCCAAGGTCACCGAGCCGTCGCCGTTGAGCAGTATCTCCCGCACTTCATCTCGCAAGGAGCCGCCCACGTAGGTGCACCAGATCACCGCACTGCCATCGCTGGCCAGACGGCTCACGAAGATATCGTTGCTCAGAAAGAGCGAGTTGAAGCTCTCGTCGAAGGCGCCGCTGGTCACCGGCAGGTTGTTGCTGAAGGTATGCCCAGCCAGAATCACCGAGCCATCGGGGGACACCCCCACCGCGCTGCCAGCATCGTTCTTGGTCCCACCGAAACGGGTCGACCAGAGCAACATGCCGTCGCCGTCGAAACGGGCCACGAAAGCGTCCGCGCCTCCGATCAAGTCCTCCTCCAGCACGCCGGTGGTCGTGGGGAAGTTGGGCGACGTGGCCGTGCCTACCACCACGATGGAACCATCGGCGGCCAAGGCCAGGTCTTCGCCCACTTCCGGGCGGAAGATCACCGTGTCCGTGCCACCCATAAAGGTCGAGAAGCGCAGCTGGTTTCCCACGGGATCCAGGCGCGTCAAAAACACATCCGAGAAGCCGTCCACCTGATTCTGAAAGGGCCCCGGTGTCGTCGGAAAGTCGGGGGAGCCCGTCGAGCCGGTGATCAGCAAGTCACCGTCAGGGGCACGCACGATGGTGGTAATGGAGTCGGCGAAGGTGCCGCCCAAGTCGGTAGCCCAGGTGAGCCCCGGGTCGATCACCAGCGGCAGCTCGGGGGATAAGTCCGGCGCGCTGAAGCCGTAGCGCTCACCGTCGATCAAGCGAAAGCTCACCTCTACGGGGAACCGTTCGCCCAGCGCTCCCACCTGCCAGGCCACGGGTGGCGTCTGAACCAACGGACCCACGGCGGTGGAGAGCACCAGCTGCTCACCATCGAGGGCCAGGCCGGTGACGCCCTCGCAACGCAACACGACCTGAGCCGGGTCCGCGCCGGGGGCGAGCAGCAGGTCGTAGGCCAGGCTGCCGTTGCGTTCCAGCACAGCCACGTCGACCCCAGGATAGAGGCCGTCGTAGCGGATGCTGCTCCAACTGGCTGCTTCCGTCACCCATGCGGACGGGTCATTGCCGCGATAGCTGCGCACCGGAGCCAAGCCCCTGCCAGTCCCCCGCAAGACCACATCGTCTTGGGCCTCTTCGAAGGAGAGAAACACGTGAGCGCCAGCAAACTCAGAGGCTGGCGGCCCTCCGTCGCCGGAATTCGCGACGAGTCTCAGGACAAAACCGGACTCGGTGAAGAACGCCGTGGTCTTGCCGCATCGAGCGACAAAGCGCGCTGAGGAGTGGATTTGGCCAGCGTTTTCGACAAACGAGACCGGCAAACGGGGCACGGAGTCCTGCAGGACTTCGTGCGGTGACTGAGAGCGAATCTGAGGTGCAGCAGCGACGAGACACAGAACGGCCGAAAAGAGCGTGAACTTCATGGTGTCAGCTGACGGGGGGAGAGGCGCACGCCGGACGGGGGACAGCGTCGCGCGGTGCCTAGGGTACAGCGATACCGACATCCTGGGGTGGTCCAGGGTGCCGTCGGCGCCGGGACGAATCATCGTGTACCCCACGCAGTTTTGGCAGCCACGTGAGGGGCAAGCGCGAGCGACCTTGCTCCAGTCCCAGACGTGGTCGATAGCGAGCGAGAAAGTCATCCACGTCGAGTTGATGCCCAGAGGACAGCAGCCCACGAGAGATCAGATCGACCATGAAGGGCGACAGGCTGTGGCCCAAGGCGGTGAGTTCTCTGCGGCCCACGCGCTCGGCAATGATCTGCTGCCACTCATCCGGTGAGCGGCTCAGGCCTCCGGCTTCCAGAAGCCAAGCCCCCGGCATTTGCTCCAAGCCCTGGTCGGCGGCCCGCTGGCACAACTCGTACAGGCCGCTGAGCCCGACACGCTCCACAGCCCGGACCACAGCCAAGTAGCCAATGCCATAGAGCCTGGGGTCACTGACCGAGACTTCGTACGGCTTCCAGACCGACGAATCGTCGGCCTGTTGGCCACCTTGGTCGATCGCCAGCTGCGGGTCAGTGATCGGCACTTCCCCCGGGGATGGGCCAGGAAAGGTGAACGAAGCGAGGCGCCGCCCCCCCTGCACTGATCCCGGACACCACAAACCGAAGCGCATGCCGCCAAACGCCGCGCTGGCCTTGGCCAAGTGATCAGCTCGCATGGACGCGGCAAACTCAGGGTGCAAGACCTCTTGGATCCAGTCCGCCAGCCCCTCTTCTGCCACCGGCGGCAAAGTCGACCAGCCTTCGCCCAGCAGGGCGTGCACCAACTCGTGGCCCAGAGCCGCAGAGAGCTCCCGAGACGGGTTCTCCGCCATGTGAATACGACGCTCCCGTTCGACCGTAAAGGCGGGCACGTCCTTGTTCACCGACCAATGGGTGTATAGGGACAACTCCCGCTGCACCCAGACCTCGACGGGTTCACTCAGAGTGTCCGGCAGAATGGCGCGCACACGAGGCACCATCGTCTCAAGCAAAGCCGAGACGATTTGAGCTTGTGCCGGCGAGTCAGCCCGCACGAACCCATGAGCCCCCTGGACCACCACCCGGGGCGCTGTAGACATGCATCCCGGAGAGACAACCAGGAGCAAGGCGATCACAGCGCACGGCAATCTGGAGGTCAGGCGACGCATGGCATCTCGTGGGGAGGACAGCGCCCAGAGAGTAGCTCAAGATCGACGACAGGGCTCAGAAGCCCGGCCTAGAAGCGCCCCGCAGACCAGACCGTGCCGTCTTGGTCCGTGCGCACCCAATAGCGGCCCCGAACAAAGGCCGGGCCCTGCTCCCAAAGCATGATGTGCCCCCCGGGCGGCCCGTCGTCGACCACCCGCGTGGGATGACTCAAGAAGGCCCAAATCACGTGCTGAGAGGACATTCCCGTCACGATTTCTCGGGCCCCGATCTGACGGGCGCGCTCCGGATCCCGCTCTAGCAGCAGAGGCATGCGCACCTTGCGGTCTTTGAAGACCATGGGCATCCCTTGGGTCTCGACGTAACGGCTCGGCACCACAAACAGCAGCTGCCCAGGAAGTACGTCGGGCGGCGGCGGCACCGCAGGCAACACAGGGGCCACTGTGAGCGAGCAAGCCGTGGTCAGCAGCAGCCCGCCAATAAAAGCGATGAGAGTCGAGGAATGCACGGCTACACCATAGGTCCGACGACCCGCCCATGCACACCATCCTTCGAGGGCCGCTTCCTCCTAGGGATCGCTATGGTGGCCCGGAGTCACCTTGCCCGGCAAAGAGGAAACACGATGAAGCCCCTACACTTGGTCCTAGCCCTGGTCGCCCTGATTGCGGTGGCCGCCGTCGCGCTGATGCTTTATGAGCCGACGAGCGCTGCTGGTCCTCGGGTCGCTTTGATCGCCGCTCCCGACGATGAAGATCAAGCTGGCACCAGCATGACCAGCCCCTTGGCCGACTCGACCCAGCGCCTCAACGTCACTGCGGTCCTAGCAGAGCCCTCGGTGGCCGAGCCCGAGACGACGATCGCCATGCCCGCGAGCTATCGCAAGACACTGGGCGGCATCATCGGTCGCCTTGTGGAGGAGAGCGGCGAGCCCGTGGTCAAGATGCCCATTACGCTCTTGGGCGGCGGGGGCACAGACTTCTTTCCCGCCATGGACGCGCTGCTCACCACCGGCGAATCCGCGATCCAACCCGAGCTAGGCCAAGTCACCACCGACGACGAAGGTCGTTTTCGCTTCGCTGACATCGAACCCCGAGTCCTGGGCGTGCTGCTCATCGACCCGGGAGGCCCCCGCTCGCTGTTGCACATGCTCGAAGAGACGCCGGTCTCAGGCGGCGAGAAGGACCTGGGCGACATCGTCATGCGCTTGGGTGTCACGCTCACGGGCGTGGTGATCGACGAGCGAGGTCAAGGCCTGCCTGGTGTACGCGTGCGAGCCACCGATTTGCAGACGCTGATCCTCGGATCAGGGATCGCTGACTTCCGCGCCGGTGGCGGAGTGCTCATCGAGAACGACGGCATCAGCATTGTTGCGATCCCGCCCCGGTGGATGGAGCGCTTCGAGCAGACCCTGCCCTTCCCGACAACCACCACCGACGGCGACGGCCTGTGGACCTTGCCTTCCGTCCCCCAAGGTTTGATCAGTCTCGTGCTCGACGACAACATTCACGTGAGCACCGTGAGCGGCCCCCATCCCACGGGTGACGCCGGAGGCACTCGCGACTTGGGCGAGGTGACGATGCTCGACGGCCTGACCCTCAGCGGACGAGTGGTCGACGAGGCGGACAAGCCCGTGCCCAACGCTCAAGTCATGGCGGGCAATCAGCTCGCGTTTGGTCCCGTCGCCATCCTCCGCCCGCCGGTTCAAGCTGACGGACAGGGGCGCTTTCAGGTTTCGGGCCTTCGTTATGGCCTCGCTCGGGCTGCGGCGCGCAGGTTACCCGAGCATATCTTCGTGACGGACACCGGAGGCATTGAAGCGGAATCCGGAGAGATCGTGGTGGTGCTGCCCGCGCGGCGCACACTCACTCTCGAAGTCCTCGACGAAGACAACGAACCCATCGAGCAGCTCAGACTCTTCGCCCGTAACTTGCCCGTGCCGGACTCCGACCAGCTCCCAGACTTTTTGATTCCACCGCGGCAGATCGCAGACAGAGTGAGCCAGGACCCCGATGGTCGCTGGCTCGTGGAAGATCTCGACCCTGGCCGTTGGGACGTCTTGATCGCAGCCGAGGGTTTCGGGTCGCAACGCAATACTTTCGACCTCACCTTTGGCGATCTCACCGAGAAGATCACGCTGCAGCCATCCTCTTCGGTCACCGTGCAGTTGGTGAAGGACGACAACGAGGCGACCCCCGTGGAGTGGGCCATGGTCTCCGTCCGCAAGACAGCTGAGACCGACCGCCGAGAAGGCCCTCCCCAGCCGCTCACCGCGTCCCGCAGCGACGACAAGGGCTTCGCCGAGCTGAGCGATCTCGCCGACGGGGAGTACTCCGTCGAAGTGACCCATCCGTCCTTCGCCGTGACAACCAGCACGATCACTGTGCCCAACCCGGGAGAGATCCCCGTGATCGTGCTCAGTGCCGGGGGAACAGTGACGGGCACGGTCATCGAAAACGGCGGTCCGCCCAGCCAGATTCTGCTCGTGTCTCTACGCTCAGAGGGAGGGGAGAACTTGGCCGGCGCCCTGCCTCGCACCACGCTCAGCGCCCTGGATGGCAGCTTCTCCTTCGCCGATGTCGAACCTGGCGACGTGCAACTGCAAGCCCGCGAGCGCATCAGCTTCACCAGCCTGACCACCTGGTGGGAGCCCTTCGCCATGACACCTCTGTCTGAGCAAGACGTCTGGGTCACATCAGGGCAGGACACCGAAGCCACGCTCATTGTGGGCAGCACTTGGGCCGACCTCGAGACGGGCTTCGTCAAGGGACGGCTGCTGGTCAACGGGCAACCGGCCGGGGGCTGGAAAGTGCGCACTTGGGGAACCATCCGCCGCTCAGTCACCACCTCTGCCGACGGCACCTTCATCATGGGACACCTTGAAGTGGGCGACGTCACGCTCATGTTTCACTCAGACGCCAGCGCCTCAATCGGCACCGGCTCCGTGGACACCACGACCTTCCCGTTGACGCTCAACGAGCAGCGCTTCGTCGAGGTCTCCCTGCAAACCGGCGCGGCCCAGGGGCGAGTGCTCTCCGGCCTCAACGGCCAGCCCGTTTCTGGTGCCAACGTCGCGCTCAAATCTGTGGCTCAAGAAGGCCGCAGTATGTGGGGAGGACGAGGCTCCAGGTCCGTCACCGACGCCATGGGGAACTACCGCTTTGATGTGGTCAGTGAGGGTGACTACACCGTCTCTGCCGAGGCCGAGGGCTTCGCTCAAGTCAACTCCGAGCCCTTCTCTGTGTCTCGCCTTGGCACGGCGCGAGTGGGCAACGTGCGCCTTGAGCGCGCCGTCAGCGTCTCCGGGCTTGTCGTGTTCGAAGGCACCGAAGAAACACCCTCATGGATGTGGCTCTCGGCAAGCTCCGACTCGGGTGGCCAATCGAATACAAGACCCGACAGAGACACCCTCGAGTTCACCTGCGACAACATGCTTCCGAACACCGCCTGGACGTTCACGATTGTCACCTCAGGCGATGTGGACTACGAGCCTGTCGAGGTCTACGTCGGGCAAGGGCGCAGCGACCTCGAGCTGCTGTTCGTCCCCGTTGTCGAAGACGAAGAAGAACTCTCAGAGGAAGCCGAAGAGGGTGGCGCCTCACCCTTCGTCTACAAGGTCAAGTAGGACGGCTCGTCTGGGTGCCGTCCCACGCCGGCTCTCAGACCAGCTGCACCCCGCTCCAGATCGAGCTCAACGACTCCTTCAGCCAAAGATCACTGGATTCCCCTTCGCTTGGGGGACCGTCGTCATCGTCGCCGCCCTTGCGGTCCCGACCAATGATCATGATCCGGGCGCGGCTAATGGCGTGGCGCGTGGCATTGGCATCGACGCCGGGGATCCCCTCGGCCTCCGGCTGCACTTCGTGCAGCACAACCCGCACGCCCTCGATACCCACGAAGTCATGCTCGGCCACAAGGCCCGGCTCGGCACGACTGATGTGATGTTCCATGAGCGCTTCGAGCACTTGACTCACCTGCTCGGTGGTCACCGAATCTTCAATGAAGAGCACGTCGATCCCCGCGCGGGTCATCACCTCGAAGAAGAAGCGTCGCAAGCGAGTGCCCAAGGCCGCCTGGAATGACTGGCCGAAGGTCATCGAGCCGTTGCGCTCAACGCCGCCACGGTCATCGTCCCGGGTGAGGCCCACCACGAGCCAACAGTGAGGCACGAGAAAGGTGCCCTCGCCCCGATCGCCGAGGCCCGGCCGGGAGGTCACCAGCAAGCGTTGAATGACAGCTATAGAACGCTCGGCCTTATCCCGCTCTTCGGCTTCGTTGAGCACGGCGCTAGCGTCATCATCCAGCAGAAAAACGGCCGGGGGGATCTTCGTCAGCGGCACAGCTGAACGGAGCGCCCCACTGCTAGGCATGCCCACGAGCAAGTCTGCGTCGTCCAGACCGGGAAGGGCATCTGAGATCACCAGTCGCCAACCTGAGCGCTCTACAAAGTGCCGTTCGAGTTCGAGGGCCGTGGCTTCCGGGCCGGTGGTGGCCCACAGCACGTTGCTCCGGGGAAAGGCCGGGTCGAAGAGGCGCCGGCGCCGATTGAACTCGCTCACAGCCATCCACGCTGAGCCGGTGAAGAGCCAGGCGGCGAGCCAACCATAGGTGCGCACCAACGCGTCGGTGATGGGCAAAGTGGTCACAGGCTCCACGCCCCGGGGCGCAAACAGAACCACCAGCAGGAAGGCCTGAAGTGCCAGGAAGCCATGGACCCCGCGAACAACGTCTGAGATTCGCGCGGTCTTGGGCTTGGCTCCCGAGCCCACGGCGATATTCAGCCAAGGCCCTGCGGGAGGTTCTTCCGGGCGTAAGAAGAGCGGCGCGCAACAACCACAGGCCAAGAGCGCCAGGCAGCCCGTGGCTCCCGTGGCTGCATCGAGAGTGTAGAGCAGCCCCCCGATCCCCACGAGAATCACCGAGACAATGCCGATACGCACGCTGCTTCGAAGCCGCGAGCGCCGCTTAATGACCTCTAAGATGGCCAGCACGATGGCTGGGATTTGGAGCACAATTCCCGAGAGCAGCCAGGCCCAAAGCGCTCCCAGCGCCAGGACGTAAATGCTGTAGAGACCGCGCACCCGCATGATCAGTAAGACCTCTCGCAGCAGCCCTTGCGCCGGCAAGAGAACCGCGGCCGCCAGGGCCAAGCAGGCCACCCCACGGGCCAAACCCATGAATCGCTCGGGGCGTGGGCTCATCTTCGGATGGAAATCTAGCCCCAGGCTCAGCACCAGCTTGCGGCGCAGATGAGAGAACGAGGCGACGGCCCAGTCAATCACCATGACCGTCAGGGGCAGGCGCCGGTGACGGGCCATGGAGCAGGCAGCCACAAAGAGCATGGGCAGCAAGACCACCCAGAGCACGTCATCCCCGTCGTCCACCGAGCTGGGCCCCGCCGTCTCGATGAGCATGACCACCATGGCCAACAACAGCGCCTCGGGACCCACGAGGATCTTGCGTAGGCCGGAGAAGAGTTGGGTGGCAACGAGGCGATCCATGCCCTCATCGTAGCAGCAGGCTCGGGGTGGGGCTTGGAGTGGGGTTCGGCGGGCAGCAGACCAAGGGCTCTGAGCAGGCCAAATGGCGAGCCATTCTCCGCTCAGAGCTGCCATGTCCGCCGCGAAGAGACCTTCTTGACCGAGCTCTACGGCGCCGAATATTCCGAAGGTCGCCAGGTCACACCTTGGCTGGTGCCCTCCCCAAAGCGGGTGGCTCAGGGCATTCTGGGAGTGGCCGCCCTGCCACTGTCGAAGGCCCAACGCCGAGAGTGCGGCCCTGGCGTGATCGGAGTCATGCTGATCCTGTTGGCGCTGGCGAAGTGGCGTGTCGTCGGTTAGCCGGAGAAGCCGGGCAGGAATCTCACAACCCAATTTGGCCGTGTCATAAGCTGAACCTCGTTGGGAGCGATGAGGGACCACGTGCCCTTGACTCCATCTCCCCATCGAAGCCGTGCTGACATGTAGAGGGTTCTTGATCCGTTGCCTGCGAACACCCCCACGCAAGAGGAGGGTGAATCTCCAGCGCGCACGGTGACCGAGCTGCTTCTGGCCGTGCGAGAGGGAGACGATGGCGCCGTGGATGCCCTAGCAGCTCGTCGAGAAGCCTCTGCAGTTCGCCATTCCCGGTGCGGACGGACAGAGCTTCTCCATCGTCTTTGGGCCACGCCGAAAAATCGTGAAAAGAGCTTGGACCAACCCCAAGCGCTGGTTCGGTGACAGCTATCGAATCGACTACGAGTTCGAACCAGGGCAACGCCACGTGACCGCTGTCGTGTTGATTCCGAAGGGCGTGGACACCATCTCTATCAGCGTGCTACCGCAAGATGAACTCGTTCAAGTCGCTGACGTCCTGCGCACCTCCCAAGAGTTCACGATTGCGAAGTTCAACACTGCAAATGCGGCCTTCGAAAACTGGAGAGCGGATCCCAACAACCCTGTCATTAGCAGCAACCGGATGCCGGGGTATAGCAAGTGGATGCTGGACACATCACTCCTCGCCGCAGCTACTGGTCTCCATCGTGACAGCACAAACGAACCGGAAAACCGGCAGACTGAGCAGGAGCGAATAGAGGCTGCACGCATCGCACTGGAGAAGCAGGTCGTCTACGCCCAAACATCCAGCACTTTGGTGATTGAGACGACGAGCCCCGTTTCATCAGAAACCAGAGCCTATGTGGGACCGGTTGCGGTTCCCGTCAGCAAGACTGATGTGCTGGGCCGCTACCGGCTCGTGCTGACAGTGGACAAGAACAAGTCGCTCGAAGGTCGCCTCACTGCAGAGCTCGCGCGGTTCAAGAGTGAACAGGAAGTCTACAAAGCGGATCAACAGTCTGTAGAGAAGACCGTCGAGAAAGCAAAGCCACCGACCATCCCCGTGAGAATCGTGACGCCCGGAGCTCTCATCGAAAACTTCACGGTTCGACTGGCTGCAGCCCCGGGGGAAACACCGAAGCCCTTCGTCACCCTGAGTGAAAAGGCAGCGGGAGCAGGGACGACGATTGAGCTGACGTTCAACACGGTGGCGCTGAAGGACATCCAAGAGATTCGTTTTGGCAGCTACGTCATTCCCGGCCTGGTCAAGGCGCAGATGTCAGAGATCGGGAAAGACCCGAAGAAACTACAGGTCATCAGCTTCGTAATTCCTGCAGCCCCGAAACAAGCCAGTGGCCCAGTCTCTATCGAGACGGACGACACCGGGGCAGATGCCAAGAAGAGAACGCACACCGAGAAGAACGTCTTCCAGTACACGCTTTGAATGGGAAGTGTCCGTTGTTTTGGTCGCTCACCTCTCCAGCCCGCGCGGGCCTTCCGCACCCTGGGGAGGTGAGCCCAAACCACGCTGGCTTGTCCGCGCACTGTGGGCCAACCGTCGTTCAGCTCGGCCTCGCCAGTCCTCCGCCGCGGCGCCCGGAGACGACCCGCTCAGCGCTGGCGCCGCCAATGGGGCCACCCCGCTGCCCACTCCTTCGACGCGCCGTAACCCGTCATCGATTGCTGCATCCAACCCCGCATCTCCATTTCCAGCATGTCCACTTTCGATACGAGACAGACCATGACGCAGCAAGAGATCCAAGCCGCACTCGTCGACCTACACGCGCTCCTCGCTCAGGGTCAGTTCATCGAGGCCATGCAGCGATACCTACACGACGACATCGTGATGCAAGAAGGGGACAGCGAGCCCAAGCAAGGCAAGCAGCTGTGCATAGATTTCGAGGCGAAGGTGCTCGAGGATGTGGCGGCGTTCGGCGGATACAGCGTGTCGTCCGTCGGATTCGGAGACAACACGAGCTACTACCAAGCCGTGATGGAGTACACCCAGAAGGACGGTCAACAGGTTCGTGTCGATCAGTGCGTCGTGGACACGTGGCGCGACGGCAAGATTGTCAGCGAGCGCTTCTACCACGGATGAGTAAGAGCCAGCGCTCCACACGGGAGGCAGCCCCCCCATGCAGATCGAACATCCTCACCACGTGACAACACGCTCAGGCAGCTGCGCCTCATGCGGCGTGGGCCTGTTCGGCAAGGCAGCTTTCTGGATCCGCAGCCGACAGCATCGACTGCAGAAGTGCGGACGCTGCAGCTTGATCGATCGTGCACTCCTGGGCCGATCTGCACGGGTCGCTTTGATCGTGGGTTTGGCTCTCGTCGCGCTCAACCAGGGCGACGCGCTCCTGGCCGGCACCTTCCCCTGGGCGTCCGCCTGGTTCAAGCTCCCGCTCACCTACATGGTGCCCTTCTGCGTGGCGACCTACGGGGCCCTCGCCAACGGCTTCGAGCCCGTCGCGATCTCGACGACCGAGGGTCCCGCTGAGGCTCGACAACGCAGCTAGCGATGGGCGAGCGCCGGTGTCACCGGCACTCGCCCATCGAGCTCGCGGTGTTCAAGCAGGCACGAGCAGTACCAGGTGCAGCCGGATTTGCGGACGAGGCCGTTCTGCACTACGTCACCTGGCGCCCCCCCACCGCACCGCGAACTGCTGGACGGCCTGGAGCCGACCGAGATATGTTGGGAATGCTAGGGCCGCTCGACTTGGCAGCGCATCACAACGACCCGCAAGGGATGGCTGTTGACGATGACCTCACAGCAGTTGCCCTGAAGACCGCCCCAAAACTCACGAGGTCGAGACGTGTTACGTCAGCGCAGAAAATCGACGAACGAGCCGCAGCGGGGTGCTCGCCTACTGTCTCTGGTGATGATCTCCCCGTTGCCCCTCCTCGGCGGCTGCGGCTCGACCCAGCCAGACCTGCAGCAGATCTATGGTCGTGCCGCGGTAGCTGATGAGACAACTCGCAACCCGGTCATCGTCATCACTGGCCTGTTGGGCACGCGGCTCGTGGACGACGCTTAGCAGCCTGTGCGTAAAGTGCCGTGATGGCGAGTGCGCCTCGGTGGTGCCAGATCGAGACGGCGAACCGGATTCGAATCAGTGGATTCGTTGAGGATTCGGCAACGA
>JBLIMM010000092.1:0-14679 GCA_047638635.1 Pseudohongiellaceae bacterium | reverse complement strand
CGAGGCCATCGAGTCGCCGGACGAAGCACTCACCGCGTTGCGCGACGAGATCACCGAGCTCTACGCACGAACGGAACACGACGCAGCGAACGTCGAGGTGCAACACCTGTTGGTCTCTTTTACCGGTGTGCCCGGCATGATTGGCGTCACGCGCAGCCAAGCCGAGGCGGAGCAACTGTCCGCAGATCTCATGGTGCGTATCCAAGGGGGCGAAGACTTCGACGCGCTCGTCAAGGAGTACACCGACGACTCCCACCCAGGCATCTATCCGATGAGTAAATCGAGTCGGTCCCAGATGGTGGCGGCCTTCGGCGACGTGGCCTGGAGGCTCGAAGTCAACGAGGTCGGCGTGGCGCCCTTCCACAGCCGCGAGAGTCCCTATGGTTGGCACATCATTCAGCGTCGCAAGTAGCCTCAGCGCGTCGCCCGATCAGTCGCCCGATCAGTCGCCCGATCAGCGGGATTGTGGCGACGGCGGACACTCGAAGTCGAAGCTCGCACTCCAGCGGTTGTCGAGGCCACCAGCGCCTAGAGCTCCCGTTCGCCCTGTCGCTGTCGCACCCCTGCCCATGCAGTGCGATCGCCCCCTCGTTCTGTCGGAGGCCTGCTCCATGCAGCGCCATTCACACCCCTCGCCCATGTCCTCCGCCCTCTCGATCCTGGGCCTCTTCTTTGTTCTTGCCGGCTGCAGCAGCACGCAGTCCAAGAACGCACACGAGGAGGCTACAGCCCTCGGGGCTGCGGGACACGACCCGACCCATCCGCCCATCGACTGCCCGCTTCGCGATCAAGGCCTCGACCCCACGCTCATGCGGCCCTTCGAAGAGGTGGCGGATTACATCGCTTTTCTAGAGCGTTCGGATCGCGCTGCCTGGCAAAAGCCTGACGAGATCGTCGCAGCACTGCACTTGTCCGGCGACGAGAACATCGTCGACCTCGGCGCGGGTTCGGGCTACTTCACCTTTCGGTTTGCGCAGGCACTGCCCCGTGGCTCCGTGCTGGCGACCGACACCGAGCCAGAGATGGTTCGACACATGCACCACAAAGTCCTCGCAGAGAATCTGGACAACGTGCGCGTCGAACTGGTGCAGCCGGGCGACCCCAAAATCCCCGAGGCCGTCGACATCGTCTTCATCTGCGACGTGCTGCACCACGTCCCTGGCCCCGGCGCCTGGCTTGCCAAGCTCGCAGAACAGCTGCGCCCGGGAGCCCGCGTCGTGCTCATCGAGTTCAAAGAAGGCGACCTACCCGAAGGGCCCCCCGAGTCTATGAAGATCGGCCGTAAGCCGTTGGTCAAGCTGGCCAGCGACGCAGGCCTGAGGCTGGACAGTGAGCACTCCGACTTGCTGCCGTACCAGACGTTTCTAGCAGCCTGTGGGTAAAGTTCCGTGATGGCGAGTGCACCTCGATGGAGTCAGGTCGAGGCGACGAACCCCAGTCGAATCAGTGGATTCGTCGAGGCTTCGGCAACGAAGTGCTGGCGCCATCGAGCTGTGCTCGGCGCGCGGCTCTTTACGTACAGGCTGCTAGAATCGGCTGGGGGGCCGCACCCTCCAGTGACATGACCGAGTCTTCACTGCTGCCCGCGATCGCTGTGGACTCGGGCCGGTCCGCAACCCACTCCCCCACAGTTCTGGCCGCGCTCGACGGTGACGGCGTGGTGATCACAGCACCCATGCCACCACCGCGAATAGAACCACACCCAAAAACACGACGCGGTGCTTCAACGTGACGCAGAGCCCTTCACGCAAGCAGCAAAGGCAGTCGTGCGTTGGCCAAACAGGGGCCCAGCAAGTCGTCCCCGAAGCCAGAAGGACACACACGATTTCCTACCCTCTCCGCCCAGCGTAGAATCACCGCCGCCCACACCGATCGGAGCTCTTCTTGGACCTCAACACCATCCTCACTGGGACAGTCGCCGCCAGTTGCGGGCTGCTGTTGTTACGCATGGGGTTCGCTGGCCCCTCGCGCCCCTGGGGCTGGCTCTCCGTCACTGCGGGGCTGCTCGCTCTGTTGGGTCTACTGTGGTGGTCCATCCCTGACCAGGCAGGCTTCATCGCTGGCCCCTTGTGGATGCTGCTGATTCTCTGCCCGATTCTGCTGTCACGGTCGCTGACCCTGGCCGTCATGCACAGACAATGGAATCGCGCCACGCTCATCGCCAAGGTCCTCGCTGTGCTGCACCCCATGGACGGGCTGCAGCTTCAGCCCATGATGACCCGCGTGCTCTCCATGATCGATCAGGGCCGCGACGACGAAGTGATCGACGAGTTGGCTCACATGCGCCAGAAAGACACCCCTATGGCCTGGACAGTCAACGTGCTGCAGGCCAAGGCTCGTCAGGCCTGGCCCGAGATTCTCGGCTGGGTCGAAAAGCGCGGCGATCAAGAACGCCTGATGACACACCCACCCGTGGTCGCTGCGGTCTTACGGGCCCTGGGCGAGCAGGGCAGGCAGAGCGAAATGGTCGAGCACTTTCGCAAGTTCGGCGAGACCGAGGCGCTGCACAAGAACGTCTTGGCTCAAAGCTGGATGATCCTCCAGTTGGGCGCCTTCTTGGGTCGCAGGGACATCGTCGAAGACATGTTCGACGGTCCTCTGGGTGCGGTGAAGCAGAACTCCTCCGAGTTCTGGCGCGGCACCACCGCACAGCTCGCGGGGCAGCCAGACACGGCAAGAGATCACCTGCAATCCGCTCGCCTCACGGCACAACACAGCCAACTCCGCGAGATCGATCAACGTCTGCAACAGCCGCTCCCCGCTCTCGCTGCCCAGATCCTGGCGCCCGAGCAACAGAGTTGGCTCGACAACTTAGCCGAGCGGTCCCATCACGAGCAGCAGTTTGCGTCACTGACGTCGGGTGGCAGCCGCGCCACACCGGGCACCTGGATGCTCTGCGCGATCCTCAGCGTCGTCTTCGTCATCGAGATGCAGGGCGGTGCCAACGACGTGGAGAACCTCGCCGACCTAGGAGCGCTCATCGTTCCGGTGGAGCTCACCCCTGGCGAATGGTGGCGACGGATCAGCGCGGGTTTTCTGCATTTCGGGGCCCTGCACCTGACCATGAACCTCGCCGCGCTCATGCTCCTGGGGCGCTGGCTCGAGCGGGCCCTGGGCACGGGCTCCATGGTCGCCTGTTACCTCCTCTCAACACTGGCCTCCATTGGCCTCTTTCCGTACTTCACCAACGCGACCATCGAACAACCACAGATCGTCGTGGGAGCTTCCGGTGGAGTGATGGGCTTGCTCGGCGCTCTCCTGGGCGTCGCGCTGGTGGGCCGAGCGCAGAAGAAATCGAAGCTCGTGGCCACGCAGCTCAACGTGTTGCTGCTGTTGGTGGCATTGCAACTCGCCTTCGACAATCAAACGCCCATGGTCAGCTCGCTGGCTCACACTTTGGGCCTTGTCGCCGGGCTGCTCTTCGGGCTCGCCGCAGGGAGATCCATGGTCCGGCGTCCAGCGGCCGCCTACTGAGTCATCGCTGGCGACGCACGAAAGACATCAGCTCGGCGGGACAGCGACGGCTCTCCGGGCATCGCGGCTAGCCCGAACGCAGGCTCTTCAGCTTCAGGCTCACAACACGCCGAACAGTCGCCGGCGCAACAAGTCGAGAGCCATGTTCACCGAGCGCCCGCGAATATCCCCTCGGGATCCAGGCCACGACACCAAGCGCGCCACACTGCCAGCGTTGTCAGCAACCGCAAAGTACACCGTGCCCACGGGCTTCGCTGCAGTGCCCCCATCAGGACCAGCGATGCCCGTGATGGACACGGCCACGTCAGCCCCCGAAGCTCGCAGCTGTCCTTCAGCCATCGCCAGTGCTACGGGTTCACTCACCGCGCCATGGGCCTTCAGCAACTGGGGAGACACGCCGAGCAACATCTCTTTCACAGAGTTCGCGTAGGTCACGGCGCTCTGCCGAAAGACCGCAGAGCTCCCCGAGACGGAGGTCAACGCAGCCGCCAGCAATCCGCCGGTGCACGACTCGGCGCAGCTCACAACGCGCCCCATGTCCGTCAGTTTCGCCACGCAGATCTCAGCGAGCGAACCGTCGTCTCGACTGTAAATCGTTTCACCTAAGCGACGCGCGGCCTCATCGGCTGCTCTCTGCATGGCCACCGCGTCTTCACCACGTACGGTGATCTTCATCCGTCCCAACGACACGGTGATGCCCACGCGGCACCCGGCCACTGCTGGGTCCATCAGCTCGCCAAGGCGCTTCCCAGCCTCGCTCTCAGGCAAGCCCGCTCCGTACAGACAGAGCGGAGCCTGGAGATTGCCGCGCCCCACCATCTCGTCGAACAGTGCGGTCGCCATGGCCTTCATCTCAGAGGGCACACCTGGCAACACCGCCACGGAGAAGCCGTCGGCATCCACAAAGACACCCGGGGCTGTCCCAATGGGATTGGCCAGCGATGTGGCTCCCTGGGGCATCTCTGCCTGACGTCGAGATCCAGCGGTGAGATCGCGCCCCTGCATGCGCGCCTGCAGCTCATCGATGAGCTCGGAGCGCTCTTCGAGGTCAAGTTGCAGGGCGGCAGCCACGCCGTCTCGAGTGAGGTCGTCAGCGGTTGGGCCCAGGCCGCCGGTGATGATCGCCAAGTCGCCATCTTCCCGAGCACGGCGCACAGCCAACTCGATCTCTGGGATGCGGTCACCCACCGTCGCTTGTGCCACCACCCGATGGCCGCGCTCGGCGCACAGCGCAGCCAACCACTGAGCGTTGGTGTCCACAAGATCACCAGCCAACAGCTCATCGCCTACGGACAACAGCACCACTTGGCGAGCGCCTACGCCACCCGGGGCGCGGCCATCAGAACCGCGGCCATCAGAACCGCGGCCATCAGAACCGCGGCCATCAGAACCGCGGCCATCAGAACCGCGGCCGCCGGGGCCCGCAAGGTCCGCAGCGGAATCGTCCTCAAAGTCACCCATGACAGCCTGCACTCCTAAGCAACCCAGCTTCTGCGCCAGCCTCGCCCACGGTTAGCGTCCCACTAAGAAATGAACCACGTCGCCGTCGGCCATGACGTACTCCTTGCCTTCACTGCGCAAGCGCCCAGCCGCACGAATAGCCGCCTCGCTGCCCAACTCGACCAGTTCATCGACCTGATACACCTCGGCCCGAATGAACTGCTTCTGGAAGTCCGTGTGAATCACGCCGGCCGCCACAGGAGCCACGTCGCCCTTGTGAATGGTCCAAGCGCGAATCTCCTTGGGTCCAGCGGTGAAGAACGTCTGCAAGCCCAGGAGATCGAAGGCGGCCACAGCGAGGCGGTCGAGGCCCGCAGCGGGCAGGCCGAGATCGGCGAGAAACTCCACGCGATCTTCCGGCTCCATCTCGGCCAGCTCATTCTCGATCTGGGCGCACAACACGATGACCCCGGCCCCGTGACTCTCTGCATGGGCTTTGAGCGCAGCCACCGCCGGGTTGTTGCCGTCGACGTCGTCCTCGCTCACGTTGGCCACGTACAAAGTGGGCTTCATGGTCAGCAGAAAGAGTCGATCGATCGACTCAAGTTCGCGCTCGTTCCAAGTGCCCGAGCCCATGAGCCTGCCACCCTCAAGCCAATCTCTGGCCTTCTCGAATACGAGCAACTCTTCTTTGGCGGCGGAGTCCTGGCTGCGGGCCTTCTTGGCGGTCTTGTCCAAAGACTTCACCACCGTATCGAGGTCGGCCATGCACAGCTCGAGCTCGATCACAGCAGCGTCGCCCACCGGGTCGACCTTGCCCGCCACATGGACCACATCGTCGTCCACGAAGCAGCGCACCACGTGAATCATCGCCTGGGTTTCGCGGATGTTGCCCAAGAACTTATTGCCCAGGCCCTCTCCACGACTGGCTCCTGCCACGAGCCCAGCGATATCGACAATCTCGAGGACCGCCGGGATGATCTCAGCCGTGTCGATGATGGCGTTGATCGCGCTCAGGCGCTGGTCAGGCACGGCCACCATGCCCACGTTGGGTTCGATGGTGCAGAAGGGGTAGTTGGCCGCCTCAGCTCCCGCCGCCGTGATGGCGTTGAAGAGGGTCGATTTACCGACGTTAGGAAGGCCAACAATGCCGCAGGTGAGACTCACGAATTCATACTCCGGATCGAACTTAAAGGGTGACGTTGTCCCGGGCGGACTGAGCGCGCCGGGAGACGAGAAGACCGACCTCGTACAAGCCCACCATAGGGCCGGCGACAAGCACCATCGTCATCGGGTCGGGCGGGGTCATGATCGCCGCGAAGATCAACATGCACAACGAGGCTACTTTGCGCGAGGAGGCGAGGGTAGAGACCTCAACGATCCCAGCGCGCACGATCAGCCACATCAGAATGGGCAACTCGAAGACCACGCCGAGCAGTAGGGTCAGCGTGAGCAGCAGGCTGAGGTATTCCTGCAAGGTGACCTGGGCCCGGGCCAGCTCCGCGGGGATCCAGGTGAGCAAGATCGGTAAGGCCAAGGGCAGCACCAGCAAATAACCAAAGCTCAACCCAGCGCCGAAGAGGGCGATCGCAGCTGGGAACGCTTTGAAGACCGCCTTGCGCTCGTGGGAGTGCAGCCCCACTCCTATGAACCGCCAGACCTCGTACAAAATGTACGGCGCCCCCAGCAGCATGGCGAAGGACATGGCGACCTTCATGGAGAACAAGAAGGCCTCGGTAGGCTTGATGAAGCCCAAGCGCCCGGGGTCGGCCAGCCCATCGGCCACCATGGCCTCTCTGGCCAGGCTCCAAGGCTTGACCATCACCGTGGCCAGTACGTCGTCGATGGCCATGCCCACCGCGAACAGCACCACCATGACGAGGCCGCCCCGCAGAATGCAGCCGCGCAACTCCTCTAAGTGCCGGCGCAATGGCATGCGAGAGTCGTCGTTAGACTTCATCGTGTAGACCAGCCAAGTGAATTTTGAGGCGCTGCCCTGCTCCTGCCACGATGCCAAGATTCGGCACTCAGGGCCGTGGGCGACCACCGTCAGGGGGCATATTCACGAATCCCGGGCAGCAGGGCAATGGCAGTGGTATCAGACCCGACGAAAGCCCCCGGTGCCGTCGAGTTTCACAGCCATGGGCACGGAGTCGACCCGGGCGCAGTGGTCGAGATCGGCGTCGAGTCCTGCCGCCGTGAGCTTCTGTCCGGACAGACTGCGCCGCAGGAGCCCCCGCAAATCGTGCTTCCAGGCGTCGAACAAGGCAGCGGCAATCCTGGCGCCGTCCCCCGGAGTCGCGGCACCCAGCAAAGCAAGGCTGCCAGCGATGCAACCCGCCGCCGCCACATCGTCTGCGGCCATCTCCCCACCGCTCCCAGCGCAGACCAGCAGCACCTCTTCAGCGCCGCTCTCAACCAGAGCCCGAGCCGTGGCCTCAGCGTTCACCAGAGCGGCGGCCCAGACCGACTGCGCGCCCAAGCATCGGCGCACAGCCTGGGTGCCATTCGTCGTGGTCAGCACCACCGGCCGCCCGGCACAGCGCTCTGCGGTGAAGTCAGGTGGGGAGTTTCCGAAGTCGAAGCCATCCAGGGGCAGCCCCCCTCGCTCCCCCGCCAAGAGGGCCCCCGTCAAGGCGGCCTTGGCCCGAGCTTCGTCAACGCTCCCCACGGGAGTCACCACAGCGCAGCCCGCCTCCAGGGCATAGACCACTGTGGTGGTCGCTCGCAGGACATCAATGACCACAGTGCTCACTGCGCCGCCGAGATCAGCAGGCACCAGGTCTTGGATCAGCGCCACTTCAACGTGCATCACAGCCCCTCTCGAAGGACAGGCTTCCTGAGTTCAACCTGCCGCACGCCGCCAACGCGGCCGTGCCCGGACGTACAACGACCCGCGGTACCGGCTGGCATCGCGGGTCGTTGCAGGCCTCTGCAAACCGTCACGGGCTTCTTGCTGGCCTCGCAGCCACTCTTTTCTTCAGAGCAGCACCGAGACAAGAGCCCTCGGCGGATCAGCTGCCCAGGTAAGCCGCCAAATCGGCCAAGCGCACAATGCGCATGCCCCACTTGTCAGCCTTGCGGTACTCGTCGGTGTCTTCGAGTTCCACAGCAAACTCACCCTCAGAGAGGTTCTTCTCACCGAGAACAAGGACGTCCGTGGTCTCGCTGATGCTGCCGTCGACGATACCGCCGTGGTCAGCCAGGCGAGACTTGACGAACTCCTTGCTCAGGCTGATGGGGAACTCACCCAAGAGATGGTAATGGAGCACCCGACGGGCCGAGAAGATCGGGCTGCGCACCACGTCGCCCGGAAGCACCGGGTCGAGCATCACGGCCTTACCCAGCAGACCAGCAGTGCAACCGTCGGCATCAACGATGCGCACTTCGATTTCGCCTTTGGAGACCAAAGCGCCGTTCTTTGAGGGACGCAGCACTTCGAAGCGGGTTCCCGCGGCCAAACCAGTCTGAGAGCCAATGTCGAGCCAGACCAGGGAGCCATCGGCGCTCACCGCCTGAACCGTGCCATCGACGGCCTCGGGGGCAATCGGCGCCCTGTGGGCTGCGATAGCTCCCAAGAGGGCTTCTGCATTGGCCTGCTCACGGGCAGCGTCAGCAGTGGCCGTATCGAGATTCGCCTGCAAAGACCGAGCCGTGTCGTCAGCGGACTGCTGCTGATCGGTCAAGTCTTGGATGCGACGATCGTAATTGTTTGCCTGAGTGATGCCCCGCTGCTGCTCGTCCGCGAGAT
This sequence comes from Pseudohongiellaceae bacterium, assembly GCA_047638635.1. GTDB lineage: Bacteria > Planctomycetota > B15-G4 > B15-G4 > B15-G4 > CAZIAK01. Next base: position 6,014 of record JBLIMM010000092.1, on the reverse strand, counting down.
CGGAGCGCAACTGTGCGATCTGGTCGTTGAAGCTGCTCTCGTTATCGCGAGTCAAGCGAGTGGCCGCGTCCCGGGCCGACTCGGCAGAGGAGGCCATGCCCTCAGCGGCCTGCTCAGCGGCGCGAGCGCCCTGGAGGGCCGTCAGCAGCGCCTTAATGGTCTTGTCGACCGTCACTTGGCTGTCTGCTCCACCGAGAGCCTCGCCCACGGAAGCCTTGGCCGAATCGACGTCTACGGCCAGAGCAGCAGGGTTGCTTCGCGAGGCGGCGTTAGCGGGATCGGCGTAGCCAACCGCGTCAGAGAGCCCCTTATGCTGCTCGAAAAGCTCGTCCCACTTGGCTTCCATGGCCACGGTTTCATCCCGATCGGCCTGGGCATTGCCCTCGATTCGGGCGATATCGTCGTTGGTGACGTAGAGCAGAGCCAGCGTCCCCAACCAGAGGATCATGATCGACACAAGCCACATGGCGTGGACCGCACCGCGCTGGGTGCGATGCTTGCAGGAGGATATTGCGCTCACGATGTCCGCATCCGATCGGGGAAGGCGACAAGCCGTGGGAGAGACCCACGTACTTGGAAGGCGCGGATCATAGGTGCCCAGACGATGAGCGGCAACGAGCCACAGGGTTCGAGAGACAATCTGGCTTCCCCAATGGCCCCGTGACGCTATCCTGCAAGGCATCATGGGCCAAATCATCGGATTGCTTGGCGGAGTCGCCAGCGGCAAATCAACCGTGGGAAACCTGCTGCGCCAGGCGGGCTGGCTGGTCCTGGACGGCGATGAGGTGGCACGGCAGGTGGTTTCGGAGCCTGCCGTAGCCCAAGATCTCGCCGATCGCTTCGGCAACGACCTCTTTGATGACCAGGGCACTCTCGATCGAGCCCTGCTGGCCAAGAGAGCCTTCGCCGAGGCCCAAAGCACCGCCGATCTGAATGCCATCGTGCATCCCGCCGTGCGTCAGCGCCTGTTGGCCCAGCTTGATCAGGCCGGTTCTCGTGACGTGGCCCTCGATATCCCCCTGCTGCTCGAGTCACCTTTAGCTGTGCGGGTCGACCAATGGGTTTTCATTGCCACCGACGAGAAGCAGCGAGATGAGTGGGCCGAGGGCCGGCAATGGGAGCCAGGAGAGCGCTCTCGGAGAGAATCTCGGCAGGCGACCTTGGCAGAGAAACGCGCCGCTGCCGACCACGTACTGGTAAACGATGGCACAATCGACGATCTTAAGGCCCAGGTGGAGGCTCTGCTTCGCGCATGGGCCGCAACTGTTGACCACCATCCCTAGGCGATCGGGAGCCATCACGGCCCCGCTGCCGCCGGCACCCCGCCCGGCTGGCCCAGCCATCTCCCTTCATCTGCGCGAGCGCAACGCTCCCCTGATCTCATGCCCCGTGCTCCCCGTCCTTCGTCCTACCTTGATGAGGCTGCTGGCAACTCCGGCACCCCAAACCCATCTCTCGGTGACTCCGCAGCTGTCGACAATGACGGCGCCGATGACATCTCTGAGGACAGCTCCGAGGACAGCTCCGAGGACGACAACAACGCGTCCGACGATCTTGTCTCCGAGGGCTACCGCCCCATCCACGTCAAGAAAGCCCCCAAGCTCCCGGGGCAAGAGGGACACGCCGAGCCCTGCGACCTAGCCGAGCTGGCGCTGCTGCCCATTACTGAGCTGGTCAGTCGGCTGCGGCGCTACGGCCTCAAAGTTCACGAGGGTATCGATCGAAGTCGTTTGTTGGTCGCGCTCATGCGCAACTCGGACAAGCTCAAGATCGATGTGGTGGGCGAAGGACAAGTCGAGCTGCTCCCGGACGGTTACGGCTTCCTACGCTCCGCACGCAACACCTTCCTGCCGTCCCCCGACGATCTGTATCTGGCCCCGGCCATGGTCGAGGAGTATCACCTGCGCCCGGGTATGTCCGTGCGCGGCACCCTTCGGCGCGGGCGGCGCAAAGACAAGTACTTCGCCATCGACATTGTGCTGTCGATCAACGATCGGCCGCCCCAGGAGGCCGCGTCCTGGAAGCCCTTCGACGAACTCGAAGCGATCTTCCCCGAGAAACGCATGCTGCTGGAGACCACCTCCCGGGAGTTCTCAGCACGCATCGTCGATCTGATGGCACCCTTGGGCTTCGGCCAGCGCGGGCTCATCGTCTCGCCCCCACGAGCAGGCAAGACGGTGCTGCTCAAAGATCTAGCCAACGCCATCACCACCAACTATCCCAAGGTCAAGCTGCTCGTCTTCTTGGTGGATGAGCGGCCTGAAGAAGTCACCGACATGGTGCGTTCTGTCAAAGGCGAGGTCATCGCCTCGACGTTTGATGAACCCCCGGAGCGTCACGTCGCCGTGGCCGAGCGTGTCGACGAACGAGCCCGCAGCCTGGTCGAGTCGGGCTACGACGTCGTCCTGCTCATTGACTCCATTACGCGCCTGGGCCGTGCGTTCAACGCAGCGGCTCGCACGAGCGGCAGAATCCTCTCGGGCGGCCTCGAAGCCAAAGCTCTGCAGAAGCCCAAGCGGCTCTTCGGCGCCGCGCGCAACATCGAAGGCGGCGGCTCCCTAACCATCCTGGCCTCAGCTTTGATCGAGACCAACTCGCGCATGGACGAGGTGATTTTCGAGGAGTTCAAGGGCACGGGCAACATGGAGATCGTGCTCTCCCGGGCCATCAGCGAGCAGCGCATCTTCCCCGCTATCGACGTGCACCGCTCAGGAACGCGCATGGAAGACATGCTCTTCGACCCCCAAGAGGCCGTGCTGGTCCGAGACCTGCGCACCGCCTTGGCCGACCTCACCCCCGTCGATGCTGCCGAGCAACTCCTCGAACGGATGCGGAAGACAGCGAGCAACCCCGAGTTCTTGCTTGGCCTCCGCAGCGGCCGCTTCTAGCAGGAGCCGCTTCTCGAAGGGGGGCGCTGCAGCCCATCGCCCGCGGGGGTTGCAGCCCATCGCCGAGCCCTGAAAGTGCCCTTCGACGCGGCCGTGCAAGTTCAGCCCCGGCCGCTTCAGCAGCTGATCAGAGAAGCAGGCTAGAACCCGGCCAGTTTAATCGCTTCGCCGGGAGCCCAGCCTCGGCCGCCACCATCGGTCTCGACGAGCTGCCAATCTCCGCGCCGTTCGCGAGAGTTCACCACTGTGCCCAGATCCAGGCGAAACAACAACTTGCCCTCTTCCCGGGGCTCAGCGCGCACCTGTGCTGCGGCGACGACGACAGCCCGGTCAAGATCGTGAGCACGGGCCTTGTCCCAGGCAAAGAAGAACGCCAGGCCCAAAGCACACACAGCCAGCGCGCCACGGGGTCCAACCCGGGGCCACCTTCGCCGCAGGCACAGCAGCACCAAGGCAACGGCCCCCAGCACACCCAACAGCTGTCCGCTCTCGGCGGGCGACAACCACAGAGGCAGCCGAGCCAGGCTCTCCGTGAAACTCCCGGCGGACAAACTGGGCTGCCCTAGCCTGGTGCGCACTTGATCGAGGTTGCGCCGCGCCGTGGAATCTCGGGGAGCACAGCGCAGAGCCGCTTCGAGATGCCACACCGCTTGGCCTAACGAGCCCGCTCGGGCTGCGGCAGTCCCAGCGTTTGCGTGCAACATCGCCCGCCTCTCGGGATCGGGATCGCCCGCCGCTAAGAGGCCGAACAGTTCGAGAGCCTCGGCGTAATCTCCTTGCCGGTAGGCGTCGACTGCGGCGGCAAAGCCATGCTGCTGGAGTGCACCGTCCAAAACCGGCGTGACGATTGGCTGATCGTCGAGAGCTTTGCCATCTGGCGTGTCATCGATCACGGGCTCAGCGGCGGACGTACCCAACAACACCACAGGATCGTCACCGGCCTCCGGCTCAGCGCTCTGGGTGCTCGCCTGGACACCGTAAACCGTGGCGCCCGGCAGGACGCAACACACCAGCACACAGCACGCTCTGAGAAGCCAAGACATCCCGTGAGTGCTGCTCATTTCAGCCGCTCCAGGCCGTCGGCTAGCTGGCGAGCTTCGCTGCGCAGCTGATCCACGGGCAAAGCAGCGCCACTGAAGTAGGCAGCCTCCCAACCCGACATGGTCTTGGAGAGCCGCTCAGCCATCGACGGGTCACTCACCACGAGCAGAGCTTCTTCAAGAGTCATCCCCCCGGCTGGGCCGCCCAGGTTTGCCGACAAGTAACGCGAAAAAGCAGCGGCGGCGCTGGCAGAGTCTGCAGCTCCCGCCAACTCTGCTGCGAGTGCCCGCCGCGCGCCACGGCGAGCCACGAGAGCCGGGTTGTCCTGCCGCCAGCGGGAACGACCGTAGCGCCACTCAGTGAATGCTAAGACGAGTCCCGCGCAGGCAGGCCAAACCCAAGGAGGCGCGAACGCTGCCCCGGGAGCCCGCAGTCGTTCGCGAATGGTCTCTAAGTCGTTGAGCAACTCTTCGGGAGTGTTGAGCTCAGTCAAACCATCCGTCCCACCGGGAGCCACGTCCAACTCGAAAGGCCCCACTGTGAGCGTCTCGTAACGCTCTGTCACAGGGTCGAAGAACGAAAACGACAGCTGCGGAATGGCTTCGACACGGTCGTTCTTCGGGGCCAGATCCAGCACCAACTCGCGCACATGCTCCGTGCGCAGGTCTTCCTTTCCAAAGAGCCGAAAATCTTCGGAGAGTGAGGCGAACTCAGGCCATTCGACCATGCCCAAATGCCCCGACCCGCCGTTCGCAACCACCAAGCCGAGGCGCAGCTTGCAGCTCTCGCCGACCACGAGTTCACGGGGCTCGGCCCGAGCGTCCAAGCGAAAGCGCCCCACAGCGTTGGTGTAGCTTGGGGGGCGCGTGGCTACGGGCGGCTCACGAATCGTGAGCGTCGGCCCTGGCTCGGAGGCCGTGGCCACCACCACTCGGGTCGGCACTGAATCGAGGCCGCCGAACAACGAGAAGCCGTTGCGCTTCCTTTGTCGTTCTACCACCAGCCGGAAATCGAAGCGGGCATCCCCCAGAGAGACTTCCCCAGCCTCTATGGCCAACATCGGAATGGTCTGCGTCTGCAGGATGGTGCTCTCGCCACTGCTGAAGTCCCGACGCACACATGTAGGGATCTCTTCACCGCCAGGCTGAACAGTGGCCATGAACAGGTTGCAGTTGGGAGCGACGGGTTCGATGAAATGGAGCGCAGGAGACTCGGTGACCCACGGCAGCGTGATCTCGAGACCGTTGCGCAGACCATTGTCGTAGGCGGCTTCTAAGACTGAGAAGCTCACCTCCACGTCGACCACTTGCCCAAGCCACAAGTCGTAAGTCGCGGGCTTCACTTCGATACTCACGAGGCCCTCCCGCAAGGACGTCGGTTGCACGGTCACTACGCGAGTTTGAGACTCGACCTGAGTGCCACGGCAGTTGAAGCGAAACGGGGGAATCACCAGCAGCCCTTCACGCTGGGGCACCAACTCGAACTCCCACGTGGTGGTGATCGAAGTGCTCCGCCGGCCGTTCAACGTGCTGTACATGTTGCGCGTGCTGGGCCCACCTGCAAAGCGCAGGCGCCCACCGTCGACCGTGGGGACTTCTAAGAGATCGCAGTCGATGCTCTCGTTGCCTGAGATGGTGACGGTCACACTCATCACCAAACCCACCTCCGCAGGTTCAGGCTCAAGCCCTACAACAATGTCTGGAGCAGCAGCGGAAGCGCTGGCCAAGCACAGCACGACGAGCACCGCTCGCACCCACAGCAAGGCTGGCTGTGACCGCAAGCCGGCGAGCAGCCGGCGACGGCAGCCATCGCCGGCGAGGCCACCCGGCACGCTCAAACCTGCGGGAATCAGCGGGCTCATTACCAATCCTTCTCCACGTCCGCCTGGTCCTGCTCACGGCGTGCTCGGTCCATGGCCATGGCCTGGGCTTCTAGTTCTTCAAGCTGGTCCAGGAGATCAGTCAACTCGGCAGAGGTGAGCTCGGGGCGAGGGGCGGGAGCGGCGGATTCTTCTTGGGGCGGCTGCTCTTCGGGAGGCTGATCTTCCTCGGAGTCTTGCTCTTCCTCCTCGGGGTCTTGCTCTTC
>JBLIMM010000091.1:0-14696 GCA_047638635.1 Pseudohongiellaceae bacterium | reverse complement strand
GTCAGTCTCTGCAGCTGGGTCAGCCGCATGCCATCCGCAGCGCACAGGCTCCCGAGTGCGAGTCTCTCCCCACGCTACACGAAGTCTGCTCTTCCGGGGCCAGACTCTCCGCTGGAGCGCGGCCCCGGGGAGGTCGACAGTGGCCAGTCGATCGGGGTCACGATCGGGGTCACGATCGGGGGTCCGAGCTGGCTTGCGCAGCGAACTCTGAGAGTCAGTCCTGCTGGCGCTCCATTGCCGCCTCGAGCACGCGCATGGCGCGCTCCCCGAGCCCGCCGTCGATTTCGGGGTCGGCGAGATTGATCAGGTTGCGCAGGGTGCGTAGCAACATCTCCTCGTCGCTGCAGGAGAGCTCGTCCAGCGTGGATCTCTGCATGCCGAAGCGCGCCAGCATCTGCTCCCAGGTGGTCCGGGGAATGACTCGCCCGCCGGAGGGGGCATCGAAGACCAGCTCTTGACCGGGCAGGTCGAGGCGCATCAGGAAGTGCCCCGGCGTGTTCACGCCGACCAGCGGGATGCCCGTGCGCCGGGCGACCAGAATCCAGGTCATGCAGAGCGGTAGGGGTAGGCCGCCGCGGCCTGTGGCGGCGCCGTGCAGCAGCGCGTCGACGGGCACGGCTCGGGAGGGCGGCTCGTTACCGGGCGGGAAGCGCTCGACCAGCACGTGACCCAGGGCGGCCATCATGATCTCGGCCTCCTCGGCGCCGGGCTCGGCAACGTCCAACCGGGCGCGGACAGCCGCCGCCATGGCGTCGAGCTGCGCGGCGAGCTGATCGGGCTCGGGGCCTCCGTCTACGAGCCGCGCGATGAGCAGCGCGCCGGTCTCCAGCGACGGTGTCCCGGAAAGGTAAGCGATGCACTCCGCTTCGGCCTCCGGGAAGCGGATCGCCGCCAGGATCGCCCGCAGGCGACGGGCGTGGTGACCCTCGACCACCGCCAAGCGTTCCTGGACCAGGGCCCGGGCATGCTCGCCCTGTGCGATCAAAGCCTGCTGGCAAGTCTCGATGACTTCGCTGCTCGAGTCGGTGAGTAGCGAGATCATCCCCAGGATCTGGGCCTCGCTAGTTTGGTCGTGCTCGCTGATCATATCGTGACTCATGACGGCACCATTTGCTGATCTGGGTGACGGTTGGCCAAGGGGCTTTCACCAGCGCGTCGGGATCACGCTGAGTTCAGGAACCATACCCAGACCGGGTGCGAACTCCAGCGGTACTCCGTGCGCAACGCCACGCCCTCATCCACGGTGTTCTTGGCGGTCGGAGTGAGCACGGCCTCGGTGGCCCTGGGCGCTGCTCACTTGAAAGCGGTTCTGCAGGCCTTTGACGCCCAGGGAGGTTGTCTGTCGCGCCTGGTGATTGCTCGCTTCGCCTGACCAGCGCCGGTGCAAGGCAGGGCACCCCGACCGAGCCGCCCAGCTCAGCGAATCCCCCGGCCGCCATTAGGACCACTCGCCCCTCGGCTCTAAGCTGCGTCCGTCCGCTCGCCAAGCTTGAGGAACTCAATGAAACGTCTGCTCGCCCTGACCTGCGCCCTCGCCCTGATCTGCGCTGTCTCGCTCACCGGCTGTGTGAGCTGGCTCGGCGGGGCCTCGTCCCGCGAGCCCGAAGAGGCGCCCGCGGGCCTGAGCGCTGAAGCCCGTGCTCTCGTGCAAGCTGCCTACGCCGACGTCGAGCCCGAGCAGCTGATGGACTACCACACGCACCTGGTGGGCCTCGGAACGGACAGCGACGCCTTCGTCCATCCACACATGCAGTCGTGGTGGCATCCTATCGCGCGGCTCAAGTTCGCGGTGTATGCGAGCGCGGCGCGCATTGAAGATCTTGAGCGGGCCGACCAGCAGTTCGTCGAGCGGCTCACGCGCCTGGTGCGGGCCATCCCACGTCACGGGCGACACCTGCTGCTGGGCTTCGACCGCAACCACGACACAGACGGCGAGCCGGATCTCGAGCTCAGCGAGTTCTACACGCCCAATGCCTACGCCTTCCGTGTGGCCGAGGGGCACCCAGATCTCTTCGTGCCCGCCATCTCCATCCACCCGTATCGTGAGGACGCCGTGGAGCAGCTTGAGCTCTGGGCCGCACGGGGCGCCCGGGTGATCAAGTGGCTGCCCAACGCCATGGGCATCGACCCGGCCGACTCGCGCGTCGACCCGTTCTACGCCGCCATGCTCAAGCACGACATGATCCTGCTGACCCACGCGGGTGAGGAGCGGGCCGTCGATGCGGACGAAGCCCAGAAGCTCGGCAATCCCCTTCGGTTGCGACGTCCCCTCGACCTGGGTGTGACCGTGGTTGTGGCGCACTGCGCGAGTCTGGGTACCAACGAAGATCTCGACGACCCCGAGCTGCTCGAGCGGGACAACCTGGAGTTGTTCCTGCGACTCATGGACGAGCCGCGCTACGAGGGCCTGCTCTTCGGCGAGATCTCAGCCCTGACCCAGGCCAACCGGTTGCCGCAAGCACTGGCCGCCTTGTTGCGCCGTACCGATCTGCACCCACGCTTGGTCAACGGCAGCGACTACCCCTTGCCCGCTGTGAACGTGGTGATTCGCATGGGCGCCCTAGAGGGCGGAGGTTTTCTCAGCGAAGTAGAGGCTGAGCTGCTCGAGGAAATCTACGACTTCAACCCGCTGATGTTCGACTACGTGCTCAAGCGCACGGTCCGGGCTCCGGACACAGGTGAGGCGTTCGCACCCGAGGTGTTCTTGGAGCACCCGAAGTTGGTGGTCTTTCGCCCCTCGGCGAAGTAAGCGCCCGTCACCCGTTGCCGCATCAGTCAGGGTCGGAGTCACCGCTCACCGGGACGGCGTGGCCGCGGGCTTTGAGCTGCTCCATCAGACTGCTGTGCAGGGCGCCGGTGGGCTTCAAGGTGTAGAGCTCAGCAAGGTGTAACGCCCTGAAGTCAGACAACCCCTGACAGGCTTTGCAGGCGGCGAATCCCCTGAAACGCGCACCGTCTGGTGTCGTCGTCGTGATGATCACGATACGAGCGCAGCGCAGCCTGTTCGTTACCTGGACCCTGTGCGCCGCCATGTTGTGGGCGCCGCAGAGTTCTGCCCAGCCCGGCTTTGTCACGTCGACAGAGGGGGTGCTCACGGCGGCAGCAGCTGGACTCCGCTGGCGAAGCTCGTCTCCAGTGACGTTGGCTCCTTCGACGAGTTCGGCGGCGCGGTGGCGCTCGACGGCGAAACCGCGGTGATCGGAGCTCACGCCGATAACCACGCGGTCGGCGAGGACCAGGGCTCGGGTTGGTCGCAGCAGGCCTACCTCGTCGGCAGCGACTCGTTCAACGAGGACCACTTCGGCCAGTCCGTCTCGCTCGACCTTGCGCTTCGCCGCAGAACGGAGCGCTGATCCGGGAGCCGTGTTGCGGGATGCGAACGCTCGACTGGCTCCAGACCTGGGTCAGGGGCTGAACGTGGCGGTGTTGCTGGTGGTGATCGACCCGGCCACAGGCGCTGCATCCATCGCCAACGCCGGTCACCGTCCCCTGCTGCACCTCCATGCCAAGCGAGGGTCGGTCGAGACGGTGCACAGCGAGGGCGTGCCCCTGGGCGCAGACGTCACGCTCATGGCCCTCTGCCGCCGCTGAGTCAGGAGTTCGCCGGCTCAAGCACGGCGCACAGGTCGCTGCACTGCAACCAGCGCTGCCCTTCACCCAGGCTGAGTGGCGGTCCCATGGGCAGGCAGCTGTCCTTGCACGCAAAGCGGGCGGGCCTGGTGAACCGGACCCGCCCGCGGCGGTGCGCTCTGTGACGACCTTGCGATCAGGGGGCCGTGATGACCGTGTCGATGGCGTCCGTGGCCATCCAGGGACCGCCGGGCAGGCCGGGGCTCAGGTCGATGAAGACTTGCAGGTAGAGCTCGACACCGAGCGGGAGTCCGGCGGGGATCGGCGCGGGGATCGACACGGCGCCGGGGCCTGCGGCGAACAGCGGCGTGACGGATCCGGTGGGCGAGAAGATGTCGACCAAGAGCGGGTTGCCGGCGGCGAAGAGCGGCGGGCAGAAGAAGCCGGGCCCGGGGATGTTCGTGCTGGAGAGCAGGAAGAGGAAGCCGGGAGCGGGGATGCCCGTGATGGTCACGCCGTAGGTCGGACCCGGCGAGGACGACTGGCCGAAGGACTTCAGCGCGGCTGTTGCTGGCGGCACGCCGTAGTTGACCGAGTGCGATGCGTAGGCCAAGCCGTTGACCGGCACGGGGTTGGGGTTGCAAGGCATGGGCGTGTAGAAGGTCGGGGCCGCCGGTCCGCCGGTGATGTCCATGTAGGTCGTCATGAAGCCGTCCGTCACGTAGAACGCGGGGAGCGAGCCGAGGGCGCTGGGCGTTGTGGCCAGGTCCATGGCGATGCCTTCAAGCCTTGGCGTCATGCCGCAGAAGACCGCAGCCGGGAAGAAGCCGTAGGGGCCGAAACCGCCACCGATGCCGATCGAGTGGATCATGCCCCCTGAGTCACAGGCGAGCAGGGTGCCGGTGGAGGGGTCGAGGGTCACGTCGGTCAGGCCCACGCCAGCGGGCATGGGGAACGGAGACGGGAAGGGCGCCACGATCGGCAAGGGCGCGGCACAGCTGCCGGGAGGCGACGGGACAAAGCCGGCGATGAGGAAACCGTCGGTGACGTAGAGGGTCGGCGCGCCGGTGGTGATGCCGGCGGCGTCCATGCCCATGCCGGTGATCGGGAGGCCGAGGACGGCGGGCAGCGGGAAGGAGTTGATCGGCAGGCCAGCGGGCGTTCCGGCGAGGGGGCTGACGTCGGAGTACTGCTCGACGATGAAGCCATCGCAAACGTAGATGGTGTCGGTCAGGCGGTCGGCGGCGATGTCACCGAAGCTGAACGGGCCGGGAGGGGCCGTGGGGCCGGCCATGGGGCCAAAGCACGGCGGTGGCGCGATGAAGGGCCAGGCCGTGGGAGGCATGGGGCTCGGCGCGCCGCAGGGTCCACCGGGCATGGACGAGAACTCGAACACGGCGCCGCCGGCTCCGTCGAGGCCATAGAGCGTCTGGGCCTGGAGCGACGTGGCAGCGGATGAGGCTGCGATCAGGCTGAGGATGGCGAGGGTCTTCTTCATGGCTCGTACTTCCTGTGGTCATTTGGGGAGGATGGCGTGAGCGACGGTCGGCGGGCCAGCCATTCGCAGGCCGTGTCCATGTCGTGCTCGCCTTGAAGAACGAGAACTCGCCCCCAATCCCCAAAAAGAAGTCTCAAATTCTTGCGCCTGGGCGGGTGCGTTCTCGGTGGCCACTTAGGGCAGCAGGCCCCCCTGCGGGCTCAGCGGCGTATAGTGCGGCGCTGGAGGCGACGATCGAAATCTCTGACGTGTACGACGAGCTGCACTCCCTGGCTGCACGCAATTTCAGGGGGCAGCGGGGCAATCACACCCTGCAGGCCACCGCACTCGTGCACGAAGCCTGGATGCGCATCGCCGATCGGGACGAGGGCGATTTCAACGACCGCACACACTTCATGGCCGTGGCGGCCAAGGCCATGCGCCACATCCTGGTGGACCACGCCCGGCGCATCGGGGCCTTGAAGAGGGGCGGCGATCAGCACCGGGTGACCCTGCAGACGGGGGACGGCGCCGCTCGCGTAGCCCCGCCCACCGACGTCCTCGACCTGGAGCGGGCCCTGGGCCAGCTCGAGCAGCTCGAAGGCCGCCTGGCCCAAGTGGTCGAGTTCAAGTTCTTCGCGGGCATGACTATCCCCGAGATTGCTGGCGCCCTGGGCGTGTCCGAGATGACCGTTAGCAACGACTGGCGCCGGGCCCGCATCTGGCTGACCCGCGAGCTGGATTGATGGCCGAGGACGGCGCTGCAGTCAGCCAGCTGATGGCCGAGTGTCTGGCCCGCCTCTCCCTCGGAGGCGAGTTGGGCCTGGACACGCTCTGCGACGAACATCCCGCCCAGGCAGAGGAACTCCGCCGGCGCATGGATCGCCTGGCCGATCTGGGCATGCTCGGAGGGGCGCAGGCCACCGACCCCGAGCAGGTGGGGCCCTTCACCGTGGCTGGCTTGCTGGGCCAGGGCGGCATGGGCCGGGTCTATCTCGCTCAGCAGTCCCAGCCGGTCCGGCGCCTGGTGGCCCTGAAGCTGATGCACGGAGGCATGGACACCGAACGGCTGCTGCGTCGCTTCGACGCCGAACGCCAGGCCCTGGCGCTGCTCAGCCACCCGGGCATCTCTCAGGTCTTCGAAGCCGGTGCCACCGACGACGGTCGCCCCTGGTTCGCCATGGAGTACCTGGACGGGCTGCCGCTCACGGACTACTGCGACGCCGAACGCCTCGATCTGCCCCAGCGCCTCGACCTCTTCTTGCAGGTCTGCGACGCCGTGGTCCACGCCCACCAGAACGGCATCCTTCACCGGGATCTCAAGCCCAGCAACGTGATCGTGGTCGAGCGTCTGGACCGCCCCCTGGCCAAGGTCATCGACTTCGGCCTGGCCAAGGCGCTCGACGAGATCGACCGAGACCAGCTGGTGTTGACCCGCGCCGGTCAGGTCGTGGGGACACCCGCCTACATGAGCCCGGAGCAAGCGGGGATCACCCACGAACGGGTCGATCTGCGCACCGACGTCTACTCCTTGGGAGTGATGCTCTATGAGCTGTTGGTGGGGGCCTTGCCCCTCGAACCGGACAGCGGTTCGGTGAACGCCATGGCTGATCTACAGCTCATGTTGGGCTCGGTGGAGCCCATTCCCCCGAGCCAGCGGGTAGCCACGGTCTCAGCAGATCACGCCGAGGCACGGCGCACCGCCCCACGTCGTTGGGCTCGTGCGCTTTCTGGCGATCTCGACTGGATCGTGGCCAAAGCCATGGCCAAGAATCGGGTGGACCGCTACCCAGCCGCCTCAGCCTTGGCGGATGAGCTCCGCCGCTACCGTGCCGATCAGCCGGTTCTGGCTGGACCGCCCACGGCCAGCTACAGGGTGGCCAAGTTCGTGCGCCGCTATCGTCGTGAAGTGGCGGTGGCAGCGGTGGGACTGGTGGCTCTGCTGGCGGCCCTGGTCAAGGTCACGCTGTTGGTCGACGAGTTGGGCGGCGAGTTGGACAACTTCAATCTGCTCGCCCGGGAGATCGAGGTGGTCGAGCTGGCCCGGGTGGCCGAGCAGGACCTCTGGCCTGAGACACCTGAGACCGTCGCAGCCATGTCGTCCTGGCGGCGCGATGCCACGGCGATCCTCGACGAGGTTCCCGGGTACCAAGCTCTGCTGAACGACCTCGCCGACGAAGCCACTGAGACGGACGGTGTGCTCAGCTTCGATCCACCCCGGGACGGCTACCTGCACGACCACGTGGCGCTGCTGCTCAAAGCGCTGTCGGCCTTCACCGGTGATGCTGGTCTGTTGGCAGAGATCGAGGCGCGCAGCGCATGGGCAGAGACCCTCGTGGGGCGCACGGTCAGCGAGCCCAGCGACGCCTGGGACCGAGCGCTGCGGAGCATCGCCGACGAGAGCGAGTGCCCTCTCTATCGCGGCCTGACCCTCGTACCCCAGGTGGGCTTGCTGCCCCTTGGCCGGGATCCCGCCAGCGGGCTGTGGGAGTTTGCCCTGCCCCGACCAGGGGCGAGTTTGCCCGACGGGGAACCAGGCAGCTGGGTGATCAGCGGAGACATCTGCATGGTGTTCGTGCTCATCCCGGGAGGCACGCTGCACCAAGGAGCCCAAGATGAAGACCCGGCGGGCATGGCCTATCTCCCAGGGTTGAGTCGCTCCGAGCGGGACGGGCAGACCGTCGAACTCGCGCCGTTTCTGCTCTCGAAGTACGAGATGACTCAAGGGCAATGGCTGAGATTTGTGGGCAGCAACCCGTCGCACTACGGGGCCGAGGGGCTGGCTCATCCCGTTGAGCAGGTGAGCTGGGATTTGTGCGTGACCACCTTGGCGCGGCTGTCGCTGCAGCTGCCCAGCGGCGCTCAGTGGGAGTACGCCGCCCGTGCCGGATCGCACTCGCCCTGGTGGACCGGGTTCGCCAAACCGCCGCCCCCGGGTTGCGGCAACCTGGCTGACAAGAGCTGCCTGGAGAACATGGGGCGCAACGCGGGCATCGACCAGTTCGACGAAGACTATGACGACGGCTGGGAGAGCCACAGCCCCGTGGACGCGGGCTCGCCCAACCCGTTCGGTCTGCACAACGTGATCGGCAACGTGTGGGAGTGGTGCGGCGACGAGGGCTGGCAGTACGCCGACTCGCGCCCCCGGGAGGGCGACGGTTTGCGGTTGGCGCTCCAGCAAGAGACTGCCGAGAATCGCTCGCGAGAGCTGCGAGGCGGGTCGTACTTGAGCACCTTTATGAAGTCTCGCTCGACGTTTCGCTTCTTGCAGGCCAAAGGCGGTGCCAACTCGGTCTTTGGGCTCCGTCCGAGCCGCGCCCTGCAGCGCTGAGTTGCGCGACCCGGATCGATAAATCCGAAGTACTCTTGTGGGGCGCGGTCGACTCTTACGTTTGACCCTGTCGAGGGCTCAACGCCGTTCTCCCCGGCTCCAGCTTGTTGCCCCACCTCTGCTCTGGTTGTCTTGCTATGCATCTCTCCCTGACCGTTCTGTTGATCTTGGGGCTCTGCGCCCCTGGCTTGCGAGCCCAGTCTGACGGCCCGTTGGTTGCTCCCCCGGCGTTCATCCTCGTGGGCCCTGCCACCGAGTCGTCATCGGGGATCCTGGCTACTGACGTGTTTCATCGCAAGACCGCGGGCTTCAAGCCCTACGGCCCGGAGCTGCTGCCCGCAGGGGCGCTCGAACCGGTCTTCACCACGGCCATGTTGTTCGGGGGTGGCGTGGCGCCGCCCACGTTCGAGGTCAACGCCTACTCCGTGGGTTTGGATCTCGTCTTGGCCACAATCCCCGTCGGTGGCTTCTCCAGCGTGGCCGTGCCGCCGGGAGCCTGGGGGGCCGTGGAGTTTTCGGTCAGCCGAGCCACGATCGGCGCGACGGGCAGCCTGATCGCCGCAGAGGTCGCCGGGCCCGGGGGAGCGGCTGCAGACCTGTTCACGCTCATGGTTCCCGGGTCCTTCCTGCCCCCGTCGGTGTTTCCTTGCTACCCGCAAGATCGTCCCCAGCGAGGACAGGACTCCACGGAGATGGACCTGTTTACCGGTGTCTCACCCGGTGAGATCTCTGCCCTCGATTTCTACACGCCGCTCTACGAGGCGGGGCCGCCCGTGCGCCCGTTTCTGCCCGACGAACCCACGGTGTTCTTCTCGGTTTCCCATGAGGCGGTCTTCCCTTCGGGCGGCGGCTTGAGTTCGGTGCCGCCGGTTTGGTTCGCGGGCTCGAGCCCCAGCTCGGCGACCATTCTCAGGACCACTTGGATGAAGCTGGCGGGGGCCTGGTCCACGCCCGTGGTGCACCTGCCCTACGGTGCACTGGGCCTCGACATCGAAGACGACATCGATGCCCTGGCGGTGGATCAACCCAAGTGCCTGTTGCTCTTTTCCATTGCCAAGACGGCGACCTCGACCTTGGCCGAGCAACTGCAGATCGCTAGCTGGCCCTGTCCTGACAGCGCCCGTGCCCCTGAGCCTCCCTGGGGCGGCTACACCAGCGGAACCTCCACCGGCGTGTACGTCACGGGAGGCGCCGGTTCCTCGTCTATGGCCTCGCGCACGCGGGTGGGCACAGACGGCGATGTCGACGGGGTTTGCACCGTCGATCCAGGCAAGCAGGAGCCCTTCTCTGCGGCGGTTTCCTATGGCTCGCCCGTCGCGATGATCACGCCCCTGAAAATCTTGGGCTCTGGGGTCTATCGCGATTCAGGCGCCCTCGGTCCGACCATCACCATGACCGTCACCGGGCTGCCCACTGGGCCGACCTTCCCCCCGGCCTTCGCCGAGATGTGGGCCGGCACGCCGGGCATAGGTGGGGGCTACTTCCTATTTCCCGTGCCGTTCTACTCAGAGCTGCTCGACGGCTCGGTGCCCTTTGATTTTCGGGATGTCTCTTTCACAGCGCCGAGCCTTGGCGTGATCTCGGGACTGTTCGTCGACTTCTTCTGGGTCGTGCGGCCGTCGACAACGATCATCCCCTCGTCGGCCATGCTGCGGTTCGTTCTCTGAGGGGCTGCCGTCTGGCGCAAAGGGCCACCCTGCCTGGGCCCGTGGCGAGCCGCTTTCGGGGCAACGCCGAATCTGTGAGCTGTCTTGCCGACTGGTAGGCTCTGCGGTAGCCACCCCCAGCTCGCCGGACAGCGTCTTTATGAAGACTTCACGCCTCGCCTTGTTCGCTGTCTCTCTGTGCTCCCTCTTGTGCATGGGTGCGACAGCCCTGTCACAGCAGGCCGAGGCTCACGAGACGTCTGCCGTCTTGGAGTTGCAAGCCGGGGACACCATCGCCCTGTTGGGCGGCAGCCTGGCCGAGCGCATGCAGCACCACGGCTGGCTCGAGACCCGGTTTCAGCGCCGCCTGCCGAACCTCGGGCTGACTTTTCGCAACCTGGGCTTCTCTGCGGACGAGCTGACCATCCAGCAGCGCACGTCGGGCTTCGGCACCTGGGATGAGCACCTCGCGCGCATCGACGCCGATGTGATCTTCGCCTTCTTCGGCTTCAACGAATCGTTCGCTGGCGCTGAGGGTTTGGCTGACTTTCGCCGTGACCTGAAAGAGTTCATCGAGCACACCCGGGCGCAGCGTTACCACGGCGAGGCCACGCCCCGACTGGTGCTCTTCTCACCGCTGCCCTTCGAAGACATGGGCGACCTGTTACTACCGGCGGCAGACACTGAGAACCGCCGACTGCAGCCCTACGCTCTGGCCATGGCAGACGTGGCGGCTCAGCACGGTGTGCCCTTCGTGGATCTGTTCTCTGCTCTGAATGACTGGCGTGCAAAGGTCGCCGCGCCCGGTGACGCGCCACAGACCCTCAACGGCATGCACTTGACCGAGCCAGGCAACAAGGTCGCCTCGGGGATCATCGCCGACGCCTTGCTGGGAGAGCTGGCCGAGAGCGAAGCGACCCTGGCGGCCCATGAGTCACTGCGGGATTTGGTACTCCAGAAGAACCTGCTCTGGTTCAACCGCTACCGGGCCACGGACGGCTACAACGTCTACGGCGGTCGCTCGTCGTTGACCTACGACGGAGTGACGAACTTCGATGTTTTGCAGCACGAACTGGTCGAGATCGACGCCCTCGTGGCGAACCTCGATCGGGACATCCAGGCCTCGGCTCGGGGAGACGCTGCGCCCGAACCTCTGCCCGTGCCTGCGCCTCTTGAGGTCGCGACCAATCGCCCTGGCCCCTTGGCCGACGGCGCCTACCCGTTTTCTTCAGGGGAAGAAGCGTTGGCCGCCATGACCGCCGCACCGGGGATGGAGGTGCAGCTGTTCGCAGACGAAGCGCGCTTCCCGGCCCTGGTCAATCCGGTGCAGATGTCCTTCGACACCCAGGGCCGGCTCTGGGTGGCGACCTGGGCGACCTACCCTCACTGGGCACCGGGGCAGCCCATGAACGACGGCCTGCTGATCTTGACCGACACGGACGGCGACGGGTCAGCGGACACCTGCGAGGCCTTCGCCGACGACCTGCACAACCCCACGGGCTTCGAGTTCTGGAACGGCGGCGTGCTGGTGGCCAACCCCCCAGACATCCTCTTCTTGAAGGACACCACCGGCGACGGGGTGGCGGACGTCCGCGAGCGGGTGCTGTCAGGCCTCAGCTCGGGGGACACCCATCACTCGGCCAACAGCTTCGTGCTGGGTCCGGACGGCGCGCTCTACTTTCAGGAGGGCACCTTTCACCAGAGCCAGGTCGAGACGATCTACGGGCCGGTGCGCAACAACAACGGCTGCGTGTGGCGCTTCGAGCCCCGCACCTGGCGGGCGCAACGCTACGTGCCCTACGGCTTCGCCAACCCTCACGGCCACGTCTTTGATGCCTGGGGACAAGACTTCGTCACCGACGGCACGGGCAACGTGAACTACTACGCCTTGCCCTTCAGCGGCTACGTCGAACAGGGCCGTGGGCACGGCGGGTACTTCCCCTTCTTTCAGCAGCGCAGCCGGCCCAGCGCTGCCACGGAGATTCTCTCCAGCGGGCACTTCCCGGAGGAGAACCAGGGCAACTACCTGATCGCCAATGTGATCGGCTTCCAGGGCATCTTTCAGTACCAGATCCACGACGATGGGTCCGGGTTCTCTGCCACCGAGGTCGAGCCCCTGGTGCACAGCAGCGACCCCTCGTTTCGTCCCGTCGACATCGAGATGGGACCGGACGGCGCGGTGTACTTCCTCGACTGGCAGAACCCGATCATCGGGCACATGCAGCACCATCTCCGTGACCCCAGCCGCGACCGTGAGCATGGGCGCGTCTACCGCGTGACCTCCAGCGGTCGTGAGCTGCTGCAGCCCGTGCCCATCGCCGGCCGACCCATCGACGAGCTGCTGGGGCTCTTGCGCAGCGACGACGATCGTGTGCGCTACCGTGTGCGCATCGAGCTGAGCGGGCGAGACAGCGCCGACGTGTTGGCAGCAGTCGATCGTTGGGTCAGTGCCCTGCATGGAACAGCAGCGGCGGCCGCGAGCGACATGGCCATGGCGCCCGGCGCGGCGATGGGAGCGATTGCAGAGCGCACAGACGACCCTGCCGGTTTCGACGAGGCTCACGAGCACGCCCTGCTCGAAGCCCTGTGGGTGCTGCAGCAGCACGGCGCGGTCGACCAGGGGTTGCTCGAACGGGTGCTGTCCTCACCAGAGCCCCGTGCCCGAGCCGCCGCCACCCGAGTGCTGCGTTGGATGCGCCGGGACGTCACCGACCCGCTCGATCTGTTGGCCGCCGCCGTCACGGACGAACACCCGCGAGTGCGCCTCGAAGCGGTGGTAGCCCTGAGCGAGTTCAGCGAGCACCGCGCCGCCGAGCTGGCCTTGTTGGCGCTCTCTCAGCCCGGTGACCGCTTTCTCGACTACGCCCTGAAGGAGACCCTGGCCACCTTGGCGCCGGTGTGGAAGTCGGCCTTGGGTGGGGGCGATCCCTTTGCTGCGGATGATCCTCTGGGACTGTCGTACGCTCTCGCTCGCCTCGACAGCGACGACCTGCTGGCCGTGCACCCCAGCGGGCCTCTGTATCGCGAAGTGCTGTCCCGCCACGGGCTGCCCACGGCTGCCTACGCCGAGGCGCTCTCGGGCTTGGCTGAGCTGCACGGGAGCGCCCCGGTGCTTGAGCTGCTCGACGCCATCGGCAGGGCCGACGCAAGGGACGACGGACACGCGGACCATCTGTTGATCGGCTTGTTCGACGTGCTCGCGAAGATGCCCAAGGCGGTGACCCGTTCCCTGCCCGTGCATTTGGGCAAGCTCGCCGCCACAGGCCATCGTGGCTCCACCCGGCGCCTCGCCGTGGCTGCGAAGATGCGCTCGGAGGGTACGGCGGAGCGAGCCTGGGCCACCGCCAGCGAATCGTTGGCTGCCCTCACTGCCCTGCTCGATGCGGGGCCCATGGTGGGCGACGACGCCATCGCCGCCGAGCTGTTCCCCAAGGTGGTCGAGCTGTTGCGAGAGTTACCCGAGCCTCTCGCCACCGAAGCCGCGGGACGGCCGGGGATCACGGGCAGCACAGTGCGCATCGAGTTGCCGGGCGCCTCCCGCACTTTGACCCTGGCCGAAGTGCAGGTCTTCTCCGGCGCAGACAACGTGGCGCCCACGGGCTACGCCAGCCAGTCGAGCGTCAACTGGGGAGGCGCTCCCGAGCGGGCCCTCGACGGCATCACCAGCGGCCTCTGGGGCGACGGCGCCCAGACCCACACCATGGAGAACCAAGCAGACCCTTGGTGGAAGCTCTCGCTACCGGGCGAGGTGTCCATGGACCGCATCGTGGTCTGGAACCGCACGGACAGCGACGGCCTCATGGCGCGCCTCGACGGCTTCGTGCTCACCATCCTGGGCGAGGATGGTCGGGCCACCTATCGCAGCGCTCCTCAGCCAGCCCAAGCCGAACCCCTCGAGCTGATCCTCATTGCTCCTGAGCTGGCCCTGCGCCGCGCCGCGGTGTCTTGCCTAGGCGGACTCGGCGTGCGCCAGGACGAGGCCGTGACGCACCTCTTGGCTGCCTTCGATGACGTAGAGCTCCGCGGCGATGCCGTGGCAGCCCTCTCCGCGATCCCCGTTGCGCGGTGGGGCGGGGGCGATCGTGAAGACGCAGCTCGCCGGCTGCTGGCGTTGATGGCTAGCGAGCCAGGGGCAGCGTTTCTCACACCCAGCGGCCGGCGCCTGTTAGCTCTGGCCGACCACGTAGGCCAGGGCCTCGACGGTGCCTTGGGCGACGAGCTGTCCCGCACCCGCCGCAGCCTCGGCCCGCAGATCGTTGTGATTCGCCCGGTGCTCCACAGCCTCACCTACGACGTGGCCGAGTTCACCGTGCAGGCCGGCCGCCCGGTGAAGCTGCTCTTCGACAACGTGGACATCATGCCCCACAACCTGCTCCTGTCCGCGCCGGGTTCGTTGGCAACCGTAGGCCAGGCGGGGGAGGCCATGGCCCGAGACGCCGACGCCTGGGAGCGAGCCTTCGTGCCCGACCTACCCGAGGTGCTGCTGTCCTCCGGTCTGCTGCAGCCCGGCCAGGAGGAATGGCTGGAGTTTGACGCGCCGGATGCCGCTGACGACTACCCCTTCTTGTGCACGTTCCCCGGTCACTGGGTGCGCATGAACGGCGTCATGCATGTGGTGGACGAGCTACCCGACGGGCCGTTGGTGGTGCGTCGGGACGCGAGCGCTGATCAG
>JBLIMM010000090.1:0-14776 GCA_047638635.1 Pseudohongiellaceae bacterium | reverse complement strand
TCCCTTGTTGCAGGCATTGGTCAGCCAGCCAATGGACTCGTCGAGCCGTCCTAGAAGGGCTGCTGCGCAGGCGGCGTTGTCGCTAGCGATTGCGGCGACGACCGAGAAGTTCGCTGCCTTCTCGTGAACCACCAGAGCCTCTTCGAGCATGCCCCCGGCGTGGAGTGCAAAGCCATAGAGCATCCAGGCTTGCCCGTCGTTGGGGTGCGCGTCGGTGATCGCGGCAAACGCGGTGGCGGCTTCATCAAACTTGCCCGCGAGCAACTGCTGCTGCCCTTCTACAAGATGGGCGGGAAGCTGGGATTTCACAGCTGGGGACAGACAACTGCACAACAAGATCAGACAGGCGACGAGACGGAACATCCGCAGATCTCCAAGTGACAGGGGGCGGCCCGGCCGGGTGAGCCCTCAGTCACCAGGAGATCGACCCTACGTGTCCCCGCTGGGAAGGGTCAAGGGCAGCTCTGGGATTCCCCTCAGCACGACACGCTTTTGCTGAGGGGACTGCTGCAAACGTTACCGAGAGTTGCCCGGAGGTGTGGACACCTTGGCGGCGCGCTTGGTGATGAATCGTTCTTTCAGAATCTGCAGAAACGAATCGAACTTGCTGTCTTCGCGGCCGCTGTAGAAGTTGCGCACGATACGCAGCCAGCGTTTGGGGTTGAAGATGACTGCGCGAGAATAGAAGGCCCAGACGATGCGATAGCGCCAGTAGGTCAGGGTGGCTGCCGACAGGGTGACGCTGTAGTTGCGATTCTCTGTGAGCCAGCGATCGTGGACGAAGATCGGCGCCAAGATCAGATTCTCGTCAAGCTCAGCGCGCCCCTCATCTTCGAGCTCTTTAAAGAACGACGTTCCCGGGATAGGAAAGAAGAAACCCACGGCCGCGTCATCCACGCCGAGCTTGGCCAGGCGCGCGGCCCAACGAGCCGTGTCCCGATAGGCTTCCACGTTATCTCGGGGGAACCCGAGCACGAAGAAGCAGGTGACGTTGATGCCTTGGCCCACGGCGGCTTTCACCGCGTTGAACAGGCTCTCCTCTTTCATCTGCTTGGCGATCTTCTTGCGCACTTCTTCGCTGCCTGACTCTGGAGCGAAGTTCAGCTGCATAGAACCTGAGCGCCGCAGCAGGGCTGCGACTTCGTCGTCGATCACTTCGCAGCGGGTGCCCGTGGGCAGCTGCCAGGTGATCTTCAGATCGCGGTCGATGAGCTCGTTGCAGAAATCAAGGATCCAATCCCGCTTGAGAATGGCGGTGAGATCTTGAAAGGGGAAGTTCGTGGCGCCGTAGGTCTCGACGTAGCCTTCGATTTCGTCGACTACTTGCTTGGGTTCGCGGGCGACCCACTTGGTGGTCCAGGCGTTGGCCGAGCTGCAGTAGCGGCAGCGGTATGGGCAGCCACGGGTCGCCAGCACGGGCATGGTCCGCCCGCTGCGTACGCCGTTGATCAGCCGGTTTTCGTCGTAGCCCTTGACGTCGAACAACTCCCATGCCGGAGCTGGGATATTGTCCACGTCGAGAATCCGTGCGCGCCGTTCTTCTGGGACGATCTCGTCGTCCCGGCGGTACACGGTCCCGGCTAAGCCTTCGGCCCAGTCACACACCGAGGCGCCAATGTTGCTGAGGTCGTGCTGGTGGTCTGCGTGCCAAGCTTCGTAGCGCTTGAGCAAGTCGACGAAGATCTCTTCGCCTTCGCCGATGACCAGGATGTCTACAGGAGACTGCTCCAGGCTCACTGCGGGGAGACCGGTGAAATGCTCTCCGCCGCCCACGACTAACACGTCAGGGCGAGCCGCCTTGATGGCCTGGATGAGTTCACGGACCACGAACCATTGGTAGGTGAACATGGCGGAAACGCCGATCACCTGAGTCTCTGGGGCGATGGCTGCGACGATGCCGTCCACGGGCGTGCCCAGCTGAGCCACTTTGCCAATGCGCACGATCAGGTTGGGATCATCTCCCACCGCATCGATGATCGACACGTCGTGGCCGGCTGCTCGGGCGGAGCCGGCGATGTAGGCCAACCCCAGCGGTAAACTAGGCCGCAGGGCCGTGAGCGCCGTGGGGTTCAGGAAGGCCGGCGGATGAATGAGTTGTACGCGCATAGGAGATCGTCTGCGAGGGAGAGAGCTGGAGTCTACCGGCGCCTGCGTGAGTCGTCCACGCGATGACTCAGACTGAAGCCAATCTGTAGACCGCTGCGGCTGCATTTTTTGAGGCATGCCGCTTCATGGAGTATTCGTGGGCGGCCTTTGGGAAAGGGACAGATAGACTCTGAAGGTATCGCCTCTGGCCTCCGAAACGCTGCCCATGCCTTCTCTGACTTTCTTACTCGCAACCGCTCTCTTGACCTCTTGGTCGGCGATGGCGTTTGCTGGCACGACGCACTACATCCGCTCGATCCCGCGAGCGTTGCCCTCGCAGGACGTCTTCGAAGCGGGGCCAGTGCACGGGAATCTCCCAGAAGCCCTGGCGGCCGCCCTGGACGGTGACACGATTATCCTGCCCGCTGGGGAGTATTCCGGCGAGCTGCGGGTGGAGCGCTCGGTGCGCTTGCTCGGGGTGGGCAGCGGTGAGCTGCCCGGTTTTCGTGGCCGCATCGTGGTGACTGCCGACGGTGCATCCGTCGAGGGTTTGTTGTTTCGGCAGGCTGGTTCGGAGGCTGCGATCACCGTGCTAGGGGCTGAAAATGTTCTGGTGGCGGGTTGCGAATTTGGCCGCATGGCCGCGGGGGTCGAGGTGCGGGAGTCTCGGGGAACTCGTCTCGAGGACAACCGTTTTCTGTTCAGCACGGTGGCGATGGATGTCTCGGGAGGTGGCGAAAACCTGCTGCTGCGCAATCTGGTGGAGTCTGGGGGCTCGGCTCCCGTGCGCATCGAACGCAGCCCCGGTTGTCGGGTGATCGACAACACTCTGCGCCGCTGCGGCTGGACGGCCA
Source organism: Pseudohongiellaceae bacterium (assembly GCA_047638635.1). Classification (GTDB taxonomy): domain Bacteria; phylum Planctomycetota; class B15-G4; order B15-G4; family B15-G4; genus CAZIAK01. The sequence goes on along the minus strand of JBLIMM010000090.1, from coordinate 11,837 downwards.
TGGTGGTGCACTCGCTGTCGACCGGCACCGAGGTGCGGGGCAATCGTTTCGAAGATGCCTTCGTGGGACTGTCCATTCAGACCCAGAACAACGTGATCGCTCACAACAGCTTCACCCGCTGCGACCGGGGCCTGCTCCTGGGCGTCTCACCCCTGGGCATGGACCGCGCCTTTACCCACGAAACGACGTTCGTTGACTCCGCGTCTCTGGACGCGCGAGTCGCTGTGGACGGCAACCAGGTCCGAGCCAACACCTTCGTCGACTGTCGGCGAGAGGGGGCTCTGCTCAGACGGGCTTCGAACAACCAGATCACCGGGAACCACTTTGTGGCTGGTGGGGGCCACGGCTTGGTGCTGATGTCTGACTCAGACCACAACACCATCACTGAGAACACTTTCGCTGCCCAAGCCCGTGATGCGATTCGTCTGGTGGAAAGTCGCGGCAACCAGCTGAGTAAGAACACCTTCGCCGATCCTGCGAAGTCGGGTCCAGGGGTCAAGGTGCGTAGTATTCGTGGGCCAGACAACGCGGTAGACCCAGAGTTGTTGGTGGAGAGCGCTGCTGCCGGTGCCCCGCGTTTTGCTCGCCCGTCCCTTGACGGCAGTGGCTACACGATTCTTTGGGGTGACTTTCACACGCATTCTGTGCTCTCCGACGGCAGCAGTAGTCCCGAAGAGTTGCTCAGCTACGCCAGAGATGTTCTCGATCTCGACTTTGTTGCCATGTCCGATCACGGTGAAGTGCTGAGCCGACAAGAAGACCGTTGGCCGCGACTCAACGCCCTGTGCAGCGAGTACGCCATCGATGAGCGCTTCGTCACTCTGCCCGGCTACGAGGTGACCTACCCCATGCACTGGGATGGCCACTACAACGTTTACTTCCCCCATGATCGGGGAGCTTTACACCGCTCGCCCTACGACGACTACAGCGGGCTGTGCGACCTCTCGGCGTTCACACCCCAGCGCTTGCTCGACGTCTTGAAGACGGACGGCGAAGAGCACGTGGTCATCCGTCACCACTTCGGCGCGGCTGCTGACTACTGGAAGGAGGCGCCGGAAGACCCGATGTATTTACCAGCCACCGAGATCTCTTCGGTCCACGGTGTGTTCAGCGGCGAACGGGACGTCGATCTCAATCGCAACCAGCGTATGGGGGAGACCCAAGGCCACGCCAGTTCGGTGCGGGGGGGCTTGGAGTCCGGGCGAGTCTTCGGCGTCTTGGCCTCCAGCGATACCCACTACGGTTTCGCTGGTGACGGGGGCTTGGCTGCCCTGCTGGTCGAGTCGGTGACTGCCCAAGGCCTCGTCGATGCACTGCGGGCCCGGCGCACCTGGGGCACCACTGGCGCGCGGATCGCCCTCTCGTTTGGAGTCGACGGTGCCCAGATGGGTTCGACGATTTCGCCGGGTTCCCGGCCGCCTAATATAGAAGGTCGGGTCTTGGGCGAGAGCGATTTGCTGGAGGTGGCTGTGTTCCGGGGCGCAGACATTGTGCATCGCGCAGCGCTCAAGGGGCGTGGTGCCGAGGTGTCCTGGCGCGATTCTCAGCCGGCCACGGCGGGCACTTACTATCAGTTGCGCGTGCGCCAGGTCGATGGCCAAGTGGCTTGGTCCACGCCGGTTTGGTTCGACCCGCCAGCTCTTCAACGAGACAGCCAACAGCTGCAGAGCGACAAGGCGGCCATGTCGTTGATGCTCTACGCCTTGCAGTTGCGTGCCTGGCCCCGGCTGGGCTTGGGCATCTTGGGTGGCGCGACCCCTCTGGATGCTCTGGCGGATCCGCAGCAGGTCGAGGCGGTCCACGCACTCTGGGGGCCGTACTGCGCAGCGGTCGAACGGCTCAATGCACTGGCGGACACACTGGGCCCCGCTGATCTGGAAGCAGCCCAAGCGCTGGTCGATCGGTACGGCGGCCGATGGGGCGACAACCTGCCCAAGTCGATCTTGAACACCCACCCCATGTTGAGTCTCGAAGAGGCCGCGGCTGCGATGGGATTACCGTTGCCATGAGTGAGCCGAGACGTTCTCGTTGGTGGGCCGGCCCCTCCCTGGCCCTGGCGGTCTCTGTGGCCTGCTTGGGTCTCGCCGAAGTGGGAGTGCGCATGATCCGGCCGGGGCTTTGGGATAAGCCCGTCTTGCGCGATCTCGAAGGGAACGTGCGGCCGCTCGCAGATGTGATTGGCTACTTTCGCGAATCAGGGGTGACCGACGATGGGCAGGTGATGCTCACCAATCTACAGCCCCACATGGTGGTGCGCGGCTGCTACGACAGCCCTCGCTGGGACTACTTCGACGGCGACGGCTGCGTGGAATACCGCATGAACTCCCTGGGCTTTCGCGACGAGGAGTTCACCCTGGAGAAACCCGCCGGTGAGCTGCGTGTGCTCGCCATCGGAGACTCGTTCACCTTCGGGCTTGGTGTGCAGCAACCCGACCTGTGGACCGAAGTCCTGCAACGTCGGCTGGAGTCAGATCGGGGCACCCCGGTGCAGGTGATCAACGGCGGTTTCGCCTGTGGCCATGCCCCGCCGTATTACGCTCCGTGGTTAGGGCAGAAGGGCCTGACCCTTGATCCTGATGTGGTCATCATTGGCTTGTGCCTCAACGACATGGGGGACATCCCCATGATGGCCTACTACTTCAAGGAGGGAGCGAATCTCGAGAGCCCGTTGGAGTTGTGGAACACCTATCAACGCTTGTCAGAACAGCGACGCATTCGAGGGGTCGTTGAATCTACGGTCGCTGATCCGCACGGCAAGCGCTTTGACTTCGGCAAGGTGATCGAGAAAGACCCGGCGCAGTGGGAAGACTCAGTCTCGGCTCTGCAGAAGATGCAGACCCTCACCCAGGCCCGGGGGATACGCCTTGTGGTGGCAGTGTTTCCCATGTTGTCACGACTGGACAGCGACTACCCCTTCGCTCCGTTGCATGTCTTGGCCGCAGAACGGTTCGCAGAACTGGGCATAGAGACGCTCGACCTCGCAGCGCCTTTTATGGGGCGTGCCGAGCGTGAGCTGTGGGTTCATCCCACGGATCAGCACCCCAATGACATGGGCCAGGCCATGCTGGGGAATGGCATCGCAGATTGGTTCACGGAGAACCCCTGAGCGCAGCCTTCGCGCTTTAGCTACGACGGTGCTTCACCTCGGGCCAATCGCACAGTGCTGCGACAGAGTCCGCTGACCCGTCATGGAGCCAAGTGTCGAGCTGGGCTGGGTCTTTCAGCTGTCGCCCCCTGGACAGAGGGACGGCGGCGTAGGAACAACGCACGCCGGGCAAGGTGCTTACATCGCCCCACAAACGCTCCCACTGACTCACCAGGAACACGTCTTCGTGACCGTGTCCCCAACGTTGCTTGACGTCTTTGAGCGTGACGTAAACCGGCAGCTGTTCAACGAATAGCCCGACCGCCTCGGCAACTCGATGTTCGTCTTCGAGCGCCTTGCGGTCGAGATTCATCGCCTTGAGCCAATGATCAATGTCGATCCAAGTGCTGAGCGAGTTGTACCAGCTTAAACGCCACTCCACGGACTCGTCGGGCAGGGCGATGGACTCGATCAGCCGCAACTGACCGTTGACCCGGGCCAGGCCGCCGCCACGATCTTCAAAACGCCGCGGGACCACTTCGAAGGTGAGCCCTGGACCCGTTGAGAGATGCCGCCCGAGGAGGCCCTCGTCGAGGTCGACGCCCAGGGTGTCCACGTTGTGCAAGAGCAGAGTCGTGAGCTGCGGGCGCTCGTGAATGAGTTGGCGCAGGGTGCCGTTGAGCACCAAGCTAGCCAGCTCGTGTCCGTGACCCAAAGGATGGAGGCATTGCTCGGGCAGGTTGTCTGTGTAGTCGCTAGCTTCGCCGCATTGAACAGCCCAGGCGGAGAGCGCCTCTCTGAGACTGGCACCCACTTTCTCGGTCCGTTCGTCTTGCAGCTGCCGGCCACTTTCGTGCCACAGAAAGGAGAGGTCGGCAAGAGTGGGAACCATGCGCAGCCCGACCCCTCGCCCAGGGGACAAGAGCGGGCGCTGGGCGCCGGTTGCGGCAGCGCACCAGCGGTTGATGGGCTCGTGGGTCAACCAGCTAGTGGTGATCACGTGGGTCGGCGCTTGTCCCCAGAGATTCTCCGCACGACGGCATTTGGCTCTATGGACATCGAGAAAACTGCGCCAGGCACCGTCCCGCGGCCAGAAAGGATTGAGTGCCTTCACGACACCGGCGCCTCGGGTCCAGCGGGAGCCCAGGCCACCAGCTAAGGTGACCACGGCCACTTCTCCCCGGGAGAGAGCCTCGGCGCCCCGAGCTCGATGGGCTGGGGTGATCTGCTGCTGGAGGTCCACATCCCCGGGCTCAACGTCGGTCACCACTGTGTCGGGGGGCAGGCGGTTCTTTGCCAAGCCGATGTGTCCACCGCGCAGGGAGACGCGCAAGGCGTCGTGAGCCTCGCGGTCGAATGAGAGTCCCGCGAGCACCTCGTCGAGGCCTTGGGAGGGTGTGCTCGGAGGCGTGGGGCTTTGCCTTGTGTCTTGAGCTGGGCCTGCGCTCTTTTCAAGGCGAGCCCAGCTACCGCGAGTGTTCACGGCGAAGTCGTAGACCACGGGCTTCATGGCAAAGGGCTGCTCGTATTGCATGGCAGCTGCCGCCGCAGTGAGCACATCAAGAGTGACCTGTTGGGCTCGTGCTTTGACCGCCGGATCGAACAGAAAACCCATGCCGCCACCCGCCATGCCGCCGAGCATCCAGAAGCCCCAGAAGTCCTGGCCGAAGTGTTCGCTCAGTTGCTCGATGACAGCTTCGGTGTAGGCGTTGGCTGCCCAGGGAATGATCGCCTGCAGGGGCTCGTGATAGGTCTGGTGAGTGGCCTGCCCGATGGCCGCGATGTCGCCGCAAGCCAAGGCCTCGGTGATCTGCTCGAACAACCGGCCAGCCACTTGTCGCGCGGCGGTGGGGACGGGTTCGCGCAGCAAGTACTTCTCGGTGACCAGCTCGAGAACGGGACCCACGTCTTGGGCCAGCCCCCCGTGGGCCAGCACCAGGCTAGCGCTGAGCTGCTCTGCGATGTCCGCTGGACAGTCGTCCTTGCCGAGCAGCCGGTGCTGCGGCAGTAGCCTGCCGCGACTCACTCCCCATTCAGGGTCGCCCGGGACGGCGAGGGCGCCGGTGATGAGCTTAATCCCCGGCCAGAGTCCTCCCGAGTCTTGCCAGCCGCCGCCCGATCCCCCGAGCCACTCGCCCAGAATCGCCCGGGCGCAAATGAGCCGCCGCTCGTCTTCAGTCAAGGGGCCACAGAGCGCGTCGGTCTGCCCCGTGGCGCGCATCACCGCTGCGATGATGCCCGCGAGCAAGTTGGTCGACACGGCCAACCGCGAACCCTTGGGGATGCCGTGAACGTGGGTGCTCAGCTGCAAGCCGCGGCCGGGACCCAAGAGGCTTTGCAGCAAGGGGGCGAGTGACCCGTGCTGGCCTTCCAGTCCAGGGGGGACCAAGCCCCCGGCGACGAGACCAGCCCGGAGCAGGCCCAAGTGATCGGCGGCGAAATCGAAAACGTGGGGGATCGTGGTGAGTTCGGCCAGGCCGCCCAGATCGACGCTGATCAGTCGCACGCAGGGGCTGTCGATCACCGCCAGGGTGACCTCGATGGGAGGGCTCGGGGGCGGCGTCGGTGTCTCGCCGTTGCCTGTCGGGCGGCGGACCGCAAGGTCGATGGACACATTGAGCACTCTCGCCGCTTCCGGGGCGTCCATGGCCAGGAAGAAAATGTCGCTCCAAGCGCTGTGAGAGAAGTCCATGCGCACCGGGGTGGACTCGATGAGCCGGGAGCCCTGGAGCAACTCGGGGCGCACTGCGTGGGGGTGGGTCCTCCCGTCGGAGTGCTCGAACATCCAGCGATTGCCCGCGACAGATTGCACGCTGTTGCGGACTTGCTGGGCCAAGGTGTCGAAGGCCAGGGCGCGATAGGCGGCGGCCAGAATCGAACCCAGAGCTTCGCTGGGTCCGTCCCTGAGTTGATGTGCGAGGCAGCAGTCGATGCTGTCCGCAAACCGCCGCTGATTCAGCAGCTCAACAGCCTGGGAAGGCATGGTGCCCTGGGCCGGCAAGCCACAGCTCGCCGGAAGAGAGAAGCGCTGCATAGAGGAGAGAAACAGCAAGGTGCGCACCCTGCGATACAGATTTTCTTCGTGGCGCCATGCGCTGTCTAAGGTTGCGCAGGCGTCGAGGAGTTGGGCCGTGCTGGCCCCGTCGCAGGCATCCTTGAGCGAGAGGTCCCGCAGGGGGCTTGTCTCGGCATTGAGAATCTCGAGCAGACGGTTCTTCACGGGGGAACTCGCTTTCAAAGGCGATCGCAGGGCAGAAGTGAGCTATTGGACACTGGCGGCGGGCGCTGGTCGAGCACTGGCCTGTGGCGGTGAGTACCACCCATATGGCGGAGCTGGTGTATCCTGCCCGCCAGATCGGTCGACCGGTACTACAGGGTTCCTGCGCCCTGGACGGTGGCTCGCGATACGTTAGGAGAACCCTCGATGGCGTCCCGTTCCCTCTCTTCGTTGCTGATTTCCGGCGTGGCCACCGCAGCGCTGTTGTCAGCTTCTAGCGCCGCTCAGGTTTGCGATAACCCTGCGGACAACTTCTGGCAGAACGACAACTTGCCCCAAGTCCCCGCGGGTTCCTTGACGGTCTCCATCATTCAGGGTTTGTGCGAGGGCGAGGCTCTTGCGCAGGTTTTCTACCTCCCCGGCGGTTCACCGAAGCAGAAGCTGAACAAGGTGTCCGTGGGCTTTGGCCAGGTGTCCGGCGCGGGCGGGTTTAACGCCACGGCGAACGTAGAGATCTACGACGGTATTAGCTGGAGCGGTGGAATCCCCACTCTGGGCCCGAAGGTCTTCGACCTCAATGATGACACTGCCGCTGACGCACAGGTGTTCAGCCATGGCATCAACGAAGTGGACCTGTCTGGCTTCAATGTCGAGGTGGGTGATGGCACCAACGCCTTCGTTGTGGCTTTCCGCTCGAACATCAACCCCAACGGCAGCTGTGCCGGCGGGCATCCCGCCAACTACTTCACGGACGTTTCCGGGGGTGGTGGCTGTCAGACTGTCCCCCAAACTTCGCTGATTGATCTTCAGGGTCAAGGTTGGCGCGATGCTGGTACCGCCACGGTGTCAGGCTTTCCCCTGTGCCCGCTGTTCTTTAATGGCAACTGGGTCATTCGGGCCTGCAGCGAAGATGTCGGTGGCATTGGTCAGTTCGTGGATGTGGGCAACAACCTCACGGGCTTCTTTGCTCCCTCCCTCACGGGGACCGGGTCCTTGGCGGCCAACGGCGCGTTCAGCCTGAGCTTCACCGGTATGCCCATCAGCACCTCGGGCTTCTTCTTCTTTGACCTGAGCTCGATCTTTGCTCCGTTCAAGGGCGGTGTGCTGGTCCCCGGTGTGACTTTCCAGATCAACTTCCCCACGCCGCCCCAGGTGTTTGCCTCTGTGGACTTCCCCGCAGTGATGCCCCCTGGCCTGCCTACCGGTACGTCCATTTGGGCGCAAGGGTGGTTCCCGGATGCGGGTGGTCCAGCAGGCGCGTCGGCGACCAACGGCTTGCAGCTGATCACTCCCTGAGGGCACTTTTGTGACCTGCTGCTTTGGCAGCGGCGAGCTCCCCCGGCCGATTCCTTTGGAGTCGGCCGGTGGCTTTTTTGGTCAGCTCGGGGCAGCGTGGTACCGTCCCGTTTTGCTCCAAAACTGACTCGACTGACACCCCTCAGACACTCGACCCATGCACGACGCACCTGCCACCAAGGAAGAGTTCTTCACGCGGCTGCACCAGTACACCCTCGACTTCGGTCGCATGAAGCCCGCTGTGGAATACACAGTGCGAGATCGTGCTTTGGGCGTCGAGGGCTACGTCGTCGTCTGGAACGTTTCGCCGGTGTCCGGCATGGCCAAAGGCGGCTGCCGCGTGACACCCACAGTGACCATCGAAGAGGTGGGTATGTTGGCTCGTACCATGTCGCTGAAGAACGCGGCAGCGGGTTTGCCCCTCGGGGGAGCGAAGTCGGGCATTCGGGGCAATCCGAACTCACCAGGGTTTAAGCAGCAGTATCAGGCGATTGCTCGGGGCTTCGTGCCCTTGTTCCCGGAGAACGGCGGTTGCTTTGGCGGGCTTGGGTTCGATCTTGGTGCCCGTCCTGAGTTCATCGATTGGTTCATTGAAGCGACGGGGATGCCCCAGCGCTTCACTGGTAAGCCAGCGTCTCTCGGCGGTACCGACTACGACGTTCATGGCATTGCTGGCTTGGGTGTGGCGGCTTCCGCCCGCGCAGGGCTGGCAGTGACCGGCGGCAACGCCGAAGGGGCCAGCTTTGCAGTCCAGGGGCTCGGCGCCATGGGTGCGGGAGTGGTGCGTTACTTTGGCGGTGAATACGGCGGTGTCTTGCGCAGCGTTTCCGACAAGCTGCTCGGGGGCAGCTATCGTCTGGGCGACGACGTCAGTGACGCCGCGCGCCGGGAGATTGTCGACGCCATCGCTCGCATGGACAAGCCGCTCACTGCCGATCTGATCAAGGAGCACGGCGAGCATATTGGGCCTCCCGGAGAAGTGCTGTACGAATCGGTTGACGTGCTCTTCCCCTGCGCTGTTCACGACGTGATTCACCCAGGCAACGACGCTGGGGTGGCCGCTGGCATGGTGGCCGAAGGGGCGAACGGTCCCTGCAAAGCGGTGAGTCGTGAGGCCTTGCAAGAACGAGGGGTCGTGGTCTTGCCCGATTTCTTGGTGAACGCTGGGGGAATCATCGCGGCTCACGTCGAGATGACCAGCGACGCTGAGGACAAGGTTCAAGAGGCTAAAGATCAGACGGTGGCCACGATGGATCGCAACGTGCGGCGCGTCATGGAGATGTCGGCCGGGCTGGGGGTGAGCCCTTACCAGTCGGCAAGCTACCTGGCGTTGACCAACGTCTTTGCTGACACCGGCAAGGTCTCGCCAGCTTGATCCTGAGCAAGCCCTGACCAAGCTCTCTGAGCAAATTTTCGGCTAGGCCCTTTGGCTAGGCAAACGGGCAGTTCTCGTTAGTCGTCGTCGATGACTGGCCGTGCCGCTTGTTGAAGAGAGCGAAAAGTCTCCATGGCCTCTGCGCCCTGGCGCCTTTGTCCCAGCCGTAACAGCGTACGGGCGAGTTGGTAGTGGGCGCCCGCATTGCCACTGTCTTTCGCTACGGCGCGGTTGAGGCAGGTCAGCGCACTCTGGGGATCCCCCAGACCATTTTGAACTTCAGCCATGAGCACGAGGCTCCGAGGGCTTTCGCCCATGGCGGTGGTGGCGAGAGTGAGCCAAGTTTTGGCTGTCTCGCTTTGCCCCTCAGACAGGGCCAGCCGAGCCAAGTGGAGGCTGACTGTCCCTTCTTGAGGCTGCAGGGAATAGCTGTCTCGGTAGGCTTTTCGTGCGGCAGCTATGTCCTTGGAGCTCTCGTGAATGCGGCCGGTCCAGAAGAGTCGCTCGGCGGCATGGTCCGCAGCCGCGAAGGCCGCTGCGTTGAGTTCTGCGGCCTCGTCCAAGTGAATGGACATGAGCAGCACTTCGAGTAGCTTGCGCACGATGAGCAGGTCGGTGGGGCGCTGCTGCAGCGCCAAGCGGTAGCGGTTCGCGGCCAAGGGCAGCATCTCTGCGCCTCCCTGACGAATAGAGTCTGCTTGGGCCAAGTAAATGTCGCCCAACCAATTCCGGCCCAGCGCTTTATCGAACTCGAGAATGGCCTCTCCACGCTTCGCTGCTTTGCCGTACTGTCCGCGGCTCAAGAAGATATCGATCAACCCTTCGAGGGCTTGCAGGGGACGGGCGTGAAGCTTTGCGGCGCTGCGATAGGCGGCCAGTGCCTGATCGAGATCTCCGTCCTCTTGTGCGGCAAAGCGACCTACAAACACGGCGGCTCGATAAGTGCTGAGTTCCTCTTGTTGGAGCTCTGCCGCGAGAGCGCGAGCTTTGCCCACTTGGCCGAGATCGAGCTGCAGCGTTCCCAGGAGTGCATCGATGTTCTGTTGCGGGCCGTGGGTGCGGCGCGCCTGCTCTAGTGTTGCCACCGCTTCTGCATCGCGGCCTGCGCGGCGCAGCGAGCGAGCTTGGGCCAAAGTCTCTTCGACTGTGTCGGTGACCAGCAGGGTGGTGGTCAGAATGACCGCGGCCCAGCGCAACGGAGAGAGCAGTGGCATGGTCTCAGACCTCTTAAGGAATCACCGTGAGAGTGCCGCCTGGCTCAACGATGAGCGTGTACAGGCTGTCGGCAGAGAGTGGCTCAAGAAGGCCCTCAAGAGACGTCGCTGGGTGCCCGGGGAGGCGCACCGTGAGGGCTGAAATGGTCTGGGCGTCGCCCAGTCCGAAGTGCAGTCGGGGGCTCTCGCTGCTCAAGAAACTGGAGCCTGCGATGACATCTCTTGAGAACTTTCGGTTCGCTGTTCCCACGGTGACTCGTGCTCCCAGGGCAAGTCGCGTTGGCCCGTCGGGGCTGTCTCGCCGCCGCACATCGAGGGCTAGCCAATGGCCTGCTTCGGGGGATGAGTTCAGCGCCACCAAGGGCACGTCGTCGAGTCGGTTGATCACCAAGTCCTGGTCACCGTCCCCGTCCATGTCGAGGGTGACAGAGCCGCGGTGGCTTGCGGTTGAGGCAAAGGCTGGTCCAGAGCGCGTGGCCCAATCGATGAAGCCACCGTCTGTTCCGCGGAACATATCGTTCTGTTCTTCGTAGACGATTCGGTCGGGGGCGCAGTCGGTCACGTGATGGTAGATGTGGCCGTTGGCGCTGAAGATATCGAGGCGGCCGTCATTGTCGAAGTCGCCGAACGATGTCCCCCAGGAGAGCCGAAACCACGTGGGGCGCCCACACCCGGCGAGCTCGGAAACTTCATCGAACCAGGGCTCGTCTTGTGTGCTGGTCTGGTTGTTGTAGTAACTGTTGCTCTGGTTGGAGAAGTTGGTGACGTAGAGGTCGGGTAGGCCGTCTCCGTCTGGGTGCCCCGTGGCTAGGCCCATGCCTGCCTCCAGTTGGCCCATACGGCCGCAAGCGGCTCCCGCGAGCAAGGCTTCTTCGGTGAAGTGCCCAGCGCCGTCATTGATGAACAAAAAGTTGAACACCGAGTCGTTGGTGACGTAGAGGTCGAGGTCGCCGTCGTCGTCCAGGTCGAGAAACGTAGGCTGAAAGCCGTAGCTGGTTTCTACGTCGGCGAATCCTGAGTCGCTGCTGGCGTCGACGAGTTGGTAATGGGGCGCGCCGCTGTTGCGGTAGAAGCGGTCGGGCTGGGGGCGGAGTCCATTGGGGCCGCAAGGCACGCGGCAACCCATGAACATGCATTGGCCCTTGGCTTGCAGAGCGGGGATGTCTTGCTCGACGTAGTTGGCCACGTAAAGGTCGAGATCGCCGTCGCCGTCCACGTCTCCTGCGCTGGCGCCAGTGGACCAATGGTCTCCGTCGCCCGCTAAACCCGGGTGTTGTTCGGTGACATCTGTGAAGCGACCACCGTCGTTACGCAGCAGGCGGTTGGGCCCCAAGTTGGTGACGAGTAGGTCTTCGTCGCCGTCGTTGTCGTAGTCAAAGGCCAGGGCGCCGAAGGAGTAGCTTGGGTCGTCGACTCCGAAGGCCTGCCCTTGTTCACTCCAGGTGTTGTCTTGGGTGCGTAGGTAGAGCCGGTTGCCGCTCTCGCCACCGTGGTCTGTGCCGTCCTGTCCTTGAGGGAAGTACAGGTCGAGTTGGCCATCGCCATTGGCGTCAAAGACAGCGATGCCTTGGCCGATGGTGTCTCGCAAGAAGAGCTTGCCTACCGCCGGCAGCGGTCCCGAAAGGTTGCGGTGGGAGAGGCCAGTGTCAG
>JBLIMM010000089.1:0-14801 GCA_047638635.1 Pseudohongiellaceae bacterium | reverse complement strand
AGGCACCAGCGAGTTCTCGCGCATGGCAGCAGACGACCTCGCTGCGGGAAACTTTTCGACGTCTGATATCGAAGCTGCGGCCCGCCTGTTCGAAGAGTTGGCAATCGTTCCTGGTGAGCTGTCTCCAGGGAAGTTGTCGCTGGCTCTCACGGGTCGACGCACATGGCGTTCGAGTCTGCGGATTGGCAAGTCCCAAGCTGAAGCTCTAGCGGCGCTGGTCACTGTGGGGGAGCCGGGCAGCCATGAAGAATTGCGTGAGCTGCTCGATCGGTCTGTGCAGGCGGGCAAGTTATCTGAGCTGCATCGCGAGCTGGTCCTACGGAATGGCGTGGACCCGTTCGATGCGCGGCTCGTCGGCGGCACGGCGCCCTACTGCTACGACAGCGCCGGAGTGTTCACGGTGACCGGTGGCAGTTCGGAGAACCATCGGGATGGGCGCGAGCAAGCCCGGTCTCACTTGCGCGAAGTGCTTTCCGTGGCACCGTCCGGGGAGTCGGCCAGGTTGTTCTCGACTCAGGCGGACTTCGAATCCGCTCGGGCTCGGGGCCAGGGGAACGATGGCTGGACCACGGGCCCCTCGCTGTTGCAGTCAGGCCCTGGGCTGAGCGCCGCTGGCAGCAATCCTGAAGACTTCGCTGATCTGTTGGGGCAGCAGGCCTTGAGCTCTGCGCCGGTCAGTCGCGCGGAGACGCTGATCGCTGGGCGTCCTGGCGCCTCCCTCGATGAAGAGCTGTCCTCGTTTCGTCCTCAGACCGTCCGCTCGGCTCTGCCTGGAGTTGTGCACTTCGACGAGGGAGCCTGGGGACTCACCGGGACGTCTCCTGGCGGTTGGTATACGGGCAGTGGTCCCCTGCGTCTGGATCCCCATGCGTTGGTGGTTCCGGTGGTGGCGCAGTTGAGCGAGCGCGTGCAGCCCTTCACCATTGAGTTTTGGTTCGAGCTCGAAGACGTCACTGCCGAAACGGTGCTCTTCGATGGGGGCGCGGACGCCCTAGAAGATCGCATCGTGATGATGATTAAGGACAGCCAGTTGATCTTGCGGGTCAGCGATCATTCGTTTGCGGACGTCGACGCGCGGGTCCCGGAGGGTTCTCTACCTCCCGCCGGGGAGATTCGCTACAGCTTCGACGATGGGCTGAGCCTTGAGGCGGGGGTGCCCTACCACGTCGCCGCCTGGATTGGTGGAGCCAAGGACACTCGATTGGCTCTCTTCGTGGATGGGTTTGCTCGGGGGCAGCGGCGCTTTACCACGAGGCTGATCGCAGATCTTCCCGGGGCGGGCGGGCCCTTCATGGGCAGCAACGCCGGTCAGGGTAAGAAGCGCGTCGAGGTCGACAACGCCGTGGGCTTCCCTGAGCGGGGAGTGTTGCGTGTAGGCAACGAGATCATGGAATACACCTCCCATGACGAAAGCAGTTTCCTGGTGGCAGCCTCCGGGAGCGAGGACCCGTTTGGAGGGCGAGGCAAGCGCAACACGTCGGCGTTGCCCCACGAGTCCACTGAGATCGTTGAGCTGTTGGGCTACTCCATCCCCTTGGCCTCGCGAGTGGCCTCCCGTGGCAATGGCAATCTGGTGGGGGAGTTGTCCGCGTTTTCTATGGCTGAGCTTGACCCGGACGCGCTGGTTCAGTCGATCATGGTCAACCCGACAGTGAACGGGGACCCGACCGATTTCCCCTTTGAGATCGGCACGGGCCTGAGTTCTGACGCCACAACGATTCCTGTGCGCGGGCTCAACGGGGAGGCCTTACCTGCAGGCATCTTTCAAAGTGGTGGGGGCTACGCACTGCTCTTTGGTGACCTGGGCTTTGACGCTGTGGCTGGGCAGAGGATCGTGTCTGAGACGATTCCGGGTTTGTTCTGGAGGTTGCCCGCAGAGACCATTGATGGTTTCCCCTTGGGTGGCGCCGAGATCATTTCCTACGACCGCTACGCCGACGGTGTGCTGAACAACGTCTTGCGCGGCGGCGATCCCCAGGCGGTTCCTGATTCTCTCGACCCTGGACACGTCAGCGAGTTGGACGGCGCTGCGGACCCGTGGGTCCTGCTCACAACTCCCCAGTTGGCGAACCGGGTCTATACCGAGAACCACGCGTTCATCACCAAGCTATCGAACCACGCCTTCAGCGAACTCTCGGTGAACAGCAATGCCCCAGAGTATCCGCGGACGCTGGTGATCCCCTTGTCTGTGGCTGTGGACGATGGCTTGGGTGTTTACGAGGGTTATCACCCGCAACGGCCTGCGGATAGCTATCTGACTCAGATCGGACTCGACTTCCCTGAGGGTGGCGAGGGCACCGAATGGTTTCGTTGGAACACGGCCACGAGCCGCGACATGTTGGTACGGGACGATCTGAACGCTGTGGAGGGCATGCTCTCGCTGTTGTCCGCAGACGGAGGGCTGGGCGCTTGGAATCCCGACGTGAGCATTGATGACGAGGTGCTCGATCAGCTGAATGAGCAGCTGCGCTTTCGCGGTCAGGACGGCACACAAAACACGGCGCATGGGGCGGGCGAGCAGGTGTTGCCTGTGCTCTGGTTCGGTGAGTGGGGCATGTCGAGCGGGGGCGCCGTGAACGGGCTCCCAGGGCGGCACGACTTCGTCACCTTGGTGGATGGAGAAGGCGCTCGGGAGTGGAACACGATCAACCACGGAGCTGTGGGGGACATCGACTATCCCAACGGAGCCTTGGTCGCTTTTCGCCAGGGGATTGTCGAGGACTTCATCAACAGCGATGAGAGCGAGGCCAGCAGCTACCAAGCTCTCGAGCTGCTCGATATTGAGCGGTCGCTCGAGGAGGGGGAGTCGGGAGCGCGCTTGATGGACGAGTTGGAGCTCAGCGATCGCGGTGCGCTTGAGCAGGTGGTTGAGCGCTTCACGGTAGAGTCCCGGCGCATCACCAGGCTGCTCAAGGCTCCCTCTGGGGAGTTGCCCAGCTTGGCTCCCGGGGAGCTTCATTTCGGTGAGACATTCGACCGCCAGCCGAGCCAGGGGCAGGCGATCATTGACGAGCTGCGCTTCTCCGTAGCGGAAGCTCCAGGGCCGTTGGTGCTGTCCACAGCCCGCTACGTCTTGGATCAAGAACTCGAGTTCGAAGAGGACGGGGTGCTGCTGCTTGATTTGGACGAGCTGCACTTTGTCCATGGCCGCAGGCGCTCGGGGCTGTTTGGGCCGGAGCGCTTAGAGACCATGGGGGAGCTGCCCCCCAGCGGAGGCCTGTTGCTCGTGGGCGAAGAGATCGTGGCCTACGCTGGTTACGATCACTTGGATTCAGGGGCGCTGTTCTTGGCGGCTCGAGGTCTGTACGGCACGGAGCGTGCTGTGCATTCCCCGGGGAGCCCTGTGGTGCCTCTGGCGTTTTGGCCCAGCGCCCCTTTGTCGCAGGCCATGAGTGACAGCGACTTTCTGATTCCCTTGGCTGACTCCGCAGTCTTTCCCTCGGCTGGCGGGCTGCTGCGCATTGACGATGAGTTGCTGGCCTACGATCGAGTCGAGCCGGACGGGCTGTCCATGCCCACGACGCCGGGGCGGCGCCCCGCTGGTCTGGCCCGGGGCCGCTTCGGAACCGTGCCGGCAGAACATCCGGCCGGGTCCTTGGTCCGTTGGCAACCCACTCGTTATGTGGATGGCAGCTTCCTGGCTGATGCCTCCGTGCCCGAGGCTCAGTTCGGTCGCTTGACGGTGGACGCGCCCGGCGCTTTCTTCACGGACGTCACCATGCGCGTTGAGCCTCTCGATCCAGCGGTTGAGCTGATCGGTTTCACCGTGCTCGACCGCGAGTCCGCTCCCTTGGACGCTGTGGAGTCGTCTGGGCGTCGAGCGTTGGTGAGTCCTGGGGAGCGCCTGCCGAATCAATATTTCGCCATGCCCATGCATCACGGCGATCGCCTTGAGCTGCTCCTCGGGGTCCGTTGGAATCCCGGGGCGTTTGATCCCTTCAACGGCGCGAGTCACGGTTGGAAGCTGGCTCCAGTCGTGAATGACGTTGTCGTGCGCCATGTGCAGCCCACCCTCGTGTTGGAGCACGAAGAGTGGCGTTAACCTCGCATCCCACCGGGTCCATGGCCACCAAGCCCCGTCTCCTCGGCCGGTGCGAAAGGGGCTTCACCTTGGTTGAAGTTCTGGCAGCCACGGCGCTCTTCGCGGTGTTGGGAGGCATGCTCTTTTCCATGGTGCGTGGCAGCATGGAGGTTGCCGCGCGAGGGGAACGGGTCCGCACCATGGAAGAGCACGGTTGGGCTGTCCTCGATCTGATGGCAGAGGACTTGCGTCACGCGTGGTGCGGCGTGGGGCCGTCGGGGGAGCAGCGGGCTCGCTTTTTCGTGGATCCGCGGACGCTCAGTGACGAGGCCCATGGTGTCCTCGCTGCGCATTCGACGGTGTTGCGTTTCAGCCGTCTGCTGTACGAGTATCGTGCGTTGCCGTGGTTGCGGCTCGGAGGAGAACATCCCGGGGCTGAGCTGGCTGCGTCGCTCACTGGGTATGAGAATCCTGAAGAGCTGTTACCCACCGGGGGACTGGCTGAATCGCTTTACGGTTGCGTGCTGCTCCCCGACGGGCAGCTGCCCGTCTTGATGAGGCAGTTGCGGAGTCCCTTGGGTGGCGCTGATTCGCTCCTGGCTGCTGAGCTCGTCGATCCAGACGGACGACTCTCCGGCGGTGGCGTGCGTCTCGTGGACGGGGTGCTGCACTTCGCCGTCCGTTGTTGGGCCCCAGACACCACGGCCTGGGCTGTGCCCTTGGGTGCTGAGGGGGCGTCGGCGCTCGCCGTGTGGGATTCGACTCGGGGCGTGCGAGCTGTGGGGGATGCTGCGTTTCCCTACGGCCGTGGACCGGATTCTCTGCTTGATGGTCACGACGATCTCTTTCCCCCTGCAGTCCGGCTTGAGTTGGTCCTGGCCCCGCCCTCAGACAACGACGTGGCACCGGCTTCCCTGACTCAAGAGCTCAGTGCGGACGAGACCCGCCTGCGTTTGCCCAGCGGCCTCGCCAACAGCGAAGATCGCTCCCCCAACTTCTTGTGGATCGACGGGGAGTGGCTGGGGGTGCTGAGCCAAGAGGGCGACATGGTGACGGTCAAGCGGGGGCAGCGAGGGACCCTTGCCGTGTCTCATTCCCGTGGGGCGGCTATGCGGGTCGGCCAACTCTTCGAACA
The DNA here is from genome assembly GCA_047638635.1 of Pseudohongiellaceae bacterium. Taxonomy (GTDB): domain Bacteria; phylum Planctomycetota; class B15-G4; order B15-G4; family B15-G4; genus CAZIAK01. Next base: position 9,645 of record JBLIMM010000089.1, on the reverse strand, counting down.
AGTTGTCTTCTTGCCCACAGCCCGAGAGAACTTTGATCCATGAGTCGTAGAGACACACATCGTGGCCGGCCTGTAAGCAGCGCTGGCTTCACGCTGATTGAGATCTTGTTGGCGATGCTCATCTTCATGGCCGGGGTCTCCGGGATTTACAGCCTGCTGTCCACGGCTCTGGGCATGCAGCGGGCAGGCTTGGAGCTGTCCGAAAGTAGTCGTCTGCTCGATCAAATCTCTTGGCAGCTCGAACAAGAACTCAGCCAGGGTCTCCATTGGGATGAGGAACGGGAGGCCTGGGAGGACATCTCGGTGCAGCCTTTGGGCGAGGGGCTTTATTACAGCTGCAGCTTCTCGTCAGAGATCGGCAACGAGCGCGAGGGCTCCTTGTTGGCGGTGATCACTGTGGCTGGCAGCGAAGCGGGACTCGGAGCCGCTGAGTCCGTAAGCTATCTCCTGACCCCAGGCCATACGGCAGCAGCTGCGGTTCGTGCGCTCCGTCAACGGAACACCCAACCATGAAGACGACCGTTTCTCGCGCCAAGGTGTGGGCCGGCTTACTGCTGCTGCTCTTGATCGCTACCCCTGTGCGTGCAGAGATCATCCAGTTGCGCGACGGGACCTTGGTACACGGGGAGATCGTCAGCTTCGATGAGGGCGTGGGCATCACCGTCGAGCGTGTGGACACGGGCGGAGTGTTGAGCTTGGCCTGGGCGCACCTGCCGGCCAGCGAGGTGCGTCGGCTCAAGGCCTCGCGAGGGTTCACCGGAGAAGACGCTGAGCTGTACACCGTGCAAGTGACTCACTTGTTGCTGCGTAATGGCACCACGGAGACGGGCTTGCGGGTAGACAGTGCCGGCGACGACACCATTGCCCTGCAGCGGCGGGGACATGTGGACAGCTTCCCCAAGGGCCAGATTTCAGCGGTGCAGACAGGGCGAGTTGAGGGGCGGCTGGTGCTCACCCCGGATGAACTCTACCTGCGCCTGATCGACGAAGTGGGGCAAGCCTCAGACGCCCCGAGTCACTTCGCGTTGGCAGTGGCTTGCGAAGGTGCGGGCCTGCTGGAGTTGGCCCAGGGGCACTATCTCACCACGGGGACGTTGGACAGCCAGCTGAAGGTTGAGCTGATTCGTTCGAAGTTGGCGTGGCTCGAGATCAAGATCGAAGACGCGGCGGAGACAGAGGCGCTGGGGGAAATCCGCCATCGGCTGTACCGCAAGCAGTTTGCCCTGTGCTCTGAACTCGCCGAGGCCTTTCGGCTCGAGTATCCCCAGAGCAGGCAGCTGGGGGCTTTAGTAGAGCTCGAAGGCGATATTGAGAGCACCAAGCGGGAGTTCAGAGGCCAAGGAATCGTGAGCGCCTATTTCAAACGCCTCGACCGCCAACTCACGGCCCTGGCTCGTGATGAAGAGCTGACCATCGACGTGGCTCAAGAAATCATGGAGACCGCAGTCCACGAGGAGATCGTGTCCGGGCTTGCTGATGAGTACGACATGAGCCCCGAGACGGTGCAAGAGCTGTGGGACGCCCGACGGGGCGGCTCAGTGCGCAGCTACAACTACGGCACAGGTACATTTATCTTGGGCAAGGCCAAGGCCCTCGAGTTTGGCCGCTTCGATCAGCAGGGCGATGAGCAGGCAGAGAGCCTCGAGGGCAGCGCCACAGAAGAAGATTTCGACGATCTCGTCGAGCGAGTCAAGCGCCAGCGACAGGAGCAGGCCGCTCGGCGGCAATCGTCCCGAAGGGGCTCTGGTTCCCTGGATGACGAGGGGCTCAGCGCCGACGAATGGTGGCTCGTACAGCCCTTGGATGAGAAGAAAAGGTGGCTGTCGGCCTATTACGCTGAGGCGTCCCAACAGCTGCGAGTGATCGAAGCTCGATCTCGACACTGTCGCCGTTGTGATGCTCGGGGATACATTGAAGGAACAGACCAGGATGGCGCGCCCATCCAAGCCACTTGCCCCGTGTGTAAGGACCTCAAGTTTGAGCGTCTCGTCCGTTGTCGTTAGTGCTTTCGCCCTGTGCTTCGCCGTTTGCTCGGTTGGGGCTCAGGATATTCCCAGCGTATCCGGGCCTGAGAGGGTGTCGGCGGGCGCGTTCAGCTCCGGCCTAGAGGGCCAGGACGTTGTGGTGCGTAAAGTCGGAGACATCGAGATTCGTGCCAGTGATGTCTATCGCATGCTCGATCTGTCCTCCCCGGCGGTGCTGGCAGAGGCGACGAGCGAGCTGGTGCTCATGGCGCTGGTGCGCAAAGCGGCCCAAGACGAGGGCATTGATGTGCCCGCGGCGGAGCTCGAAGCTGAGGTCAACCGAGCGGTATCCGAGCAGCGAGCCCGCTTCGCCCTAGAAGTCACCAGCGAGATCTCGTTGGAGGAGTTTGTTGCCGAGCGCCATGGCTGGAGCTCAGAGCAATTTCGGGCTCAGCTGCGTCACGGGACCTTCGGGAACATGTTGCTGGACCGGGTCGTACGGCTGAATCAGTGGCGCGAAGCCCGGGACGAACTGCAGATTATCTTGGTCGAAGACGAATCCTTGGCTCTCGAGATCGGCACCAAAATTGCTGCTGGGGCCTCGTTTACAGTTTTGGCCCGGAATCACTCGAGTCATCCGTCTGGGGCTGAGGGAGGCTTCATGCCGCTGTTGCCCAGCAGCCTCACGGTGCCTCTGGTGGCTGGCCGTCAGGATTTGTCGGTGGGGGAGTTTCTGGGTCCGGCTCCGATCAGCTTGGGGGGCAACGACTTCTGGCGATTCGTGCGCCTGGTCGACCGCCAAGTAGCCCTCACCGGGCCTTGGCCAGAGGTTCGGCGACTGATCGAAGACGACCTTCTGGAGACGCCGCTGCACGGTGATGAGTTGGCGCTCTTTGAAGCAACGATGGCCGAGCGGTACGGTGTGTCGAATCCTTTGAGCTCACCATGATCCAGAAAATCCCCGATGCAGATGGTGCCCTGCCCAGCCGCAAGGCTGCGGCCGAGGCTCCCACCGGTGACGCCACTGAGGGTCGTGGTGTGCGTGATGCATTGGACGAGGGCCAGGCCGACGACAGCTCATCTCGGGCCGAGCCTCTGGCTGACGCCGCTGAGATGTCTGCTGAGGACGCCGCTGAGATGGGCGCGGTGGCTGAGGCCGCCGCTCCTGGGGATCCAGCGGCAGATTTGGGTGAAGACGCCCAGGCCGCAGACTTAGACTCAGGCGGCGACTCCCAGAGTGCAGCAAGGGCTGCTGCGTCCCCCGAAGCGTCCCCCGAAGCGTCATCTGATGAAGATGGCGCAGTGGAGCAGGCCCAGGAGGCCGAACAGCACGCGTCTGATGAGTCAGAGCTGGACCATGAGCTCCAGGCCGACGACGAACAGGCAGCCGACCTAGACCTTGCGGCCGACGAAGAGAAAAAAGCCGAAGAGCAAAAGACCGAAGATCCCCCGACCGACGAAGAGCTTTCGGGCCTCGATGAGGCGGACGGCCAGCTGGCGGCCCACGCAGAGCTGCGGGGCGATGATGAGCTCGCCGCGGAGGGCGAGGTCCAGGCCGACGGTGAGCTTGAAGCCCTCGACGAGCTACAGGGCGAGGTTCAGGAAGACAGCGAGGCTCAGCCCGATGGCGAGATGAGCGAGCAGATCTCTGCCTCAGATGCCGAAGAGCTGGCCAGCGGCCCTGTTGACGCCCCTGATGGCGCCGGGAGCCGGGACGGTATTTCCCTTACATATCGGGTCGAAGCACTGATTTTTGCCGTGTCCCAGCCCATTGCGCCCGTGCGCCTTGCTCGATTGCTCTCATTGGACCTGGCTCTCATCAAGCAGGCCCTTGAAGTCTTGAGCGCCCGCTGGGCTGACCGTGAGACGGCCATGGAGCTTGTTGCCATTGCTGGCGGCTACCGCTTCATGACTCGCCCGAAGTTCCATTCGGACCTGGCCACCCTCAGCAAGAAAGCCAAGATTGAGCACCTGTCTCCGGCGGCCTTGGAGACCCTCTCGGTGGTGGCCTACCGACAACCCCTTTGCCGGGCAGATATCGAAGGGATCCGCGGCGTTGCCGCAGGTCCACTCTTGCGTGTACTGCTCGACCGTGATCTCATCCGCATCGCCGGGCGCTCTCAAGAGCCCGGCCACCCCCTGCTCTACGGGACAACAAAGCGCTTCCTCGACCATTTCGGGTTGAAGTCGCTTAAGCAGCTCCCGGATATCAAGGACCTGCTCGACGTCAGATGACCTTCTCTACATACCGTAAGTATCAGACTCCTCTCCTCATTGCTGCTGTGGTCTTCACAGTCGCGGTGTTTGTCTTCTTCCCTAGCTTCGGCGCCATGGATGATCTGGCCCAGGGAGGAGATCCGAACTCAGTCTTTGGGCGCTTTCGCTTGCATGGTGGAGGCGAAACCGTCGACGTGACCCAGTGGGAGTTCAGCCAAGCTCACCAAGATATGGGGCGTTTCCTAGGGAGCTTCAACGGCCTTGAAGACGAGCAGGTGTGGCAGAGTCTGATGCTCGCTGCCGATGCCCGGGCTGCTGGGCTGCGGGTGAGCGACGCCGATCTCGTCAGCTTCTTCCGCAACGCAGGTCTCGACGACGTGATGTACGAGACGATTTGGCGTTCGAAGAACTTCGACAGCGCGAAGTCGTTTGAGGCCTTCGTGGCCGAGTTCCTCCTGGTGCAGCAGTGGACGGACGTGCTCATGCGCGAAGCCTCCATCGTGTCTGCGGACGAGGTCTACCTGGGCTGGCGCGTAGATCACGAGCTCTTCGACCTGGAAGCGATGGTGTTTGCCGACGCCGAGCCAGAGTCCATTGCCGACCCCGGGGATGAGGCGCTCTCGGCCTACTTCGACGAGACCCCTGAGTACCTCCGCGATCGTCGCTTTGTCGACCCTGCTCAGTACGGCGTGGCCTACGCTTGGCTGCCGCTCGACATGGACGTCTCCGACTTGCCCGCTGAGTTTATGGATGTCTTGCCTGAGGTCACTGACGACAACGTCGAGGTGCGCTGGCAGCAGCTCAAGAGCACCCGCTTCCCAGAGCTGGAATCGGCGGACGAAGAGACTCTTGCTGCGTTACGCAACGAACTGGTCGTGATGAACTTGGTGGCTGCGGCCAACAAGGCCTGGACGGCGTTGAGCGATGCGCCTCAAGAGGGGCCCATGCCGAGCGACGACGACACCGTGAATCCCGCGGTGATCCAGCTGAGCAAGGTGGCCTTCCTTGAGCTGATGGAGTCCTACGGTCTGATGACCGCCGACCCGGACGGGCTCTTGGATCCGGACGGCCTGACCGATCTCGACGAGATTGGTTCGGCGCTGTTGTCCGCCCAGCTGACCAGCGTAGAAGCCGGTGACTCCCGCTACTTTCAGCCTTTCGGCCAGGACACTGAGGCGCACATTGTCTTCGTCGAAGAGACGGTGGCTGCCGTGCCCCTCGACTTCGCTGGCGCCCGAGATGCGGTCTTGGATCAATGGCGGAAAGAGTCTGCTCAGCTGAGTGGTCGGGCAGACGCCTACCGCCAAGCGCTCACCGAAGCTGCTCGGGATCTTCCCGAGGCCCAGGAGCTGCTCACGCCGTTGATCGACTCCGCCGCCTCCGCAGCAGAGACGCGGATTACCTTGGCTGCCCTCGAGAATGACGGAGAGCCGCTGGATGAAGCTGCCCAGCAACTGATCCACGACGAAGAGTTGGCCGCGGTGCAAAGCGCCATGGACAACCGCTTGGCTGAGTTTGCAGCACGGTTCTGGGATGAACAGTCTGCCGCTGCGGTGACTGCTGCGCCCGAGCTGGTGAACCGGCTGACGATGGCCGCAGTGCCCCGTAACTACCGCCAGAGCGTGGACGACGAAGAGGAGGCCTTTGACAGCGTGGAGCGCTTCCTGAAGACCAACGGCACTGTCTTCCAGCAAGAGGTCGACGGGGTCACGGGTGTGTTACGCCACGGCGTGGGTAACCAGACTGTTGTGGTGCGTGTGACAGGCCGTCGCTTCCCGCCCTTGGCGGATATGCTCGCTGATGCGGAAGGCATGGAGCAGTCCAGGCAACAGCTCGGCTACAGCAACATGATGAACTTCCAGATCATGTTCTCCCCGGATCGCTTCACAGCTCCCTTCAGCACTGAGAATCCCTTCGGTCACGAGCTGATGCTCGTGCAGCAGGTGGTTGTCCCGGTGGAAGTGGGCCCCGATGGAGTGGCCGGAGAAGACGCCGACTCCTGAGTCGCTCTCAGCGGTGAGGACTGCAGGGCGGCGCTGATCGAATGACAGGGTCGTAGCCGCCCTTGCAGAGCGGCTGGCAACGCAAGATGCGCCAGCTGGCAATGGCTAGGCCCCTGACCACTCCTTTTTGAAGCACGGCGTCTGCTGCGTAGTGTGAGCAGCTGGGCGTGAAGCGACAGCTGTCCCGAATGACAGCTCCAAGAGTCACTCGCCAAAGAGCGAACGCTCCGGCAAGCAGGCGCCCGATCATGGCGACGTCGCTGGCGGGTTCGGAGGCTTGGGGACCTCTGGCTGGCTGGTGCCAGCCTTCTCTGGCCCCGTGCGGCCCGTCCCGCGGCGTGACTGCTGCCGACCGTTGCCTTGGCGGGGCGTCCGCTGACCGGTCTGCTTGCCTGGTCCGTTGCGCTTTCGTCGCTCGAAGATCTGCCCGAGTGCTGCCGTGGCTTCACTGAGCGAGAGGGGAGGGGCCCCTGGGCGCACCACAACCATGGTGTCCCAGCTCTGGTCCAGCTCGAGGCTCAGGCGCCGAAAGGCTTCCCGAAGGCAACGCTTCACTCGATTGCGCTTCACTGCGCCGCCAACTTTGCGACTGACCGAAAGACCCAGACGTGGTCGCGGTTCTGCCGAGGGGCGGATCCAGACCACTAGGCGATGATTGACCAGCTTATCTCCGCCCTTGAAGGCCGCATCGATGTCCCGCTGCTTGCGGAGTCGGCAGTCAGCGCCGAAGAGCGGGCGCATGGGAGAGTTGCCGTCAGGGACTGGCTGCAATCGTCGCTCGTAACTCTTCGATGTGTTGAAGCGTGTTGCTGGCCACCTGGTCGAAGTCGACGAGGCGGGAGCGGATGCGCAGGAACACATCGAGTTCGTCGAGCGCGTCGGGCAACATGCCCAGCTTTTCAAACAGTCCGGCTCGTAGTAGGTGATCAGCCGCGGTGATGAGCTGCCGCTCTTCCAGGCCGTTGAGCTCCGCTAGGCAACGCTGGTAGCTGCCCCGTGAATACTCAATGGTCACCAGGATCTGGCGCAGCTGGCGTTCGTTGCTGAGCGATTTTTCGACCCGCTGCTGCAGGCTGACTCTCTTGGACGGCGAGAGACTCAGTCCGTTGTTGAGCGTCTCTCGGGTGAGCTCGATACCTTCGACAAGGAGTTTGGTGGCGCGGCGGCACAGGGCAACCGACTCATCCTCTCGGTCGCCGTCCATGTTGACGATGACGATGAGGTCGAGCAGGGCATAGGTGTTGTCGGCGTGGAGCGGGAAGGTGAAGACTCGGCGCATATCGCGCTCGGCGAGGGCTAAGTGCTCGGCCTGGCCCTGAGCCTCTTCTTCAGCTTGCTCTTCCTCGAGGTCACGGCCATCCGCAGTGAGGAAGTCACTGGCTAGCCGGCGTTGGGATCGTTCAAACTCTTGTTGATGAGCCACGGCACGAGCGGTGTGAGCTTCGCCTGAGCCGAGCCAAGTGCGGTAATCTTCGCCGCCACGGCCGCCCTTGATGTCGTCGAAAAGTTCGAGGGCGTTGTCAATCTCAGCGACATTGCCCTGGACCGCCCCGAGTTTGGTGAGGCAGAAGCCCTTGATGATCTGCATGCCCACGTGATCCTCTTCGAGGAGCAGGGCCATGGAGGCTTGGTGGAGGGCCTGGCGGTAGCTGCCCTGCTGATAGAACAACGTGCTGTTTTGCAGGTGCACGCTGAGGACGTCGGTCTCTTCTTTGGAGAGTCCGGCGCAGCTCGTCAGGGAGCCGCAGAGCAACCCGGCCACCAAGAGCAGCCGAGATGCGCCTGACCAACCCGGGCCGGAGCCCCGCAGCGCGGGACTCCGAACCGGTGGCTCACGGCGACCGCTGGGGGTTGCAGTGAGAGGCGCCATGGAAGAGCGGCTCAGGCCAGATCCTCGGCGTCGTAAACCCATTTGTGTCCGGCTGGCTGCCATTCGACTACCTCGTCAGCTTCGAAGAACAAGTTGATTTCTTTCGTCGCGGCTTCGGGAGAGTCGCTGCCGTGAATCAAGTTGTAGGAACGAGAGACGCCGAAGTCACCTCTGATGGTACCGGGCTCGGCGTCTGAGCCGAAGGTGGCACCCATCATCTTGCGGCAGACGGGGATGGCGTTGACACCCTCGAAGACCAGCACCATGACTGGGCTCTCGCTCATGAAGCGCACCAGGCCGGGGTAGAAGGGACGTTCTTTGTGGTCGGCGTAGTGTTTTTCGAGCAGGCTCTCTTCGAGCCGGCGGAAACGGCTGGCCACGATTTTGAGGCCCTTGTCCTCGAAGCGCTTGAGGATCGTGCCGGCAAGGCCACGCTGAATGGCGTCTGGCTTGAGGATGATGAGTGTGCGTTCCATCGGTGGCTCGTTGGTTCTTCCGGGAGATGGGCTGTTTGCTCCGCCAGCAGAGTGTTTCCGCTGGGGACGTCGACCGCGCATCCTACACGGCAAGGTGGTGGCCGGGGAAGTCGCCAGAGTGAGTGGCTGGGACCTTGTCTTGATACCCTGAGCGGGACTACTCCTCCCGCGCTCTCCTTTCAGGGGTCTCTCATGATCGACCCATATGGTCGCAGTCCCTCGACGGCTGCCAGCCCTGTTTCTCGACCATGCCGCCAGGCTCGAGCTGTACTGCTGGCGCTTGGGTTGCTCGGGATGATCTTCGCGCTGCCTGGCTGCTTGGTGACCCGCACGGCGCCCTCGCTCTCGACAAACGCAGGGGACGAGACCCTGCTGAAGCGGGCCAATGCTGCTTTGCTGCAGCGTATCCAGGTCGAGAAGGAGCACGTGGACTACTACAACCGAGAACTCAGCTCGCTCCTTGTAGAGGAACGACGACTCAATGCTGAGTTCGTGCAAAAAGAGGCCGAGTATCAACTGCTGGCGAGCGATCGGGACGGGCAGATCCAGGAGGCCGCAGACGCGCAGTTGGAGTACCAGGAAGCGCTGAATAACAAAGTCACCGTGCAAGGCAGACTCGTTGATGTCCGTGGTGAGGCTGAGGCCCTGCAACGGGAACGAGCCGCTCTCGAAGCTGCCTTGCTTGAGAATCGCGCCGCCATCGAGGAAGGCCAGGTTCGCCTCCAGGCGAGCAACGGCCGTCTCGAGGAGATCTCTCTGGGGGAGTCGCAGGTGCTGATCGAGCTAGAGCTCAGCCAGCTCTTGTTGGACAGCTCCACCGCCGAGTTGCTTGCTGTGCAGAGCGAAATCTCCCTGCTGAAGCGCAGTTTTCTAGAAAGTCAGGGGGTTCGGCAGTGGCTTCAGTCCAGCTTGATGGCGCGGTTGTTCACGACCTCGTTAGGGCGGGATGGCTCCCGACTGGACGGTTCGGCTATGGGGGCTTCTGGTGAGGTTCTCGAAGGGAAAACGGCTCATCCGGCCTTGGATGCGGTCGCTCTGGATGAGGGCGCTCTGAAGGGCGATCTCGGTCAGGGCGCGGCAAGGCTGCCGCAGGCCGATGAACCGGCGGGGCAGGG
>JBLIMM010000088.1:0-14893 GCA_047638635.1 Pseudohongiellaceae bacterium | reverse complement strand
ACAGCCAGGAGCGTAGCGAGAGCCTCGGGTGTGGGTGCGAAAGCTACGAGGCGCAGGAGCTGCTCGCCCGCCGCAGCTGAGCTGAGATCCGCAAGGGCGACGTGGGTGGCTTGCTCGAGGAGTCGCGCAAAGGCGGCGCGTGGTCGGAGACCGGGCGAGCGAGAAAGAAGCTCCGCGCAACGCCAACTCTGCTGGGAGTTTGCAGCACTCCCCCCTCTGAGGCCCGCTACGGCAAGGCGTTCCAGAGCCCTGACCAAGGTCACGCTAGACTCGAGGGGAGCGATGTCCTGAATCAGCAGATCGATGACGGCTGCCGAGCGTTGTGGCTCACCAGCCAACGCTGTCCCCAGGACGTTCCATGTTGCAGGTTCATGAGCAGCGTAGCGCAAGGCCAGTTGAGCCAACTCGCCATCATCTCCCAAGGCCCAGCCACGGAGTAGTGATCCCACAGGCCAGCCTTCTCGCCGGAGGCTGGCGAACCCAGAGGAACAGGCCTGGTTAAACACCCCCGCTCGTTGCGGACCCAGCGGTCGTGCTGCCTCTCGTTCGCTAGCATCGAGCAACACTCCAGCCATGCGTTGCTGAGCCTGGCGCAGACGCACTAAGTCGAGGGGCTGCTCGTCGCTCGGAAGTGTCGCAGCCAAGCTCTCAGGGGAACTTGCAGCACTCTGCTCTTCAGCGAGGGGAGCTCTCGTAGAGAGTCCTGTCGAAGGGCTCTTTGGCTGGCGTTGGACCAAGCTGTCTTGATTCAGGCCCGGCGGGAGCGAGAGCTCGTTCCCAAACAAACTGACAACGATGAAGACGGTTGCCGCCGCTGCAGCGGGCCACCAAAGTGCAACCTGGCGCCACCCAGTACCGCTGGCAGTCCGCGCAGGCATCTCAGGGGAGGCGGTCTTCTTGTGGGCGAGCTCATCAGGGCGATGCTCAGGGAACGCGGGGTGCGTCTCGTTGTCGTCGCCTTCTTGGTCGAGCGTTTCCCAGAGACGCTCAAGAGATCTGTGGCTTGCCCCTGGGACGGCTGCGGGGAGCGATTCCAACAACCACTCATCGAGCTGGCGTTCCTGAGCCAGCCGCTGCCGACACTCGCTGCACTCAGCCAGGTGCGCTTCGATCACGAGTCGCGCCTCACTGTCGCACTCATCGAGGATGAACTGCTGCCAGCGCGCTTCACCGATGTGCGTCATGACGCCTCCAAGTCTGGGCCCATGCGCAGGCGCAGGTGTTTCCGGGCCTTGACCACGTAGACCCGAGCGGAACGGGCCGTAAGCCCGAGAACATCGGCCAGCTCGTCGTAGGCCATGTGCTCGAAGACCCGCAAGTGCAAGGCTGCCCCCTGCTTCGCCGGTAGCTCGTCGATGATGGCCCGCACTCGGGCCAACGTTTCAGCGAGGCTGGCACGATCGTTCGGTTGCTCGATCTGCTGCGGAGTTGCGGCCCACTCGTAGCGCCGCCGGGTCTGACGTCGACGGCGGGCGTCCAGGCACTGGTGATAGACGATGCGTAAGAACCAGGCTCGGAACCCTGCGCCATCTCGCAGGCTGCTGATCTTGCGATATGTCTTGAGCAGAGCATCCTGAAGAGCGTCCTCGGCGTCATCGTGGTTCCCCAGCAGGCGTTGGGCCAAACCTAGGGCAGCTCCGTGGTGGGCCTCGATCAGCTTGCCGAAGGCCACACGATCCCCTTGGCGGCAGAGCAGCAGGAGTTCGGTGATTTCGGTGGTGATCGTCGTCATGCCCTGGCGGCAGCTGTTGATGTGCTAAAGGACGCCGCTGGCCCTGTGCCTGCTAATCGATTTCTTGAAACAAGTCACGCTTCAGCCGGCACCGCTCTCTGAGAGTTCAACCTGAAGGGTGAACTCTCCCACGAAGGAGATTCTCCCGGATTGGGCCATAAATGACCAAAAGCCCCGCAGGCGATGAGCCTGGGAGCTTTCGGTGAACCACTGGCAGCTCAGCGCTGCAAGGAAGCTAACTCGCGATTAAACCCGGGGGCGCCGAGGGCGAACTCCTGGTGCCTGTCCGCCTGAAGTTGCTGCACTCCCTGAGCTGAGCTGGCCAGGATCATTGGCGTACTGCAGGGCCACGTCCTCGGAGATGATCCCCTCAGAGACCAGCTGGGACAGGTGCTTCTCCAGGGTGATCATGCGGTCCTTCGCAGAAAGCTGCATGGTCGCGTAGATCTGGTGCCAAGCCCCGGTGCGAATCAGGTTCGAGATGGACGACGTGTTCTTCATGATCTCGAACACCGCAGCGCGCCCTTGGCTGTCTTGTCGCGGCACCAGCTTTTGCGCAATGACGTAAGACAGACTGAAAGACAGCTGGGAGGAGACTTCTTTCGATCGCTCGGCAGGGAACAGGTCTGTAATCCGAGTGACCACGCCCTTCGCGTCCCGGGTGTGCAAGGTCGTGAAGACGAGGTGACCGGTCTCTGCCGCCGAGAGAGCAAGGCTCGCCGTTTCCGTATCGCGAATCTCACCCAGGAAGATCACATCTGGGTCTTCGCGGAGCGCAGAGCGCAGGCCGCCAGAGAAGGTTTCGCAATGACGTCCCACTTCGCGCTGGGACACCAAGCACTGTTCCTGGCGCATGACGTACTCCACCGGATCTTCCAGCGTGATCACGCGCAGGCGAGCGGTGCGATTCAGTTCGGATAAGATCGAAGCAATCGTGGTCGACTTGCCTGACCCGGTAATACCGGTGACCACAACCAAGCCTTGGCGCAGGCGCAGAATCTGATCGATCACAGATTGGTCAGGAAAGCCCAGTGCATGTGTGTCGGGCACGTTGCGAGGCAGAGCACGGACAACCATGGCCAAGCCATCGCGATCGTGAAAGACATTGATACGGAAGTCCATTTGCTCCCGATCGAAGTGGTAGCCGGCGTCGATGTCCTTGGGGATTTCCCGCTCTAGGCACTCGATCTGATCGGGGCGCATCAGCGGGTACACCAGCGCTTTGGCGATCTCCGCAGTCACGGGCTCTGCATTCACAATGGGCATGAGTTCGCCGTCATGGCGATAGCGGACGGGCTGGCCGACCTTGAGGTGCAGGTCAGCCAACCGGGACAAGCCGCCGGCCTGGAGATCCGATTCGCCGAAGCGACGCAGCAGATCAAAGATCGAGACTTTGCGCCCATCGATATCGTAGACACGGTGATCCGCCTCCACGTCCCGCTCTACCCCAGTCACGACCGGTGAGCGAGTGTCCAAGGCGACCTTCTCCGCCGCGGCCTCTGCTTCGGCCACCACCACGGGCTCCCGCTTCGCAGTGAGAGGCTGGCTGGGTGCGTCAAAGGGGCGATCGGTGATTCCCCCGCGAAAAGTCGGGTCATCCTTCAAGTTGTCGTGCAAGAGGCCACTCCAGGCGGTGTGTGTACTCAGGGCTCATCGACCGGGGGTGGGGCGTGACTTGTGCCTTGCCCCGGGATTGGCGTCTGGCATTCCCTATGCTGTGACGCCCGCCCCACCACCCCCGCTTTGCAGAAGAGACACACCACCATGGAACGCTGGTCCATCGACCTGACCAAAGAGGCCTTCAAGTTCTCAGCCGCCCACTTTTTGATCTTTCCGGACGGCACGGCAGAGCGGCTCCATGGCCACAACTACAGGGTGGCTATCGAACTCGATGCTTCGCTGACTGAGCACGGTCTGGTGATTGACTTCAAGAGAGTCAAACCGGTGGTGAAAGAGATCGTCGATGAACTGGATGAGCATTGGCTCGTACCTGGGGATCACCCCCACCTGCATTGGAAGCGCCGGGGCGACGGCACCACCGAAGTGCGCTACCAAGAGCGCTACTACGCAGCCCCCGACGAAGACGTGATCATCATGCCCATGAACAACTTGAGCGCCGAGAATCTCTCCACGTTCATCGGTCGTGAGCTGCGCTTGCGCCTCGGCCGATGCTTCCCTGACTTGGTGATCAGCGTGCTCATGTGTGCCGTCGAAGAAACCAGCGGCCAGCGCGGGCGCTACCACTACCAGCTGGACGAGTAGCCCCCGTGACCCTGCGGGTTTTACTCACAGGCTTTGAGCCCTTCGGCGGCGAACCGATCAACCCCTCTTGGGAGCTGGTCCGTACCGTCGCTGCTGAAGCGCCTCCCCACGACGATCTGCTGCTCTTCTCCGCTTGCCTCCCTGTGGACCAAGCGCGCTACAGGGCTGCGCTGGCTCAAGCCGTTGAGCAACACCGGCCCCATGTGGTTCTCGCCATAGGACAAGCCACGGGGCGCCCCACCATCCAACTCGAACGGGTGGCCCACAACCGCCTCGAGTACAAGGGCGCGATGGATAACGGCGGGCACGTGATCGACGGCAGGACGCTCCATGGGGACGCAGCAGAAACCCTCGATGCCAACCTGCCGCTGGCGGCTCTCTGTGCTCAACTTCAGTCGGGCGGGCATGGGGTGACCGTGTCAGCAGACGCGGGCCGCTATTTGTGCAACGCCGTGCTGTTCGAGTTGCGCCACGTACACTGCGATCTTCCCGCGGCGTTCATACACATCCCTTTGCTGCCCGAACAAGCAACGCGCCGTGATTTAGGTGAACCCTCGATGGAAGCCAGTCTCACTCGGGCTTGTCTGAGGGATCTTCTTTGCGCGGTGGTTGCACTCGACGGCGACGCCTGAACTCTGCGAGCCGGCGTCCCAGTTCAGGCTCGGCGCCCCGGGGAGATGGTCGATAGAACACCGACCCTGCTAAGGCATCGGGGAGATGTTCTAGCCCTGTCACTGAGCCGCCGACACCGTGAGGGTTCACGTAAGCCTCCCCGTGACCGAGGGATTTCGCCAGGGCCGTGGGTGCGTTGCGCAACGCATCGGGTACGGGGAGCGCGCCCCGTTGCTTCACCGCTGCCCGAGCCGCCGCGCAAGCTTGAGTGACGGCGTCTGACTTGGGTGCCAAGGCCAGGTAGATCGCTGCTTGGGCCAGTGCGCCTTCTCCTTCAGGCAGCCCTAGAAACTCCACGGCGCGGAGGGCGTCCAAGGCGTAGGACAAGGCTCGAGGGTCGGCCAGCCCCACGTCTTCGCTAGCCATGCGCACCAGCCGTCGGGCGATGACCCGCGGGTCGTCGCCAGCGATCAAGATGCGCTGGATGTAATAGACAGCCGCATCCGGATCGCTGCCCCGCAACGATTTGTGCAAGGCCGACAGCAGGTCGTAGTGGGCATCGCCGCTCTTGTCGTGGGCCAGGCTGCGCTCCCCCGCAGCCTTCGCCAGATCTTCGGGAGTCGGCACGTCGCGGCCACCGTCACTGGCCAAGCCCATGGCTCGCTCTAGGACGTTTAACAGCCGCCGGCCGTCCTGTCCCGCCAGAGCAATGAGTGCGTCCCAAGACTCCTCTGGCCAGTCGGTGGTGTCTCGCTTGAGGCCCACCTCTGTGTCTGTCAATGCCCGCTCAGCGAGCTGTCGTGCGGCCGCATCGCTCAGTCCTGGAAGGCGAACCAAGCGGCAGCGACTGAGGAGTGCGGCGTTCACATGAAACGAGGGGTTCTCGGTGGTGGCGCCCACTAGCACCACACGGCCGTCCTCTGCTTCGTGCAGCAAGGCATCTTGCTGACCCTTGTGAAAGCGATGAATCTCGTCGACGAACAGCAGGGTAGGACGTCCCCCTGCACCGAGGCGAAACTCTGCGGAGGCGAGGGCTTCACGCAACGCCGCCACACCGGTTGACACTGCAGAGAGGCAAATCAGCTCGTGATCGGTGGCCGTTGCCAAGAGTCGGGCCAGGGTTGTCTTGCCGCACCCCGGTGGTCCCCAAAGCAGCAGCGACGAAAGACGCCCCTGATCGATCTCGTGGCGCAACGGTGCCCCCGGGGCCAGTAGCCCAGAGGGATCAGCGAAGTCATCGAGACACCGGGGGCGCATGCGCTCAGCCAACGGTGCCCAGCGAGCTGCTCGCTGTCGTCCCGCAGCCGCGAACAACCCGTCGTTACCTTGCGCAGTGGATGGTTGGGTCTTGCCCATGATGATGGGATCCTGTGTGGAGTCGGTGCCAGTATAGGCACCCTCCCTCCCCCGAAGAGATCTCTCTCATGGTTACGATCAACATCGAGTATCAAGGCGAGCTGCGCTGTTCGGCTATCCATGAGCCATCGGGTTCATCGGTGATCACGGATGCTCCCGTGGACAACCATGGCAAGGGCGCCTCGTTCTCGCCCACCGACCTGGTCGCCACGGCTCTTGGCAGCTGCATGGCCACGATTATTGCCATCTCCGCCGAGAAGCACGACTTCGACCTGAGCGGCATGTCGATCACCGTCAAGAAGCACATGATCACCAGCCCGGAGCGGCGCATTGGCAAGCTCGAGACGGTCATACGCATCCCCCAATCGGGGGACGAACAGCTGCGCTTGGTCTTAGAGCGAGCGGCCCACGCCTGCCCAGTGCACAAGAGCATGCACGCAGACATGGAATTGCCGATCACCTTCTACTGGGGCACGTAAACACTACTCAGCCGCTGGTACGCCGGCCTACGGCGTTGCGGGCGACCGTCGCTCACTGCTGGGCTTGTGTCAGCGCGTGTTGAGCACCAAGTCTTCGTCGACCAAGGGGTGCTCACCTTCGCTGCGGGCGATGATGGCTGCGCCGCTGCCATCGCTCCACACGTTGACCACGGTGCGCAGCATGTCGAGGGGGCGATCCACTGCGAGCAACAGCGCGGCCCCTTCGAGAGGCAGGCCGAGGGCGCCCAAGATGGTGAGCATCATCACCAGCCCTGCGGATGGGATTCCTGCGGCTCCGATCGAGGCCATCAGCGCCATGAAGACCACCAAGATCTGCTTGCCGATGGTGAGTTCAAAACCGCTCACTTCACCGTAGTACTGAGCCAAGAAGATCACCCCGATGCATTCGTACAACGCGGTGCCGTCCATGTTGATGGTGGCGCCCAGGGGGAGCACGAACGAGGTGGTGCGGTTGCTGACTTTGCCGCGATGTTCCACGGTTTCAAGGTGCACGGGCAACGTCATCGACGACGAAGACGTGGAGAAGGCGGTCATCAGTGCGGGCCCCATAGCCTTGGCCCAGGCAATGGGGTTGACCTTACCGAGCATGCGCAACATGAACGGCAAGGTGATCAGTGAGTGCACGGCCAAGGCCGAGACCACCGTGAGCATGTACAGGCCCAGAGGTTCAAAGAGCCCGAAGCCCGTTTGCCCCACCACCTTGACCAGCAGCGCGAACACCCCATACGGGATCAACGACAAGACGAAGGTCGCCATGCGCATCATCACTTCGAAGGCCGACTCGAAGAGGTCCTTCATGCGCTTACGGTGGGGTTCCTTCGATTGGGTGATGAAGACTCCGAAAAGCAGGGCGAAGAAGATCACCTGGAGCATCTGGCTGTTGTCGGACATGGCGCCGAAGACGTTGCTGGGCACCATGCGCTTGAGCACGTCCCAGAAGCTCTGGCCCGCCACTTCGTTGAAGGCATCCACGGCGGGAAGACCGAGGGCCGCGCCCTTACCAGGCTGAATCAGATTGACCATCGCCAGACCGGTCGCAGCAGCCAAGAGGCTTGTACTGAGGTAGTAGCCGAAGGTTTTGATGCTCAAGCGGCGCAGATCACTGCCCGACCCCACGCCCGTGACACCTGTGATGATTGACGTGAGGATGATCGGCACGATGAGCATCTTCAGCAGGGCCAAGAAGATGTCAGCGATGAAGATGAAGGGCTCGAGCCACTCAGCCCGCTGGGACGTGGGCGACAGAGACACTGTGACCACCTGCGGCGCTTCCCCATTCACGCTCAGCCACAAAGCATCGCCCATGCCAGAGCCTGCCAGGACCGTGTCGAAGTCGGCGGCTGACGAGATGGTCACCAAGGCCTCTTCGGTGGCGCTGCCCCGGTGCAAGATCACGCTCTGAATGATCGCGCCTGAAGCCAACGTCGGCCGGGTCTTCCCCGCCGGGGAGCCTGGCACCGTGGATTGCACCACCGCGCCGTCCGCCCCATCGGCAAGTTCGAGGCCCACCCAAGGGTCAGCGTGGAGGAAGCTCTGAAAGACCCCGCCCACAAGAAGGCCGGCTGCGAGGGCCAGCATGATCTGCCAATGAATCTTCATGGCGGCCTAGGGTACTCGCCCGCCGGGCAGGGTCTAGGAGCCTGTGCGTAAAGTCAGCCAGGCGAATCAGCCGGCGTGCCTCGCCGCTGGTGCCAGCCTTCTCGGCACGAAAGCCCTGCTAGGTGGTCTTCCGTGGCGACAGCTCAAGCAGTGGGCCCATGACTTTTTTGCCCAGGGCCGAGCAGACCAACTCGCACATCAGGTCTGCAGTTGTGTTGACCGTATCCAAGATGGGATTGACCTCGGCCACTTCGAGAGAGCACATCTTGCCCGAGTCAGCGACCACTTCGAGCAGCAGATGTGCTTCGCGCAGGTTGATGCCACCGGGGACAGGAGTACCGACTCCCGGTGCAAACTCCGGGTCGATGCCATCGGCGTCGAGAGACACGTGAATGCCGGCGGTCCCTGCGCTCGCGTATTCCACCGCTTCAGCGATGACTTGGGCCATGCCCTTCTTGTCGATCTTCATCATCTCGTAGTAGTGAACGCCGGTTTTGATGACCAACTCGCGCTCATCGTTGTCTACGGAGCGGATGCCAATAAGCACTGTGTTCTCAGGGGCGATCTTGCCCTCAAAACCACCCAAGCCCACGAGCTCGGGGTGCCCGTGACCCAGGATGGCCGACAAGGGCATACCGTGGACGTTACCGGACGGAGAACTCTCCGCTGTGTTCATGTCGGCGTGGGCGTCGATCCAGATGAGGCCCACCTTCTCGCCGCGCTTGCGGAAGTGGCTGGCCACGCCAGTGATCGTTCCGATGGCCATGGAGTGATCACCGCCCACCACCATCGGGAAATGACCGTCGTCGAGAATGTGCTCAACCCTGGGAGCGAGGCGGCGACAGGTGCGCACGATCTCTCGCAGGTATTTGGCCCCCTGACCAGGGTCACGTCGTTCGGGGAGGGGCACCGGAACGTCGCCCAGATCTTCGAAGCCATGGCCGAGTTCTCGCACCTTGGCAGCGATGCCAGCGAGGCGCACGGCAGAAGGCCCCATGTCGACCCCTCGACGTCCTGCGCCCAAGTCCATGGGCACGCCGAGAAACTTGATTTCCTGGGAGGTGAGGCCGTTGAAAGGAGGCATGACGAAAAGGCTAGCTCGGAGAAAAGATGTTCTGAGTGGACACCCCGTTTTGGGGCGTCCAAGCTCGACCGGGGTGGCAGGCAGTCTATCATTGACAGGCTGGCTACCCGATGCCCTCCGTTTCTCAGATCAGCAGTTTTCCCCGCTCGAGCCTCGCCCTGTGAGCCCCCGCCCTGTTCATTTGATTCGTTCTGAATCTTGGCCCACGGCAGCGGAGGCCAGGGTTTCGCGGCTCTTCTCACCGCTGACCCTGCCCAGCGGCCTGGCCCTGCCCCAACGGACCTGGATCCCGGCCATGGTCCCTTGGCGTGCCACCGACGAAGGCTTGGTGACGGACGCCGTGATCGACTGGTATCGCCGCTTTGCTGAGGGTCGGCCCGGGGTCATCGTGGTGGAGGCCACCGGTATTCGCGACGTCCCCAGCGGGCCGTTGCTGCGGATTGGTGACGACCGCATGGTCCCTGGCCTGCATAATTTAGTGACAGCGGTCCGTGAGGCTAGCCACGGTGAGACGCGGCTGCTGATCCAGCTGATCGACTTTCTAGGAGTCCGTCGCCGTCCCTTACAAGATCGTTACTTAGGGCGGTTTTTGCAGCTCACAGATGAGCATAGGCAGGGCCTTTTGGGCTTGCGCCCGGAGCTCGATCTGGAGAGCGACGAGTCTCTCCGTGCCGCGCTGCTGACACTGGATGAGCTCGAGCTGGCGACAGTACTGTCAGCCCGGGAGCAAGACGACCTGAGCCACGGTTATCGCGAGCGGGTCACGGACACTCATCTCGATCATGTGGCCCAGCTGCCCCAAAGCTTGCCTCCGCTCTTTGCCGCCGCCGCCAGCCGAGCACAGCAAGCGGGTTTTGATGGCGTGGAGCTGCACTACGCCCACGCTTACACCATGGCTTCGTTTCTCTCACCGCTCAACGATCGGGCCGATCGCTACGGTGGCAGTGCGGAGAACCGTCGGCGGCTGCCGTTGGAAGTCTTCTCAGCAGTCCGCGCAGCCGTGGGCGAACACTTCACCGTGGGCTGCCGCATGCTGGCGGACGAAGTCGTCTCTGGGGGTGGGCGCCTCGTGGATGCAGAGCACCACGCCTTGGCTTTCGCTGCAGCGGGCATGGACTTTCTGTCCCTTTCTCGCGGCGGCAAGTTTGAAGACGCGCGACAACCTGCGGTGGGCCAGGCTGCCTATCCGTATACGGGTCCCAGCGGTCACGCCACCATGCCAGATGTCTTCGGCAGCGAGTCGCCGTTTGGGATGAACCTGCCCTTTGCCGCCGCTATCCGCCGAGCCTTGAGAGAGGCGGGCCACGAGACACCCGTCGTCGCTGCGGGAGGCATCAACAGCTTCGCCATCGCAGAGGAGGCCCTAGCCAGCGGCAGTTGCGATCTCGTCGGTTCCGCCCGCCAGTCCATGGCTGACCCAGACTGGTTTCTCAAGATGCGCTCGGGCCGCGGGGATGAGATTCAGCGCTGCCGCTTTACCAATTATTGCGAAGCCCTCGATCAGAAGCACAAGACCGTGACCTGCCAGTTGTGGGACCGCGTCGCCCTCGATGAGCCCGGCGCACCACTCACGGCGAACGGCAAGCGCCGGCTCGTGGCGCCGCAAGACCCTTGGCAAACGCTGCGGCGCTGACGGTTGAGCTCGCTAACTGTTGAAATCGCGGCCTGTTGCAATTGCTAGCGGTTGAGATCCACGAGGGCGACTGACGGCTCAATGGCTTGAGGCCGGGGGCCTAGTTGTTCCCAGGCTCTCCACCATCCAATGCCATCCAGGCATAGGACCCACCGAGTTCGCGCAGCACAGTGGCCCACAGGGCGTCGTGAGCCACATCGAAGACATGACTCCTGGATGCGGGGGCGATGATCCACGAGCCCTCTTCTGTTTCACGTTCGAGCTGTCCGGCCCCCCATCCCGCGTAGCCTGCGTAGGCCCGTAGGGGATGCTCGTCAGCCGCTGCGGTGGCAGCGCAACTGAGCTCGAGCAAGTCCGCTCCCAGCACTACCCCCGGGAGCACCAACCGGCCGCAGCCCTCGGTTGCCGAAGCAAACTGGACCACATCAGTGGCCACAGGGCCGCCTCGATAGAGCGGCACTCGAGCGGCCACGTCGAGAATGTCCTGAGAGACGGGTTCGATCTCGTTGTCGCTACCGATCACTTCACCCAACATGCGATCAAGCGGTCGATTGAGGATCAGGCCGAAAGCCCCCTCTCGATCGTGTTGGACCATCAGAACTACGGTTTGCCGAAAGTGAGGGTCTTGCAGGTCGGGGCTTGCGACCACCAGGAATGCCTGCTCCGCTGCTGAGCTTTCCATGGGGTTTTCTTCTCCGGTGACCTGTGGCTCCGAGCTGAGACGCCCCTCGACGCCATGAAGCGAACGATCGTAACCGCTCCCTTCGTTGACCACAGCCCCATGATGACTGACAGCGGACTTCTCAGTGGTTTGCGAAGGGGAGCACAGGTCGATATATACTGTGCGATTCTTCCTATCCACATCTTGACTGATCGAACGAGGCTTGCCATGTACGACCCCATGATGACCGCGCCTATGCGTGCCGAACTGACTGCTGTCGGAGTGTCCTCACTCGAATCGGCTCAGGCCGTTGACGATGTGATGGGCAAGGTCTCCGAAACCACCATGGTGGTGGTGAACTCGGTCTGCGGCTGTGCTGCGGCTAACGCTCGCCCGGCTGTGTCCCTTGCCAAGAAGCACGGCGTTCAGCCGGACAACTTCGTCACCGTCTTCGCCGGTGTCGATCGCGAGGCCGTCGACCGGGCTCGTAGCTACCTCCGTGGCTACATGCCCAGCTCCCCCTGCATCGCTCTGCTCAAGAACGGCGAAGTGGCCTTCATGCTGCAGCGCCACGAGATCGAAGGCCGCGGCCCAGATGAGATCGCTGGCTACTTGACCAAGGCTTTCGACGAGCACTGCGCTAGCTGAAAACGTTGGCTGCGGTAGGCGTCTAGATGTCTGAGGCCAAGAGCAACAAGGCTCGCTCGACGCCACGTCCTACCGCAGCCAAGAACTCGCCATCGAGGGTTTCGGGGAGATCGCTCCGGCGGTGGTAGTTCGGATTTCTGAAGTTCGCGGTGTCCGTGAGCATGACTGCGGGAATCCCCACGTCCCAGAAGCTGGCGTGGTCGCTGCGTCGAGAGTCGGGCATGAGCCAACCCACTCCGGGCAAGCGGTCGAACATCTCGACCCGCATGGCTGCACCAGACTCTGCGTGCAGGCCCATGTCGACGATGGTAGAAAAATCTGCCGAGTCTTGGTTCGCGATGACCAGGACGAAGTCACCCACGTCTCCCGGGTCGAGCAAGAACTCGCTCCCCGGCGGCATCCATTGACTGCTAGGGCGGCGATTGACGAAGCCCACGGTCTCCAGGTTGATCGCCCCCACGAGACGCTCTCGCTCGTGGGCATCCAGTTGCTCGAGCCAAGCTCGGCTGCCGGCCAAGCCCAGCTCTTCGGCGTCGAACCACAGCAGCCGTACTTCGCCGGGCATTGCACGTTGAGCTGAACGGCGAGCCACCTCCAGTAACACCGCTACGCCAGAGCCGTTGTCGTCAGCCCCGCCGCTGCCCGGCACCGTGTCGTAATGAGCGCAGGCCACAACCAACGGCCCGTCTGGCTTGCTGCCGGGTAAGACCAATTCGATGTTGGCGAGATCAGCATCCGGCGCCCCCGCCCATGCAAACCGCTGCACTTCTGGGGACATTCCCAACTGTTCGAGCTGGGACACAATCCACTGGCGACCTGTCCCGTGCCCCGGAGCGCCCAGGGATCGATCCCCGGGGAGGCTGCGGACAATGGCCATCACCGACTCGGCGGTGATGGCTGGCTCCGGCGACCTTGTCGCCGGTTCTTGGACCACGGCTGGCGGTTCGATGTCTGCTACTTCTACTGCTGCTACTGCTTCTACTTCTACTTCTACTTCTACTTCTGGTGCTAGTGCTAGTGCTACCGCTTCTGTCGCCGGCGCCTCGGTGGAAGACGCACAGGCACTGAGGCCGAGGCCCAGCCAGCCGAGGGCGCCGAGACAGACCTTCATCGCCCGTTGATGCTCGCGGGATCATGAAGGCGCTGACGGTAGCGCTCGTACAGGCGGGTGTGTTTGCTGTCTGTGCCCACAACTCGGCCGCCGATGATCACGTCTTCAATAGGCGTGACAATCTGCAGCGGATCCCCTGCGGTGATGAGCAAGTCAGCCCGCAGCCCTGGCGCGATGCGTCCCAGGCGATCGCCCAGGCCGAGAATCTCGGCGGTACCACGGGTGAGCGCAGCGAGGGCTGCGTCGTGATCGAGCCCGAAGGCCACAGCCATGGCTGCGTGGTAAGGCAAGTCCCGTGCGCTATGGGCATCCCCCGAACGGAAACCGATGCGTACACCAGCTCGGTGCAGCAATCCCGCGTTGGAGTAAGGCCCGTCATAGGTGGCCGAGTTCCCCATGGGCATGGACAACACGGGTCCTACGAGCACACCCACATCGGCCAAGGCCAAACGGTCAGCAACCTTCCAGGCCTCTCGGCCCCCAGAAATGACCGCCTTGAGACTGTGGGTGTCCGCGAAATCGAGGGCATCTGCGATTTGGTCCGCTGTGTTGGCGTGGAAAATCACTGGAGACTGGCCCAGTGCGTAGGGGCCTAAAGCATCGAGGCGCGGGTCGAACTGCGGGCCCGAGCTGCCATCCATTGCGGCTGCAGCTGACCAACGGGCGTACTCCCGGGCGTCCGCGAACATCTGTGCCAAATCGCTCCATGCGTCTTCGATGCGCTCAGCCAACTTGTCGGCGTCCGGGCGTCCTGCGGTCAGTTCGGCATGGTTGTGGGCGGCGGAGTGGTCCGGGCCCCCACTCAGGCACAAGTGGTCCACGTCCCGCTGCTCGCTGGCGCCGGATTCCACGCGATCTTCATCGCGATGGGTGCGCGGCGTGCCGAGGTGCAGCGCCGTGCCCTCTGCGATGAGTGCTTCGGAGACCGTCCAGCCTTCGAGGCCGAAGAGCGCCGACTGGCCCCGCACAGAACCACCGCCGGGCTCGATCAACGCAGAGGTGATGCCGTTGGCCCGGGCCACGGGGATGGTCTCCGAATCAGGATGCCAGCCCATACTCGCGCGAATGTCGGGTTGGTCCCCGCCCACTTCGTTCACGTCCATGGACTGCTCGACCATGGAAATTTCACCGAGGCCAACAGTCGTACCCCCATCGATCCAGCCGGGCCAGACATCGAAGCCTGACACGTCGCGCACTGTGTAACCGGCGGCCGTGAGTTGGGCGGCGTCGCCCCGGCTCGGCAAGACCTCTTCGATCAAGCCGTCGCGGAGCAGCACAGTGCCCTGGTCGTGGACCACAGCATCTCCGTCCTCATCGAATTCCATGGTGTGCACCCGGGCACCCACCAGCGCCACCGGCGACGGAGCAGGGCGGCTGGGAGTGGATGCTGTGCGTGTGCCTGAGGGACGGGCCGCGAGATCATTGACGGCTGCTGCTTGCACAGACTGATTGCGCGATGCAATGACCGCCGCCTCTGGGAACTCAGGCAAGTCTGCAAGGGCTGCCCGACCTGCGGCAATGCGCGTCTCCATCTCGGCGGACCAATCGGCGTACACGTCGGAGCGCCGTTCGAACATCAGCTCGCCGTCGACGAATGTCTGCTCCACTCGCGAAAGAGTGTCAAAGGGATGACCGCTATAGAGTGCGAAGTCGGCGTCCTTGCCCACTTCAAGCGAGCCCAGACGATCACTGACG
>JBLIMM010000087.1:0-14952 GCA_047638635.1 Pseudohongiellaceae bacterium | reverse complement strand
CCAGCTGCTTCGAAGCCCAGACCGCCAGCTGCTCTCTGAAGATCTTGGCGTTGTGGCGCACGTCCACGGGGAAGCTGTCGTGGAACAACACGGTTTCAATGAGACGGGTGTGATCGTGAGCAGCGCCCAGAGCTAACAGCTCAGCAATCAGCGCCTCACGATCGAGCTGGCGGCTGCGGCCCTGCTCTCGTTGAACGCACAGCACCGCCGACACTGCGCCGTCGCGCTCAGCACCCACCAACGCCGTACGGAACACAGCGGGGTGCGTATTGAAAATCGCTTCGCAGGGGACCGTGAACATCGTGCGCCCGTCTGCAATCACGCGATGGTTCTTGCGGCCGCACATCCACAGGCGACCCCGTTCGTCAAGCCAACCTACATCGCCCATGCGATGACGCACGGACCGACCATCGTCGTCGCGCATCTTCGCCAAGGCAGTGTGTTCGTCTCGACGCCAATAGCTCTCGGTGACCACGGGGCCTTTCACAACAATTTCGCCGATCTTCCCCGTGGGCAAGATCTCTGCGTCGCACCACTCGGCGATGGGTTCGTCAGACAATGCAATCACAGCCAACTCGATCCCAGCCACAGCTTGGCCTACACACACTCCGGCGCCTGCATCCGTCGCGCTGCGTGTGTCTTCAAGAATCTCGTCCGAGCCGATAGACGTGACGGGCATGGACTCAGTAGCGCCGTAGGGCGTCCAAACTTGCACGCCGTCGGGAAGGCACAGAGCGAAGCGCTCCAAGGATGCCGAGTTTGCTGGGGCACCTGCGGAGATGGCTCGACGCAAGCTGGAGAGCGTCAGCTTCTGCTCGTGGCAGTAGCGGGAAACTTTCTCCACCAACGCTGGCGAGGCAAACATGGAGGTGCACTGAAAGTCGTTGAGCGCCGCCACCAAGCGGGCGGGGTCTGCTCGTCCAGGGCGACTCGCATCCATGAGCGGAACAACCGATGCCATGCCCAGTGCCGGGCCGAAGAGCGCGAACAACGGAAACGTCGACAAGTCCACTTCGCCAGGCTCGATGCCAAACGTATCCCGCAACGACTGCACTTGGGCGGCGAAAACCCGGTGGGGATACAGCACACCCTTGGGCACGCCAGTGCTCCCCGAGGTGAACAGGATCGCGGCGGTCTCGTCACGTTCAGGTTCTACGGCGCTGACCGACGCAACCGCGCCTTGTCCGTCAGTGGGCACGCCAGCTTCGAGGGACGCCAAGGTCACACCGCCCCATCCGAACTTGCGCCCCACCGTCACCAGCGTTTTCAGCGAGCCCCGGGCCCAACCCAGCAAGCACCGCGCCACATGCGCCTTGGGGATGCCGATGAACGCTTCGGGTTCAGCCTCGCCCAAGCAGCGACCCAGGTTCTTTACGCCCATGCCCGGATCGACCATGACCATCACTGCGCCCAACTTGAACAACGCGAATGTCACCGCGAAGAAGTCGAGGCTCGGCGTCACCATGACCACCGTGCGCGTTCCGCGGCCAATGCCTGCAGTGGCCAGAGCTCGGGCCACGCGGTCGCAGCGAGCATCGAGTTCGGCAGCTGTGAGCTTGTGGTAGCCGCTGCTGCGCGCCACAGCTACAGCCAACGCATCCGGGGCCAGAGCCGCTCGACGGGACAACCACGCGGCAACATTGAGCGGGGACAAATCAGCCGCAGCCTCTTCACGCCGAGCCGCGGCATCGCCATCGCTGGCAGCCCGGTCGACGAGCGCCTCCGAGGCGCCGCTCACTCCCCCGGCGAGCTTGCCCTCATGACCCAGACCCTCATCGCGCGACGGGACAGAGCCGTCACTCACGCCAAAGCTTCCAGCGGATGGCGCTGCAAGAAGTCGCTCACCAAGGGCAAGATCTCCTCTACCGCATCTTCGAGGACGTAATGGCCTGCGTCGTCGAAACGATGCACCTCTGCACTGGGTAGACGATGCTCCCACTCCGCCAAGAAGTGCTTGTCGAAGACGAAGTCTTTCAGGCCCCAGCAAATCAACGCGGGGCGATCTACCAAGCGCTCAATGCCCGCAGCCGTTTCAGCCACCAGTTGCCAAGAGCGATCACCAGGCTTCAGCGGGATATCCTGAACGAAGCGATGGACGGCGATGCGATGGGCCCAGCTGTCGTAGGGCTCAAGAAAGCCCCGGGCCACCTCGGCGCTCATGGGCCGACGGGTGACACAGTTCTTGTTGGCGCCTCGGGAGAACGCAGAGAAGCCCCGAACCAGCAACGCACCCAATCCCGGCGTGCGGGCCAAGGTCAGGCTCGCAGGAAAGCGAGCGTCTTTGGGCAGAGGGAATGCGCCCGTGTTGAACAACACCAGGCGCTCCACTCGCTCGGGGTTCTGCACCGCCCAAGCCCAACCGATCATGCCGCCCCAGTCGTGCACCACCAAGGTGACCCGCTCAAGCTCCAAGCTGTCCACAAGCCGAGTCAAGTCGTCGACACGGCTCTGCAAGGTGTATTCGTAGCGATCATCACCGGGCTTATCGGACCGCCCGCAGCCCATGTGGTCGGGAGCGATGCAGCGATACTCACCAGACAATGCCGTGATCAAGTTTCGATAGAGAAACGACCAACTGGGGTTGCCGTGCACCATCAACAACGGCGCACCGCTACCTTCGTCCACGTAGTGCAGCTTTAACCCGTTGATGTCCAAGTGGTGCGGCGCAAAGGGGTAGCTGCTGCTCACCACTCCAGCCCCAGCATGAGACAGTTGAGCCCGCTACCAATGCCTAGCCAGGCAACCCGCTGCCCGGCGCGCAACTCATCGCGCTCTTCGGCCAACGCCGCAGCCAAGGGCAAAGCCACTGTGCCCGTGTTGCCCAAGTGCTCGTAAGCGATGTAGTCCTTGTGAGATGGAATCTCGAGCGCGCCCAGGATGGCGTCCCGATGGGCCCGGCCCACTTGGTGACAGACAGTGCGATCCACCGAATCGGCAGACCAACCCAACTCTTCCAGGAAACAAGCCCAGGTGCGCTTGCCCAAGGTCACGCCATGCTCAAGCACAGCGGTGGAGTCCGTTGCCATGAACTGGCGAAAGAGAGGCTCGGTGCGGCCTTCTGCCAAGGTGCCTCGGGCAGGCTCCATTCCCCAACGACACAAATCGTGGTAACGGGGTGCAGCAGCCATGACACCGCCCACCAACCGGCGGCCCGGCGCTTCACCCGGCTCACAGGCCCGCACGATCACGGCCACTGCCCCCGATCCTCCGGTGAGCGTGGCCAAAGACGTGCGAAAGTTGGCCATGTCCCGTTGGGCCAACATAGAGGTCACCGTTTGTTCAACGATCTCTCGAGCGCTCTCGCAGCTCACCACCATGCCCGCTTTGATCTGCCCGAGCTCGATGCGATTTGCCACATCAAGAATGCCGTTAAGCACACCGAGGCAAGCGTTGGATAGATCGAACACTGCGGCGTCAGGTGCGATGGGATGCCCCGCGCTCTCAAGAGCTGCGGCAACGTGACAAGCAGTAGCAGGCTCGAAGTTCTCCCGGCACACCCCGGTATAAACCAAAGCACCCAGCTCAGAACTCTCCAGGTCAGTGTGGTCGAGTGCAGCCATCGCAGCAGCAGCAGCCCCACGGGACAGGCTGTCGCCCTCTTCCCAGAAGCGCCGCTCCACAATGCCGGTGATCGTTTCTAACTGACCAGGCTGAATACGCAACGAGCGATACAGCGGCGCCAAACGATCTTCGATCTCCGCCGAGGTGACCACCACCGGCGCGAGTTCGTAACCGATGGCTTCTATATAGACCCGCTCGTATTTCACGCAACGACCTCCAGCGCGAAGTCGTCCATGGCGTAGATCGGACGACCGTCTGCGAGCAGCACGCCACTCGCAGTGATCACCCGGCGCTCGTCATCGAAGGCGGTGATCCAGGTCACCACCTCAACGTGTTTCGCCGTGGGCACCACCTGGCCGCGGTAGGTCCAGCGATGGGTGGCGTCAGACGCCACCGAAGCAAACTCACTCACATTCCAACGGGCCGCTGCGGCCACGCCCATCAACTGCAGCATGGCCTCAAGCCCAAGGGACCCAGGCCAGACCGGATCTTCGTAGAAGTGCGCCTGAAAGAACCACGCTGACGGATCCACGTCGATGGAGCCACTCAACCAGCCTATGCCAGCCGGGCCACCTTGGGGTAAGAAGGCGTCGACCTTGTCGAGCATGCGCCAACCGTCCTCTGGGAACGGTGCCGCGCGAGGCAGCGCCTTGCTCTCACAACTGGCAAGAGTCGCATTATCTGGGCGGTAAAGTTCGACCTCACCCAAGCCCACTTGTTGCCCGAGAGCTTCAGCGGAAAAGAAGCCGAACGACGTGGTCCCCGAGTACACCGGGCCCAAACGCTCGCTGACCATCTCGATGGTGTAGTGCTGAATGATCATGCCGCCAGCGGGAGCCACACCTGTCATCTTCACCCGCGTAGTGAGCACGTCCGGGCCTCGGTTGATATCAGCCAGCACCTTGCCCTCACCGCCCAAGTTGCGGAAGTGCACGTTGCCGTCAGAGTGCAACGCAGAACCGACGTAGGCCGCAAGCCAACCGCAAGGCTGCAGGGCAATCTCGAGTAGCACGGCAAAGGGCAGGCGGGCTTGGCGGCTCGCGCCAAAGAACCACGAATCGTCAGTGAGCTCGAACTGCGCCTCGCAGGTGCCGTCCGCCTTCATCTCGAAGGGTTTGCCAGTCACCGCGGTGATGCGGTCCAAGAACTGATAAGGAGGACGAGGCAGGCGCGCGATCTTGCGGGTGCCGTCGCTATCGAAGGGACGGTACGGCGCGCCGAAGGCCTCTGAAGGTTCACCGTCCGAGAAAGCCAAGATCTGTTCGTAACCGTAGACCCCAGGCAGGCGACCCGGACGATCAGAGGGGGCAGCTGTCGCGCTTCCCGCCGGTAGATCAACAGGCTGACCACGCGCCGCCCACATGGCTTCGAGGGTCTCTTTGCGCGCCCCGACCAAGCGCACAGACATCTCGCCGATCTCGACGATGGACTTGCCGTCCGCAGTCATCAACGCATCGACAATGGCGTAGGGCTCCGGGCCGTAACCCATCTCTTTGATGGTCACCTGGTAGCCAACCTTACGCGTGGTGGACAACACTTGGCCGCGACAACGGAGGCGACTGCAAACGCCCTTCACCGGCACGGCGGCCACATCGCCCGCTTCGACAATCCAGCCCATGCGCATCAGGTAGATACGCAAGGTGTGCAGGCAGCACTCATACATGAGCGTGCCCGGCATGACCATGTCGTCCACGAAGTGGCAGGTCAGGAACCAATCATCCGGGTGGATGTCAGCCTCGGCGTGAATGTAGCCCAGGCCGAACTTGCCGCCCCCAGGTTCAAGGGACAACACCCGATGGACCAAGCGCATCTTGCTGCCGCCGGCACCAGGCACGGTGAGCGGGTTGGTCACGGGCAAGTTGGCGAAGGCCGGCCCGAAGGCGCCCTCGAGATCGCCGAGGCGTAAGGCCTCCATCTGCGACTCATCCAGGGAGCACTGCTCCATGGGCGCTAGCTGTCCCCAGTCTGCGGGCAAGCTGCGCGGGTCCGGCCGTTGGTCGATCCCCCGAGTGATGATGCCCTTGCCTGCGTCGAGAGCCACTTGGCTAAAGAAGCCAGCGCAGCCGTCTTCCATGGTCATCAGCAAGCGACCGTTCACCGTGGCTTCGAAGCCAAACTTGAACAGCCAGGTCTCGCCCTGACGGAAGAAGTGGTGGATACGAATGTCGTAGTGGATCGTGTCGCCCACCACAGGCAGCTCGTCGTGGAAGGTCACCACCGCGTCCAGCAAGCGGTACACCGCCTCGCCGCGAGTTTCCAGGTCGACGCCCAGCCAACCGGACAAGAACAAGTCAGCCTGACCAGCCTCCACTGCGATGCAAGTGGGAATGCGACCGCCGTCGAGATACCAAGAGTCCGCCAACACATCGTGCTCGGTGACCACGCGACCCGAAGTCATGGAGAGCGGCTCGCCCTCCACTTCGAGGATGCGGTCGACCAACATCAACGGCTCGTCCGGCAAACGCACACGGGTGGGGTAGTTGTCGGCCGGAGCGAAAGCCTCGCCCAACACATCACCCACGCGCCCCACCGCGTACTCAAGGCACTGAGAGCGATCCATAAACGGAGCCACTGTCGCTTCTGCGGGAGCGGCCACTGCGGCCGTCAGCTCGTAGTCAACGGGAGCTTCATTGGGGGCGGTATTGGGGGCGGTATTGGGAACGGTATTGGGATCGGTATTAGGGGCAGCGGCAAGAGCCACCGCTGCGGCAGGAGCAACTGCAACTGCAGCAAGCTGGGGCGCGGCAGCCCAATCTTGCATGGCGATACCTGTGGCGCCCGAGGTCACCAACGCCCGAGACAGTGCATGCTGATGCTCAAGCTGCAAGGCCAGCTGGTCGTTCAACTGCTGAGAGATGCGCAAGTACGCTTGGTGGGCGCCGGCTGCGCTTCCCGCCATCGCTGCAACGGGCGACTGCATGGCAGGATCGAGCACAGGGGCCACATAGACCTCTGGCGTCGGTTCCGAATGTTCAGAGGGCAGCACGTCAGGCTCCAGCCAAATCGTCTCAAGGGCCGGCTCGGGAGCCGGGGCTTCCCGTACAGGCAAAGTCGCAACCCGTTCGGCAATGCCAACGGGAACAATCACCACACCAGCCTGCTTCGAGTTCGATGCAGCTTTCGAATCGACCGATTCGAGCATCTCGTCGCTACCGGGTTCACCGTAGAGCGGTGTCAAATCAACCGGGGCACGTTCGGCCACCAAGCGCCCCAGAACCGAAAGCACTGCGCCCACACCTTCATCTCCCTGACTGCAGAGAGAGGTAGCCACGAAGCGCTCACCTTCAAGGATGCGCCGAATCATTCGGGTGCACGAGCGGCCCGGACCCAGCTCAACAAAGACCCGCGCTCCATCCTCCCACGCCTGGCGGACCATGGCGGGGAAGTCGATGGTGTCCAACGCTTGATCGGTGATCGCAGCGGCGGCGCTCTGCTTGTCGACGGTGTAGCTCTTGCCCCAGGCGCCGCTGTAGAAGCGCACGTCGTCCAGGGGCTTTGTGGGCAGGGTATGCAGCTCGCGATAAGCATCCTGCGAATCTTCAACGACCGCGCAGTGCACCGTGGTCACACCTTGCAAAGGCTGCAACTGGGCGTGAAGGGCATCGACCAGCGCGCGCACCTGGGTGGCATCGCCGCCCAGAACGCACTCGTCCGGCGTGTTGATGATCAGCAAGTAAGCCCGGGGGAAGTCGGGCAGCAGCTCGCGCACCACGTCGCCCGGCCGATCGACGACGCCGAGCAACCAATCGACGGGTTGATCGTCGGGGAGACCCCAGGCCCAACGGGCGCCGTCGCAGCGTCCACTGAGAGTTGTGGTGAAGAGATCGCTGGCCAGCACCTTGTCGAGCATGAGTTCTCGCTCATGCCAAACACCGAGAGCCATCAGCCCTGCGGTCTCGCCGAGGGAGTACCCGAGCACCGCGTTGGGCTGCACTCCGTGGTGCAACAGCACATCGCTCGCCAAGACTCCCAGGGACGTCTGGGCCAAGATCAAACCGAGCTCAGAAGCTGCTTGTTGCTCCCGGCCACCCGCCCAACTTTCGTCGGGACGAATGAGCTCACCCAAGCGAGGGCAACGTCGTTCGGCGTCGGCAAGAAGCTCGGGCCACCACAGGCCCAGCTGCCGGCCCATGTCCGGGTAGTGGCTTCCAGAACCTGGGTAGACGAAGGCCACTCCACCTTCGGCGGTGAGCGGCTTGACGGCGCTATACACCCGGCAGTCACTAGCGGACAACAACTCGTCCCGCTCGAAGGAGGACTCAGCCGCAAGGCGCGAGAGGCGCTCCAGCTCGTTCCAGTCCCGAGCCATGATCGCCACAGCCCGTAAAGCGTCTGCGGCTCGGCCCCGTTGTTGATGCCAAGCGCGAGCCAAGCTGTCGACGTTGTCAGCGGAACAATCGAGAGCGTGTTGAGCGAGATCGTCGAGACCAGCGCGCAAGCCTGCATCGTCGTCAGCTTCAACGACAAACAGGCCTTCGGGACGGGGTCCCAGAAGCGAGCTGTCCGGGTCAGCGTCGGCGGCCTCCCGCAGCAGCACGTGGCCGCAGTGTCCGCTCGACGACATACTGGTGACCGCACCGTGGCGAACATCGCTGTCGAGCCAGTACCGCGGAGTCTTCGGGCGACCGAAGTCACCCAGCTCGCGACGACCATCGCGCTGCCCCTCTAATGGAGGCAACACGCGAGCGCGCAGAGACGACACCACCGACAACAAAGAGATCAATCCCGAGGCCGCTCCCGCTTGGCCCACAGAGGCAGCGGCACTGGACAAACTCGGACCACGATCGGAGTAGACCGCTCCAAGAGCCCGAGCCTCGACGCCATCTTCAGCAGGAACCCCGCTGCCATGAGTAGCCACGAAACCCACCGCATCACTGGACACACCGGCGTCATCCAGAGCACGTTCCATAGCGCGGCGCAACGCGGCTTCGTCCGGCTGCAAGGCCTCGCCCAAACCGCCAGTGGCTTCGCCCAAGCCGACGATCTCTGCGTGCACAGTCTCGCCAGCAGCCAAGGCGTCGTCTGTCCGACGCAGCATGATCGCCACAGCACCTTCGCCGCACACGGGACCATCTGCGAAACGATCAAACGGACGACTCACGCCGTCGGTGGTGAAGCTGCGCAACACGTCCGTGGCCAACCACGAGCGAGCATCACCCGCCAGGTCGACCGCGCCCACGAGCGCTTGATCCAGTTCGCCTCGCTGCAACGCACGCACCGCCGCAGACAAGGCCGAGAAGCCGCTGCTCTCTTCGCTGCCCAGAACAAAGCACGGTCCGCCCAGGCCAAACTCGCGAGCCACTCGACTGGCCACAATGCCACCCAAGTTGCCCATGGTGCGGTTGGCGTTCAGCGCCGGGCCCGCTTGGTCGCACAAGTCCTCGACCCATTGGTCGAGTTCGTCGCCGCGCAACTTGGGAGCGAGCTGCGCAGCCCAATCTCGCGCCCGACTCCGCAAAGACCAACGGAGGTGGTAATCACTGGTGGCCAAGTCGAGACCAACGCCAATGAACACTCCCGTCCGCACGGGATCTCCGTCGGACCCGGTGCGCCCAGCCAAGGCTTCGTCAGCAGCGCAGAGCATCAGCAATTGCTGAGGCAGCGTCTCTTCGATTTCTTTCGGCGGGATGCGGAAGCGCCCCACGGGAATGGCCAGCTCGTCGATGAAGTAGCCCGCAGGGGCGTCGTCGAGTCCACCAAAGTGCTTCTTTGTCGCTGGACCCACATCACGCGCGCCACCGAGCAACCGTCGGCTCACAGCGTCGGCGTCAGTCCACGGACCCAAGTGCGCACCGACGCCAACGATCGCCACAGAAGGCGCAGCCGATGGGGTCGTGTCAGGCTCGCCCGCTGACGTCGGGGACAGCTTGATGCTGTGACCATTCGACGACGCAGCACCTGTCGACTCATTCGCCAACGGGGGCAAGTACTCCTCGACAAGCACATGAGCGTTCGTGCCACCGAAACCGAAACCGTTCAGTGCGGCGCGGCGGGGAACACCCGGGCCACGGCGCTCCCACGGAGCTGCTGTTTCGCGCACCACAAACGGCACTGCCCGACCATCCTGTCCAAACCCTGCAATGGGTTCGGACCAACCAGCGGTGGGCGGCAAGACCTTGTGCCGCAATGCGCCGAGCACCTTGAGCAAACCCGCAGCGCCAGCACCCGTGAGCAAGTGCCCTACGTTCGACTTCACTGAGCCGATGGTGCACTGGCCTGGCGTCCAACCCGAGTCGCCCCAGAGGGCGGTCAAGCTTCCCAGCTCGACACCATCGCCCACGGGAGTTCCCGCAGCGTGACACTCGATCAAGTCGACGTCGTGAGGCTGCCAGCCCGCCCGAGCATAGGCAGAGCGCAAAGCACGCAGCTGCCCTTCGTTACTGGGAGCAAGCAGTCGGCCGTCCACGTCGTTCGACAACCCCACTGCCCGAATCACCCCGTGGATTTCGTCCCCGTGGGCGATGGCATCCTCGAGGCGCTTGAGCACGAAAACTCCTGCACCTTCGCCCACAACAAGACCGTCGCCGCGGGTGTCGAAAGGTCGACAGACGCCGCTGGGCGACAAGGCCTTCAGCTGCGAGAAGCCCATCTGGGTGTACAGGCTGTCCGGCCGAGACATG
Source organism: Pseudohongiellaceae bacterium (assembly GCA_047638635.1). GTDB lineage: Bacteria > Planctomycetota > B15-G4 > B15-G4 > B15-G4 > CAZIAK01. The sequence continues at coordinate 4,771 of JBLIMM010000087.1, read as the reverse complement.
CCCCCGGCCAACATGGCGTCTGCGCGGTGCGCGGCCAGTTCTTCCACCGCGTGATGCAAGGCGAAGAACGATGAGGAGCAAGCGGCATCCATGGTCAGATGTCCGCCACCCAGGCCCAGCCCCTTGGCCAACAGGCCGGCGGGCAAGCCAGTGACCCAGCGATTGATCGGAGCCACCGGCCGGCGCGTTTCTGCCGGTGCGGGCACGCCAGCAGAAGCAAACAGATCCCGCTCGAAGCGACGGCCGAGCAACCAATCAGCCATGGCCGAGGTGCTCTCCGTGGGTAAAGCGATGTTGCCCAAGACCACACCCACGCGAGTCAGATCGAGGCCGTCTGTGACCGTCCCGGCCCAGGCGTCGTTGCCCGCGTGCAAGCCCAGCAAGACCATCGGGTCGAGTTCGGCGAGCAGGCTTTCGGGCAAAGCCAGGCCGTTCAGATTCAACGTGGCATCACGCAACAAACAGGCGCGCCGCGAGACGACCCTGTCAGGCTGCCCGTGCTGCGGGTGAATGATCTGGTCCGGCTCGAGGATCCAACGGCCGGCGGGGACTTCGTGCGCCGCACTACGTCCCTCTCGAACCAGCTCCCAGAAGCCGTCGAGATCGGCGGCTCCGGGAAGGACCCCGCCGACGCCCACAATGGCGATGGGCGGGGTAGCAGTCATGGCCGCACTTGCTTCGCAGCGAGGGTGTTGCGCGAGAAGTGCTCAGACAGCGAGCTCGCGAGAACGCACTCGTAACCCACCATGCGCGCCACCACCGCTCCAGCTGTATCCAGCCAGTCGATGTCGGCGACAACACGTTGCGTGTCGTGCTGCTTCACCCGCACTTCGATGCGTACACCATCTTCAGGGAACGCGCTGCGGTACTGACGGTAGCTGGCGAAGCGCGTGGGCAACGAACCCAAGTCGTGCTTCCAGAGGCACCACAAAATCAGCATCTGGAAGGCGCTGTCGAGCGCCAACGGCTCGGCGATCCAACGGCTTCTCAGCGGGCGTTTCATCCACTCAGCGGGGACCGAAGCGCTGCTCGATGTCGCCACGATGCCCGTGTCGCCACAGCCATCCACGGTCTTGATGCCCTGCAACAACGGCCCGTGAAATAAGAACTCGCCGTAGGCTTGAGCCACCGTGCGCCCAAAGGGCTTCAGGTCTGGGACGGGCAACGCTGCCACCCTCTCAGGAAGTTGCGCAGCCAGAACAGCCGTGGCAGACGCGTGCACCACCGGATGCGCACCTCCCGAGTCAGACAGCAGCTCGACCACCACCGAGAAACTCCCGGCGCCGCGCTTCACTGCTCGTTGGGCCCGCAAGCTCAAGGTCACTCGACTCTCGCCGTCAATGAGCACACCCTTGAATACGGCCAAGGCATCGAGGCCCACCAAGCGCAGGCCCGGGTTGCCATGCAAGGCCGCGTGGCCCAGCCACTCAATCATGACAGCCACGGGCAGCACGGCCTTGCCGTCCAACACATGGGCGGACAAGAAGGCGTGGTCGGCCACGGACAGCTCGCGAGTCACGGTGGTCACTGAACCCGCGGGTGCATCATGCTGTTCGGCACGATCTGCTTCGAGGCGAGGGGTGATCAAGGAACCACCGCCCAACACGATCAGCTCGCCGGGGCCATCCAAGGCCGCCAGTTCATTCACCAGCAGATCAGCGCCCAACTTCGGCGGGATCACGGCGATGCCCTCTTCGGCAAACAAGCGCCGCAGGCCAGCGTCGACCATGCCTCCGTCCCAAGGGCCCCAACCGAAGGAGACGACCCGACAACTGGGGCGACGTCTCGCTTCTGCGCGGGCCAACTTCTCCAAGGCTTCGTTAGCCATGGCGTAGTCAGACTGACCCTTGCGGCCGAAGCGCGCAGTGGTCGAAGAGAACAGCGCGAGAGCCTTCAGGTCATCGTCAGCCAGAGCAGTAAGCAGCGCCGACAACCCGTCGACCTTCGTGCTCACCACAGCGCGCACGTCGTCGTCAGTCTTGTCGTCGATCATGCGATCGGCCAGCACTCCAGCACCGTGCACCAGGCCCGTGATGGCGCCCCACTTCTTGCGCACACTCGCCAAGATTTTCGAAACCGCTTTACCGTCGCGCACATCAGCGGCGCGGTACTGCACCTCCGAGCCGGCTTCTTCGATACGCGCTAGGTTGCGGCGCACTTCGCGAGCCGCCGAAATCTCACGCCACTGCTGCTGTACTTGCTTCGGCTTCATGGGCGACTTGGCCCGGGAGACGATGGCCTGCTTCACAGCGGCCTCGTCGTCCTTGCCGCTCAGCCACTTGGGCTCGACTGCCGGTAAGGGGCTGCGGCCGAGCAACACCAGTCGCGGACTACCCGCGGCGGCCAGAGCGAGAGCGACCTCAGCGGTGATGCCTCGGGCGCCGCCACTGATCACCACCACGTCTTCGGAGGTAAAGGGTGAAGAACCGCCGTCTCGTGGCTGAGTCGGTAGCAGCTCGGGAGCCACTGCACCCTCGCCGTGCAAGCCAACCTCCACAGGGCCGTTGCACAGTGCGTGGGCGACGATGTCCTCAGCCACCGCAGCACTGTCGGTGAGCTCTGGGGACACATCGAAAGCTCGGCAGGTCACGTCGAGCCACTCGTGGTGCGCGCTCTTGGTCAGGCCGGACATGCTGCCCGAGAGAGGATCGCCAGCGACGTCCCCCAAGCCAAAGCGGCCGTCGACACGGGACACAGTGAGCAACAACGCCGCACCGTCTCCCTCAGCAGAAGCACGCAAGGTCGGGCCACAGCGGCGCACAAGATCAAAGACGCGCATGGGAAGTTCACTGTCGCAAGGACCTTCAGGGGCCACCACGATCAAGCCCACCAAGTCATCAGGGGGCACGTCTGTTCCGTCGAGGGCGACCTCTTCTGTCACCAAACCCAAAGTCTGCCAGCGAGCGGCCAGAGCCGTGGACAAACCATCTTTCGTGGCACTCACCCACAACCTGCCGCCAGCGGGCAAGAAGTTGGTGCCGTTCCGCGGAGTGGACAGGTCAACCAACTCGATGGCGTAAGTGTCGAGAGGCACCAACGCTTCACTCTGCTCTTCAGTGGCCGGCTGCAATCCACCGGTGGCTGAAGAGGCTTCAGATTTTCCCGGCAGCCCCCCTTCGGCGGAGCACAGGAAATTCGCCAGCTGACCAAGGGTCTTCAGTTCGCCCAAGTGCTCGGGCTTCACCACGGGCGCCTCAGGCAAACGCTCTTGAATCGCCGAAAGAATCTCGACCCGCTTGATCGAGTCGATGCCCAAGTCGCTGTCCATTCCCATGGACAACTCAAGCATGTCCACCGGGTAGCCAGTTTTCTCGGACACCACATCGAGCAGCACTTCGGCGGCTTGGGCGTGATCGACCTCACCGCTGGATGCAGCACCAGGCGCCACGCCGTTGGACGAGGCGCTGGCAGCGCCGTTCGACGAAGCAGGGCTCGCACTCGCCGTATCGGCGCTCAAGAAGTCAGCGAGCTGACCGAGAGTCTTGAGCTCGCCCAAGTGCTCGGGCTTCACCACAGGGGCTGTGGGCAGACGCTCTTGGATGGCCGAAAGAATCTCGACCCGCTTGATCGAGTCGATGCCCAAGTCACTGTCCATCCCCATGGACAGCTCCAGCATGTCCACCGGGTAGCCAGTCTTGTCGGACACCACATCGAGGAGCACTTCGACGGCGCTGGCGTGGTCGACACCGGCGGCGGAGGGCGCAACAGCGACTGGGCTCGCAACAGGCGCGGGGGACGCGCCGGCGGGAACCAAGAAGTCCGCCAGCTGTCCCAAGGTCTTCAACTCGCCCAGGTGCTCCGGCTTCACCACCGGCGCCTCGGGCAAGAGGTCTTGGATGGCCGAGAGAATCTCAACCCGCTTGATCGAGTCGATGCCCAAGTCGCTGTCCATTCCCATGGACAACTCGAGCATATCTACTGGGTAGCCAGTCTTGTCGGACACCACGGACAGCACAACGTCAGCGACGGCGTTCTTGTCCAGGCCAGCAGCCACGGACGCGGGAGCCGCGGCCACAGGCTGGGCAACGGGCGCAGGGGCCGCCACGGGAGCAGGCAGCGCCACGGGCCGAGCCATCGGCTGAATGACAGGTGCGGGAGCGACCGGGGCCGGAGCAGCAATCGGAGCAGCAGCGGCAACGGGGGGAAGAGCCATCGGCACGGGAGCCGGGGGCAAAGCCACACCAGCGGGCGCCGAAAGGGGCGCGGGTGCCGCAGCGGGTGCCAGCGTCGGCCACACTCCACCGGTGACCAGCGACTGCTGCTGCTGCAACAGCGTCTGGAAAACCCCCGCAGAGCGCTCCTGACCCTCTAGGAACTGCCGGTGCAACTCAGCGGTCTGCTGTTGCATCTGCATCAGCGCAGCCAAGCCATCGCGACTCGCGCGCAAGGCCTCGGTCAACAGGGACGGATCAACGGGCATATCACTCATGGGGTTCTCTGCAGGCAAAGCAGCCGAGGTGCGAGCCGAGCCGGAGCTCAACGGAGCCACACCTGGGCTCGGTGGTGTCAACTTGCTGGGACCGGCCAAAGGCCGCCCGGGAAGCGAAGATCGGATGGAAGTTGGAGAGGCGGGCTGTGCCACTGGCCTGGGCGCCAACCCTGGGGCTGGGCCAGTAGCTTTCGGCCGCGACGGCGACAAGGGCGCCGACAAGGGCGAGGTCACCGGTGCGCTCCGAGCCACTGCGCTAGGCGCCGGCGTCACAGCTGGTGCTGCAACCGCAGCTGCGTTAACCACGGCTGCTGCCGCAGCGGCCTTGGCTGCCACCACAAA
>JBLIMM010000086.1:0-14979 GCA_047638635.1 Pseudohongiellaceae bacterium | reverse complement strand
GCGTCGGCAGCACCCGATGCGCCTGCACGGGCAGAACTCCGATCTCCGTCGTACGCAGCTTCTCCGCCCACGCCCAAAGCCAGCGAGCGAGCAGGCAACGCCGTGAAAGGATCCCGTACCGGCAGCACGCGGTAATCGTCCTGGCCCAACGGCAGCTCCCGTTGCGACACGGTGTAGACCCGCCCGTTGGTGTTGGGATCAGTGCCATCGCTGCTCGAGAAATACAGCAGCTCGCCCCAATGGGAAAAGCGCCCGGCACCCAAACGGCGAATGTCATCGTGGAGCGCGTGAGCTGACCCCAAGGCCGCACCGTTCTCGAACAAGATCAACAGCGAGCCAGGCTCTTCCACCGTGTCCGCCTGCCAACCCAGCGGAGCCGCCAGCGACCATGCAGCGCCCCCTTGATGGGCGAACGGGCCCACGAGGGCGACTTCGTCTACGACCTCAGCAGCTCTCCCGTTCTCAACGACCACGCTGCACAGCAAGGCCACGAACAGCACCGCCTGGAAGACTGTTTTCACCGGAAGACCCTCGACGCGCGTCAGAACGAAAGACGCCGCGACCATAGCAAGGGTTGGGCACCCAACCCTCCTTGCCCATGCCGAAAAACGGACGTACGGTGGCAAGGCCTGCAAAGAGTTCAAGCACTCGAACGGGCCCTGTGGCTAGGCCAGTAGGAGCAAGACGATGACCAGCGAACCCGAGACCGCACTCACCGAGCAAAACTTCGACGGCGAAGTCCCTGTTTGCATCAGCTGCTTCTCGCCCGTCGACCCCGCAACGAACTCTTGCGACAACTGCGGCGCCACCGTGGGCCAGCACACGGAGTACGTGCCCTTCGTGAACATCAGCTGGGCGGCCACAGGGTACGACCGGCTGCGACAGGCAACGTTGCCCAGCAGCGGCCCGGTCTCTGTGCGGATTCTCTCCGTGATGACCGCGTTTTTCCTGGCCCCCTTGCTGCTCCTGGCCATGCCCTTTCGCTGGCTCGCCGGGCGCCGCAAGACTCAGCAGCCGTGAAGTCAACGCTCCCTCGCAGCCACCCGCACGGTGACGCACGCAGAACCGCTGCTTACTGACGAGCAACCCAGCAAACTCAAAGCCGCCCTGCGACACTTTCGCTGGCGGCCATCTTGGCTTCCTTTTCGGCGGAACCGCCGCCAAATGGGAAGCCACACCAAACCCAGCCTTTGCCCCGTCAGACCAGCAGGCGCTTGGTCCTGAAGTGGGTGCCGCCGTTGACGAAGGTGATCGCCGAGACCACCTCGCCGGAAACCCAGGCGAAGCAGGGCTCGTCCGTGGGAAATCCGGGCGGGGCTTGGAGCGTCTGGCCACGGGTCAGCAAGTGGCGCTGATCCATGGGCACGTTGAGCCGGGGGAAGTCGGCAAGCGCCGCCTCGATACCCAGCACGTTCTCCAGCTCGACCTCTTCGGGGTCGACCGCATCGTCGAGGGTCAACGAACCCACGCGCTCGCGCACTAGGCGCGACATGTAGCCGCCGGTGCCCAGGGAGTCGCCCAGATCACGGGCCACCGAGCGAGCGTAGGTCCCGGAGAGGCAGCGAATCTTCAGGTCAATCTCGGGCCATTCGTAGCGGGTCATCTCGAGTTCGAGAATCGTCACCGTCCGCGGGCGAGGTTCGACCTTGTTGCCCTTGCGCGCTTCCTTGTGCATGCGCTTGCCATCAATCTTCACCGCGCTGTAGATCGGCGGCAGCTGCTCGAACTCTCCACGGAACGGTTCGAGGGCAGCTTCGATGGCCTCGGCCGTCGGCGGCTCGGGCATGGGATCGGTGACCACCAAGTCGCCCTCGGCGTCGTCCGTCTCGCTGCGGGCACCGAGGGTGACGGTGATGTCGTAGACCTTCTCACCCTTCACCACCAACTCTTGGATCTTGCGAGCCTTGCCCACCACCAGCACCAGCACACCGGTTGCCAGAGGGTCGAGACTGCCGCAATGCCCCAGGGCTCCCACGTCGAGCCGCTGCTCAACGATGTTGAGCGCCCGACGGGAAGTGATCCCCAGAGGTTTGTTCACCACGATGAGACCCCGGGGGGCGTCTGCCTTGGGGTCGCTGTTGGTCTGGCTGCTCACGAAGCGTGAACTCCCTGCTGGTGGCCTTTAGAGCTCGCCATGAATGACGAGGTCTGCAGCCTTCTCGGTGTTGTAAGACACGGTAAATGGACCCGTGCCGGCGACCACCCAGCGTAGCCGAATCGACCCATGGCCGGGAATGCCCCTGTCGAGCTGCAATCGCTCGGGCTCGTGCTCCACGGCGTTGAAGTCGGGCAACTCGAAGCGACTGGCCCCGGTCCCACCGGCGGCAACGACCAATCCTTCACCCTCGAAGGTGACGATATCTGGCCGGCCAATGCCCTTGACCGCTGAAACGGACGTGCGGGTCGGAATCCAATGGGAGTTGCGGATCTCCACAGTGACGTAGCTGGCACCGCCACCGGCGTCGTCCACATCCACGGAAATCAGTTCGATGGCCGGGAGCTGCTCCGCGTGAAAAATGCAGAAGGCCGCGTTGCGGTGGAGCATCTCCTCGATCATGAACGTCGGCGGGGTGCGGCCGGTCATCTTGCGATAGCCGCCCACTTCTACGGTGCCGTAGTCCGGGTGATCGACCTCGTGCCAATCCACCAAGGTTTCGCCGAACATCAGGTGATCGTCGAAAAACAGCCGCCGCTCGTTGCCGGACAGATCGCCGCTGTCATCCGTGCCGAAGTACTGACCGTCGGCCCAGAGCTCGTTGGTGAACGAGATGATGCCCAAGGTCTCCCCGGACCAATCGACGAAGCCCCCGTGGACTTCGTAGAGATCCCGGTAGAGCACCATGTAGTTGTAGAAGGGCAAGATCTTCTCGCCGTCCTCGCCGATGGCCGTGTAGACCGCCGCGTCTGCCGAGGGGTAGTAGTCGATGCGACTCTTGGTCCCCGGCCCCCGCAACATCATGCCGCCCGAGTTATGGAACGATTGCACTGCGGCGATGTTCGGGTGGGCCATCATGAAGTCGCCGATGGCCTCGGTCTCAGGGAAGCTAAACGGGAAATCACCAGCGCCGTACTGGACGTAGCCAGGCATCCAACCTGCGGGCCAGTTGCGGTTCATGTCGTAGCCGCCAGGGCCGTCTTCGTTCACCCGGCCGTCCCCGTCGTTGTCGTAGCCTTCGCCGCCGAGCATGACCCAGTCAGCACCGAGCTTCACCCGGTCTTCCCGGGAGACGCGCACCATGATGCGCGAGTCATCCGAGTCGAGGATGTAGTCACCCGTGCCAGCAGGAACCCGCTTACGCATGCTCAGCAACTCGCCGTCACCGTCGAGATCGTCTGGGCCGTCTTCGTCGTAGTGACCGTCGTAGTCGTTGTCGAAGGGCTTCTTGCCACTTCGCGAACTATGAGGAGTGTTCGGCGCATCAAACCAGTGCTGTCGCCCGTCCGGGTTCACCATGGGAAAGATGTAGAACACCGTGTCGTCTACCAAGGTCGTCAACGACTCAAGCTCGCCGTGACGCTCGAGCAGCAACCACGCGGTGTACAGCGCGGCCTCGGCACCCTGCACTTCGTTGCCGTGGACGTTGCCGTCGATCCACATGGCGGGCTTGCTCTCAGCTGAACCCGTCTGCTTGTTGAAGATCGTCAACAGCGGCATGGGCCGCCCCTCGTAACTCTCGCCGATGAAGTCGAGCTCGCAGAGTTCGGGCCAAGTGCTGGCGAACTGCCGACAGAGATCGACGATGCCGTCGTAGTCGTAGAAGCGGTTCCAGGTCACGGGAACCTTGTGCTCGCGAATCGACTGAGCTTGGGTCGCGGGGACAAATCCGCCCAAGACCACGGCAACCGTCAGAACGAAAGTGCTCCGGCCCATGTTGCGTGTGTGGCTAATCCGTTTTTGGAAAGTCATGGAAGGGTGAGCTCCAAGCTCAGGTCAGCAGCGATGTCGGTGTCCACAAGAACTGTCACGGTGGCACCTGACGTGGCACCTGAGAGCAGCCAACGCAACTCGCGCCGGCCACCCAATCCCTCGAGACGGTCCACCAACACCTGGGTGGGACCGTTGACGAGCTGCGTCCCGTCGGGCAACAGTAGCGAGAGTCGCACAGGCCGAGCTAAATGCGCGTCCGCTGCGAACTGCGACGCAGTGGGCAAGCGCCCGGTGTTGACCAAAACCAGCTCGACGGAAACCAAGCCCGCGCCGTGGTCGGTGAACTCAACGTCTTCGATGGCCAGCACTGGCCGGGCGTCGACGACGTCCAATAAGAAGTTGGATAGACGTTCGCTGAGAGCTTCGGCAGCCTCGGCGGGCGGGTTGGCCAGCAGGCCAGCATGGAGGCCGCCCACTTCGATCATGCCCAAGTCGGGATGTTCGAAGGGTGTCCAGGCCACGAAGCCTGCCCCGTCGTGCTCTTCGTCGAGCCAGGCGAGAACCGCAGCAGGGACGGGAGAGTCCGGGTCGCTGGTGGGCTTGTCTTCGTCTTCTTCGTCGTCCGCGGCAGGTTCTTCGTCGTCGCCTGACGCTTCTGTTTCAGGCTCATCGTCATCGCTGTCGACAGCAACAGCAACGGCAACGGCCTTGGCGCGCCTTATGCTGACTGCCGGCTCCGCGCCGTCTGCAGCTTCCTCGGCGCTCGCTCCGTCGTCTCCGTCGTCTCCGTCGTCTCCGTCGTCGGCGTCGTCGGCGTCGTCGGCGCCAGCCTCAGCTGCACCAGCGTCGTCGACCTCGGCCTCGTCTTCATCTTTCGGGAATTCCTCCGGAGCGGACCAGCTGCGCATCCCCAGGGGCCAACGCCCCCCTTGGTGGTAAGCCCAGGCCAGCAGCGAGCCGTCAGACGGTCCGTCGCCCTTCACCTCATGCTTGTCGTCCGCAGCCTCTTCAAAGAGCTCGGTGAAGACCTTCATGGTCGCCAAATCTTCTTCGAGCAAGCCATCGAGGGGACTGGTGAAGCCTCCCCGCCAGCCACCACGCTCGACCTTCTTGGCCTTCGCCGGCGCGCTCACCAAGGTGTCGTCCTCGCCTACGACCACCACCGAAGTCAGCCCCGGGTTCTCCAGCAAGAAGGTCGCCAAAGCCCGAACAGCAGGCTCGCTCATGGGATGAGAACCGCCCGTGGCCGTGTGCTCCACGAATCCGTGGGCGAAGTTGCGGTCGAGCAGCACCCCGGCACCGTCGTCCTCGCCAAACTCGCCGTCACCGTCGTTGTCGAAACCCTCGATGAGTACACGGTGGGTGCCACGCTCGTCGTCGTTCGCCTTGCGCAGGGCCCGGGGATCGTGCTCGTCGATGACCCACTCGCCAGCGCCGTCGGGCACCCGCATCCAGGTGATCAGCCCGTCGCCGTTCACGTCGTCGGGGCCATCTTCGTCCGTCCGGCCGTCTCGGTCTGCGTCATCAGAGCGCCGGTTGCCGCCCGCAGCGGAAAGCCCAGCTGCCGCCCCGGCGGGATCTGCCAGGGCCACCATGACCAGTGCCTGCCCGTGCAGCCGCTCAGCCAAATCACCGCTGGAGAGCAGACTCTCAGCGGCGTCGAGGAGCAAATCGCCGTCCGTAGCACGGCGGCCGTCGAGTCCCGCTACCACAAGGAGGCCTTGCCGATCGCTCAGCGGCAGCCTTCCAGAGACGAGAATCAGCGCAGAAAGTTCTGCTCCATTGGCGGCATGTCCGAGAGTCATTGTGCGCGCCAAGGACGGGTGCGCAGCGGCAAGAGATGCCATCCGCTCGGTCAGATCGCCAGCAAGAACCGGCCCGGCGAAAGTCGCCAGAGCAAGCAAAACGCCGGCGCGAACCGGCGAAACGGGACCAGCCATGGGCTCGTCTCCGAAGGAGGAGGTGGTCAGAAGCGAACGGGCGGGGCATTCTACCGGCCCGACCCGATTTGGTTCATTGCTCCATGCTTGGTTCTATCCCCACCCGCGCCCCTGACCACCTCGACCTGCCCGAGCCCCTCGCGCGGCTAGTCGACCTCGCCTACAACCTCTGGTGGACTTGGCATCGCCCCACCCGAGAGCTGTTCGAGCGCATCCATCCCCCACGCTGGGCCCGCTATCGCAACCCGGTAGCCCAGCTGATGATGAGCCGACAGGACGACCTCTGGAGTTTGGCCGAAGACGAGGTCTTCCTGGCTGACATGGAAGAGGTTCTGGCCGAGTTCGACGCAGACATCGCCCGCCCTGGAGTCGACGGCCCCCGAGTGGCCTACGTTTCGGCGGAGTACGGCCTGCACGAGTCCCTCCCGGTGTACTCAGGCGGCCTGGGCATTCTCTCCGGCGACCACCTCAAGGAAGCCTCGGACATGGGCCTGCCCCTGGTGGGCATCGGGCTCTTCTACCGTCGCGGCTACTTCCGTCAGCTGATCGACGCTGACGGCTACCAGCAGCAGTACTACCCCGACCTCGATGCCCTGCGCCTGCCCTTGCTGCGGGTGCAAGATCGCAACGGCCAGACCCTAAGGGTCGCCGTCGAACTGGGCAATCGCATGGTCTATTTGCGGGTTTGGCTCACCTACGTGGGGCGAATCCCCCTGATTCTGCTCGACTCGATGACCACCCGGAACACCATCGAAGATCGCTACATCACCTCGCTCCTCTATGTGATGGGCCGGGATATGCGCCTTGAGCAAGAGATCGTGCTGGGTCGCGGCGCCGTGGCCGTTGCAGAAGCTCTGGGTCTTAAGCCCCAAACTTGGCACATGAATGAAGGTCACTCAGCGTTCTTGGCCGTCGAAGCCATGCGCAAGTCTGGGCAGCCCAACCTTCCCGCTGCCATCGAAGACTGCCGCAGCCACCATGTCTTCACGACCCACACTCCGGTGCCCGCAGGCAACGAGGTCTTCGATCGGGACAAGGTGCGCCCGTTCCTTACCAGAACAGCCAGCGACATGGGCTGCGACGTAGAAGAGTTGCTCGACCTGGGCAACCCCAGCGACGAGCGGAGCGACGACTTCAACCTCACTGCCTTGGCCCTGCGCCTCTCGTCTAAGGCCAACGGCGTCTCCCAACTCCACGGCAAAATCTCCCAGGAAATGTGGCCTGGCTACGAGATCAGCGGCATCACCAATGGCATCCACGTCGGTACCTGGCTCGGACGCGAGATGGCCAAGGTACTCGCGGCCAAACCGGGCGAAGACCCCCGACGCCTGGCCGATCGCTGCCGAGCCCTCCCCGACGAAACCCTCTGGGCGGCCCACACCACCCAGAAGCACCGCTTGATGCGCTTCGTGCGGGTGCGCAATGCCCGTCAAGTCGCTCGCCACGGTGGATCCACCAGCGATCTGCGCAGGATCCAAGGGTTGATGAACCCTACGGCACTGACGGTGGGCTTCGCCCGACGTTTCGCCCCATACAAGCGCGCCGACCTGCTCTTCAGCGACCCGGCCCGGCTTGAGCAGCTCTTCTGCGACGAGAATCGCCCGGTTCAGCTGATCATGGCCGGCAAGGCCCACCCCGCGGACCGCGCGGGCCAGGCGATCATCCGCCGCATCTGGGAACTCGCCGGCAAGCAGCAGCTGCACGGGCGCATCCTCTTCGTCGAGGACTACGACATGGCCGTGGCTAGGCTGCTCGTGCGCGGTGTCGATTTGTGGCTCAACACCCCTGAATGGCCCCGTGAGGCATCCGGTACCAGCGGCATGAAGGCGGGCATCAATGGTGTGATCAACGCGTCAGTGCCCGACGGCTGGTGGGCTGAGATCGGTGACCCCGACCGGGGCTTCACCATCGGCACACAGCAGCTGCCCGATCCTCAGCGAGACGGCGCTCTACTGCTCGACCTCCTTGAGCAAGACATCGTCCCGGCCTACTACGACCGAGATCACGACGGTATGCCCCGGACCTGGATCGAGATGATGCGTCGGTCCACCGCCGCGATCCTGGACAACTTCTCCACCCGCCGCATGGTCGAGGAGTACGCCCGGGACATGTACGGCTTGCCCGTGGGCAGCCCCGCTTAGCTTCGGGCACATTTCAGCCAGCCGCTGAACCCTGGCTGGGTGCCTAAGAGAACGCCCCCATGGGGACTGCGGGAAGCTCTTCGTTTTACGAGCATCCTGCCCGGAATCTCACGGCCTCAGCCACTCGCGACCCAGCCAGTTGTGGATAAGGCGTGCACACCCAGCTCGATTCGGGTGATGCTGCCGTCGTCGGAAGAAAAGTTTTCCCCGGGACACTCCGCCAAGGCTCTCGCGCAATCGATGAGTCTTTTCTGGCAGGAAAACAGCACTTGGGCTTCAGTCACGCTTCGAGAATGCCGATGAACGAAGCAGCGACGAGGGGTACAAGTTCTACAAACTGTCCAAAAAATCAGGGCAGATGGTTACATTCCCGAGCCTGTATCGTCGAGGCGTCGACACGACTGTGGACAACCCGGGGATTCTGGCGTTTTCCCCAGGCCATGGTCGCAAGTGGAGGCAGATGCGTGCTGACAGGAACACTGGTAGATCGACTGGAGCGCCACCTTGGCGCGTCCTCGGTCGCCCACCTGCAGCCATTGGACTTGAACAACGATCTGCAGCTCGATGAGCTGGCGCGCTTATTGCTCGATCGCTTTCGCAGCCAGAACGACAGCGAGGCCTTCTCGCTTCTCGCCGAGCTCACCCACGAACGCTTAGCCCAAATCGCCTCGGGCATCGCTCGGCGGCTTTCTCCCACTGTCGACCCAGACGACCTGCAATCGACCTTTATCTCTCGGCTCTTCACAGACCTCCGCGGCAGCGAACGTCAGCCAGTGCGGCGTTTCTTGGCCCTCGCTCACACGTCGATGAAGAACGCTGTGTACGACCAGCTGCGCCACCAGAAGCGCGCGCAAGTGGGCGGCCCCCGGTATCAAGACTCCCTGAGCCACCCCGTCGACCCGGCTGACTTTGCCGAGGAGCAGGAAGAGACGGCGCTGCTCAGCCGCTTTGGCCGAGACATCACCGAACTCACCGAGCGCTGTATCCACAGCCTCGAGAGTCGTGAGAAGAACGTACTCGTGGCCCGAGAGATCTTGGGAATGAGCTATGAGCGAGTCGCGGCCATGCTCTCGCTGCAGCCCGACCAGGTGGGCATGATCATTCGCCGGGCGCGTAAGCAGCTGGCCGACCGCATGGTTGCTCAGCTCGACAGCGATCTCTCCGGAGACATGGACGATGACGCAGTCGCCCGCACTCGCAATTTGGTGCGGGACTGCCTGCAAAGTAAGGAGCGGGTCAAGAATGTCCGCACCTTGGTCCAGCGGCTCCTCGACGAATCCGCCGAGGCCGGGCGCCGACACCTCGCCGACTTGATCTACGAGCTCTCCAAGTCGTCCTTGCTTGCCGTGCCTGGCTTGCAATCGCGCCTGTTGGTAGCCACTCAGCCTCGCCAGCGGGACGTGGTCGCAGGCGACGTGCGCAACATCAGCGCCCGCCTTGCCGGTGTGGACGAAGCGGTGGACTCCCTCGCTGTGGCCTCTCTCACGGACAGGCCCAGCCCTGGAAGCAGCGCTCTCGACGACGCCGAACGGTGCCTAGCAGTCCTTAATCAAGTCGAAGGCCCCAGCGGCCGCCAGCAAGTGGCCACTGCTCTGCACCTGATCTACTCCGCACGTCTTACAGAAGCAGAAACGCTTCTGCGGGAGCTCACCGAGGCGGAACTGCCGTCGAAGACACGCCAAAACGTGTACCGAAACTTGACCCTTACCCTGCTCAGACAAGATCGCTGGAAGGATGCACTGCAGATCGCCGAACAGTCGGCGGACGAGTGGCCAGCGGACCCTGTGCAGGTGATGAATGTGTGCTACGCCGCAGCACGTTTGGGAGACGTGTCGCGGTTCGAAGCCCATGTCCAGCATTTGGCCTGCATCGAACGGCAGACCCCATCGCCCCGCGTCCGATCGTGGATGAGCGGCGAACTTTCCGGACTCGCACACGCCCTGAAGCTGGACTCAAACCATCTCTGCACACTGCTTGCGCCACCCGAAGAGGGCGCCAGCGCCGGAATGCCAACGACATGACCATTGCTCGACATCGCTCACCGTTCACCGTGCTCTGCTTGGCGCTCCTCTTAGCGCTCAGTCACGCCACCCCTGTCCAAGCCCAAGCCGCCAATCAGCTGATCAACGGTATGAATGGGAGCGGGACCACGGCCCGGGGCAATGACGGTGTGGGCGGCATCGAGCGGGCCAAGAAGCCCGGCGTGGCTCCCGGCAACACAGGCCCAGCGTCCCCCAATCAGTTCGGCCTGGTGACGCCCATCGCCCCCACGCCTCCGGCTCCCGGTGGATCGTCTCAGCTCAGCTATACCGGCTGGCTAGATCTGGGCCACGGCCTGCCCGGGCGCTCCACGAGCCCAGCTCTTGAACTCGTACTGTTCACCCAGGTCCAGTCGGCGCTTGCTCTGGCGGTGACCGGCGGACTCCCCGGCCACGAGGTGATCATGGTCGTCGGCACGCAACAGCAGCTCACCCCCTATAAGGGTGGCGTGCTCGTCCCCCAACCGGATGTGCTGATCAGCGGACTGTCCCTCAACGCTCACGGGCAACTTATCCTGCCCCTGGCCCTGCTCGGCCTTGTCCCGCCCCAGGTTGAGATCTACGCCCAAGCCTGGATGCCTGATCAGAGCAACATACGGGGCTATAGCGCCACCAATGCCATCGCTCTGAAGATGCCCTAGTCTGACCGTGCTTGGCTGAGCTCTCCAGCCTGAGCCATCCCCCGAGGACTTGGGGTGTTACTTTTCTCCGTCGCTGGCGGCAATGGCCCTGACGGCCAATGAGGTCGCCTGGCGTGCCTAGAAAATCTGCATCGAGCGTTACGTAGATCCCCACGGCACGACAGGTCAGTCACAATGGCCACCCGGGGAGCGCAGCTTCCGGGCCTGGGTCACAGACTTCGTAGCGAGAGAGACCAACCGTGACGGCACACGACGCGATGCAGCGACTGGCTCAGCACAAACTGGCCGTCCACATGCCGCTGGCTGTGCCCTTCGATCACCGAGACGACGACTCTCTCGAACTCGCCGCCGGCGCCCTGCTGCATCGCTTCCGCGAGCATGACGACACCGAGGCCTATGTCTTCCTCGTCGAACTGCTCCACGTTCGCCTGGTGCAGATCGCTAGGCGCCTCACCAGAGGGCTGGCCATTCTTGCCGACCCTGAAGACTTGGTGGCAGCTCTGATGGCGAAGCTGTTCACCGATGTCCGCAAGGGGCAGCCGACCGTCCGACGGTTTCTGGCCTTGTCCTTCACGATCATGCGTAACGAGGCGGTGAACCAGCTGAGAAAGCGCCAGCGCCTCCACCAACACACCCTGCAGTACGGCGAGCTGCAGGCCGATCTCCACGCGCCCGCCGATCCGGCCCTGCTGATTCTTGATCGAGAACGTAACGACGACGTGCGCCTGCTCGGCACCGTATTCCTCACCGTCGTCGGCCAGTGTTTTCACAGTTTGTCCGAACGAGACCGCCGAGCTTTGACTCTGCGAGAGATCCAAGCCCTGAGCTATGAAGACATCGCCGAGGCCTTAGGCCTTCCCCGATCTCAGATCGGCATGATTATCAGACGCGCCCGAACACGACTCGCTCGACAGATCGACAAGATGTTCCAGGCGCTGCACCTACGCCTGCTCAGCCGGGGCTTGACCAACCAGCCCGCCATTCCGCCTTCCGCTTCACATCCCGCCCTCCCTCGGAACTTTAAGTCATGACGACTTGCGAGGATCTCACCTTCGAACGTTTGCTGGCACACATCGACGAGCCCGGTGGCGACCCCAACCTGCAGCAGCACATCTCCGAGTGCGAACGCTGCTCAGCACGCATCGCTGCGGTCAACAATCAGTCCTTGGCCCTCGCCGCCCTGGCTCGAGGCTTCACCTTCGGGCAGGCTGACACTCTCGAAGCGCTAGAGCGTCTCAGCGAACAAGAGGCCCTAGACGATCTTGACGAATTCGATGACTTGGATGAGTTCGATGACATCGACGACATCGACGAATTCGACGAATTCGACGACGTCCATGACGAGATCCATGACGAGATCCATGACGACGTTGACCTTGAGAGCCTCGAAGCCCTGCTGAACCTGCACACGTCCAGCGAGCTCGTGGATGACTACGGCGCCAACGACGTGGCAGGCCGCCTGCCCAGCGATGCCCTGCTTGAACAGAGTCCCTTTGCCCGTGGCCCTGGCGTCTGCCTGGGAGCCGCGCAGGATGCTGGTCTGGCGAGTTTTCACGGGGGCCTCCGCGAGCTCTTTACAGCTTGCCTCTGGGGCGAGCCTCTCCGCGCTCGACGACTGCTCAACACTCCGCGCCCGCGACGCGTCGACGCGATCGCCGATGAACTCACGAGCTTGGCTCGTCGCCTGAGAGGGCTTGGGTTGCACGTCTGCGACGCCGAAGCAGCAGACAACCTGCCGAGGGTTCAACCGAACCCCGAAGAGGTCTTGGCGGTGGCTGCTCCGCTGCTCGATCGCATCATCGCTCTTGAAGGGCAAAGCCCCTGGGTCATCCAGGCGCGCAAAGCCATGGGCACTGACTCATCGAGCTGAGCGGCTCACCTTGAGGCACTCGTGGGCTGGTTCATCTCGATCTCGAAGAAAGCCCGGTGTAGTCCCTCTAGCGCGACTCGCAAACTAGCCCTGGGAACGGCACAGCTCAGCCCCACGTCCATAGGGCCGTGAGAAATGAGCTGCACGGGCACTCCCAGGCGAGCCAGCCCCTGAAGCATGGTGGCTGCAATGCGGGCGTCTTGGGCCACGCCCTCGCCCACGACTCCCAGTAGCGCTGAGCCGGCGAAGATCTCGGAACCTTCGATCAAGCCACCCTGTTCGTCGGCCAGTAAGCGCAAAGTACGGCGAGTGAGCACCACGTCTGACTCATCGACGGTGAACGACAGAGTGGTCATCGAACTCACGATCGTGTCCACGTCAATGCCCGCCGCGCCCACGGCTGCCAAGACGCCACCCACGACGCCAGGGCGGTTCACCATGCCCATGGAGCGCACCCGTACCACGGCCACGCCCTCCCGGTGAACCAAAGCAGCCACTCGATGGCGATCGTTGGTGACCTCTTCAACGATGCGCGTGCCCGGACCCTCAGGGCATTCGACACTGCGAACGCTCACCGCCAAAGGCAACCCCCTCAAGGGCTGCAAGCACCGGGGATGCAGGATCCGCGCGCCGTAGTAACCCAGCTCCGACGCCTCCTCGAAGGACAGCTCCGACACCAATCGAGCCTGGGACACCCAACGGGGATCTGCGCTCATGAACCCGTCGACAGCCTTCCAGAGTTCGAGGCCATGGGCGGACAGACCGGCGGCCACCACGCTGGCGCTGTAGTCGGTCCCGCCTCGGCCGAAGAGCAGAACGTCGCCATCAGCGTTCACACCGTAGAAGCCGGTCAGCACCAAGACCCGATCGTGCAGTTCGTGACTCAGGCGTTGTAAACCCGGGCGGCTGGCTGCCACATCGCAGGAACCCTCTCGAAAAGGACCTACGGCTACCAACCCTGCTTCTTCCGAGGAGACAGCCCTCGCATCAGCGCCAGCAGCTCGAAGAGCCGCGGCCACCAGAGGCGCCGACAGCCGCTCGCCGTGAGCTAGCAGCAAGTCGTGGGAGCGGTCCGTGAGTTCACCCGTGAGGCGAATCCCCGTGAGCAGGCGCTCAATGCCATCAAGGTGGCGAGTGAGCGAGAGAGAGACGTCGTCCCGATCAGCCAAGCCGTCGAGCAGGTCCTCGTGCTTGCGGCGCAGGTCGGAGACGAAGGCCCGAGCCAGCTCGCCTCCAGAACGTGGATCGAGAGCCTGCAGCCCCGTGCGCTGCAGATCGTCAGTCACACCCTTCGCCGCAGAAACCACCACAGCAAGCCGTTCACCTTTGCGGCGCCGCGCAACCAAGGCTGCTACCACGGCCGCTAGGTCGTCGGGCCGCCCCAGCAAAGCGCCGCCCACCTTGATGACCGTGAGCGGGCTCTCATTCACGAGGCTTCGCCGACCAGCTCGGTGTCATCCTCCAGAATCGTCGACACATCGATGTCGAAGCTCCGGTTGAGCGGAGCCAGCAAGCCTGGATCTTGGGAGTGGGTAGCCCGCAACAGCTGATTCACGAACGCCTGTCCTCGAGAGCCCAGTTCTCCCAGGGGAGGGCGGCAGCCACCACGCAAGATGCCCAAGTGGCACAGGGCCTGCTTGATCGGCACCGGGTTGCGCACGCGCTGCGGCACCATGAGCGGCTCCCCAGCCACCAGGACCGCCTCGTCTACCGTGACCATGCCCAAACCAAAGAGGTCGCTCAGGCCGTCGTGCAACAGCCTTGCCCCGGTGGCATCCCCGTCACGAGCCGCAGCGACCAGACTGATCATGCGCTCAGGGGCCAAGTTCGAGAGGACTGAAAAGCAGCCCTGAGCCCGAATCGAAGGATCGAGCACTGCACTCCGAGCGTGCTTGTCGTCACCGCAGATCAGCATGAATTCGTCGCCACACAGCGCTCTCACGCGCTCCATGCGCGCCAACCGCCCCGTGGCGTCTTTTACGCCGACCACGTTGGGGTGGTCTTCTACCAAGCGGGCCAAGTCGTCGGGGAGCAGCTCCGTCCCCGTCCGTGCTGGCACGGCGTAGACAATGAGCTGGGCCTCTGGCAGAGCTTTCGCCACCGGCCCATGCCAGTGGGTTCGCAAAGCGGCACTCGAAGCCCCAGAGTAAGGGCAGTCTGCCAGCAGTAGCTTATTGACTCCCAAACTAACAGCCAAACGACCCCGTGCGAGGACTTCATCGAGGCGTCCCGAGCCCAAGCCCGCGATCAACCGCTCCCCGGGTGCAACGTCGACAGCGGCCCGTAACAAACCCTCGTAATCGTCGTCTGAAAGAGAGGCGCACTCACCGGTCGTCCCAGCCAACAGAACTTGCTCAACCCCAGCGGAGATCTGGAACGACAGCAAGCTTCGCAGGACGGGTAGGTCGAGAATGTGCTCTGGTCCCGCAAAGGGGGTCACCAAGGCTGTTATGAGCATCGCCACACCTCACTGCGTCATT
>JBLIMM010000085.1:0-14988 GCA_047638635.1 Pseudohongiellaceae bacterium | reverse complement strand
CTGGCGTCTGGCCAATCGTTTGCTGAGAGCTGCTCACTTGGCCAAGCAAGTGATGCGATCGCGATGAGGACAAGAAGTTTCAGCCTCGAAATCATGACCTTGGTCATTCATCTTCCTCAGAAGAGTCATATCGAAGAGCTGATCCTAATGGGCTCTCTAGGTAGGGGGCGACACGAAAGTTCGTTTCGTGCACCGAGCACTCAACTCTTGCGATGGGGCATGCCTCAGGAAGGCTCTCCCGTAGCCGAGATGTGCTCTCGCAACACCCTCACTCACACATCGCGTCTGAGCGGTAGCAACTGAACGATCGGTTTGCTCAGTGTGATCTTGAGGGCACAAGCTGTTAGTGGCTTCCGCTGGCTGCAGTGCTGGCGCTCAGGGCCGCAGCCATCATGGCCGCCTGTTGCGCCTGAATGATGGCCTGCAGCGCCAAGAGGTTCTGTGTATCGCGAAGCTGCTCGTTCATCTGTTTGTCTCCTGCCAGCTCGAGAAAACCTGTGCTGCAAGAGAGGCTGAAGCTCAGCTCTTTGCCTGGGCGTGGCGGGTGCTTGGCGATGGTCTCTCTGTGCTTGAACACTGTGCTCACCACGATCTCTGTGTCGTGGGGCAAGAAGCTCAAGGCGGCGATCTCGTCGTAGTCGCCGCTGTGCATCCACAGGCCGGAATTGTCGAAACTGTCGTAGAGCCGGCGGAAGCGTTGCATCACCGCGCTGTGATTCCCCGGGGCGAGAACGAGCATGTGCGAAACGGTCTGGAGCGAGTTGCCCCTGCTGAAACCGAGGTCGCGTAGGCCGTCGTAGAAGACTTCGCAACGCTGAGCAATCTCGGTGGGGGAGCCGTCGAGGCAGCTCAGCAGCGCGCAGGTGGGATAGTCGTCCTGGCCCGTCAGGAAGAGGTGGTGACTCTTCATTTCGGCGTAAAGAGCCGCGAAACGCCGCAGGCGTTCTGAGTTCGTTCGCTCACCGCTGTTCCGGCCGTGCTCAATGAGCAAGAGAGCGGCCAAGCGGCTGTAGGTCGTGCCGCGGCTGAGCTTGTGATCTTTGAACAGCAGCTCTACCCGTTCCGCTTCGGCGCAGAAGTCCTCGGGGCTCATGTCTGCCCGCAACAACATGGCCGCGACCACAAAGCGAACCGAGCTGTTCAGCGGACCCGTCCATCCGGCGTCCTTCTTCAGCACCTCAGCGGCAGACCGGAGCTGGTTGGCTATCTTGCCAGGGTCCCCAGGGCTGGTGATCAAAGACGACGCGGCAAAGCGAAAGGCGGTGGCATCGTCGTACCAAGATTTGTCCGCCAGCAACGCGTCGAACAACGCAAGAAAACGAGCGAGGGGACGATCCGGCAAGACGGGCTGAGTCATGACAGTGCTTTCTGCAAGGTGATCTTGGAGCTGCGGGGCATCATATCTTGGGGGCCGCCTTCAGAATGAGGCCCTCCCCTTCGCGCCCATTCATGGCGATGAGTAGCGGCTCGCTCAGGTGCAGATGACGCACGTGCTCGGTCTCGCTCAGGGCGACTTGTTCATCGAGCCAGGTCCAGTCGACCTCCTCGTGTTCGACGCCGTCGTTCACGGTGAAGTAGCCCACATTGAAAGAGGTGAGATTCTGAAAGAAATGGCTCCCTTGGGAGGGCGTGACGCGCAGATCTCTGAGCCCCGTTTCGACAATCACTTGGGCGCCGGACACTTGCTCCCAGGTGACCGGGATGCCGAGCCAAGGGTCGCGGGAACCCCAGCGGCCCACGCCGATGAGCACGTAGGGGGTGTCGTTGGCCACGAGCTGGGCGTTGAGTCTGGCCACCTCTGCGGCGGCCTCCACACTACGAGCACGCTGAAAACGCTTGAAGTCGACCACTACGATGTCGCAGATGCCCTCGATGCGCCCGTTGCCCAAGACGCAGTCGCTGCTGCAGAGCACGTCACCTTCTTCGACCTCACCGAGATCGAGAGCTTCTGTTTCATCGAACATGGCCAGAGGACGCATCTGCAAAAAGCCAACCTCAAGAGGTCCGTCGTCCTCGGGATGGAGGTTGATGGCGAACTCCACCTCGACCTCTGTCCCCATACCTCGGACGCTCACGTCCATGACCGCTTCGAGCACCTCTGCCAAGGGAAACTCACCGAGCTTGAGCACCGGAGCGAAGCTCACCAGGCGTGCACCTTGGCGAGACATGCCGTCGTACACGGCGTCGTTATCCGGAGAGTAGGTCGAGCAAACCATGGCCAGGGTGCCATCGGTTTCGGCTACAGAGAGATCGTAGGCAGACTCCTTCATCTGGGAGTCGCTCTCGTCCCCGTCAAGGTCTAGAGCGTAGAACTCTCGCTGGGTCGTATCGAGCATCTCGGTGGCCGACGAGAACTCGATGATGTGTTGAGGGTGCCGCGGGGAGAAGCGCACGCAGGGGCCTCCCTCGACGACCTCGCGCCCGAGACCCAAGGCCACCGCAGCAATGCCGTCGTTGGAGAGGCAAGGTGGGGACGGGTAATAGTTGTGAGAGCGCAGCACGCCAGAGATGTTCGGGTAGTATCGGGGCCCGTGGGCCGCACCCACAATGGCCTGAATCATCACGGCCATCTTTTCTTCTTCGAGGCGGAACGGCGTGGCCTTCACGTAGGCCTTGCTCGCTTGGCTGAACGTACTGGCGAACACCTGCTTCACCGCAGAAATGACGTGAGCTAGTCGCAGCTCCGGATCCTCAGAGTTATTGCGCAGCATCTTCGTCTTGTACACGCCTGTGAACGGCTGTTGCTGGCTGTCTTCGAGTAGGCTCGATGAGCGCACGGCCAGGGGGGTGAGAGCACGCTGCAGGTAGGCGGCAATGTCCAGCTCTGCACTCCGGGGAAATGTCGCTTCTTCGAAGCGCTGCTGAATCTCCTCGTCGTCATCGCACTCCATGGCGAATTGCCAGAGGTCGTTGTCTTCGAGGAAATGGTCGAACACATCCGTGCCGACGACGGCGGTAGGGGGGACTGAAATTTCGATGCCGTCGAACCGCTGGCGCAAGCCCTCGGTGCTGAGCAATCGGCGAACGAAGGCGAGGCCGCGTGCCTTGCCGCCGATGGAGCCTCCCCCCAAGCGATAGAAGCCCCCTGGATCTTCGAAGGCGTCTCGGTCGAAGTCGGCGACGTAGTACTGACGGCGGTCGTGGCGGTACTCGGCGATGCTGTCGATGAGTTCGTCGCGCATCTCGATGGCGTCAGCGAAGTCATGGAGCTTGTGGGGGCGCAGAGCATGGGCCAGGTCAAACTCGGTGCGCGCCTTCAGCCAGCGAGAGAAGTGATTGTGCTGGGCGTGATAGACCACCGATTCTACTGGCACTGTGTCCAGGGTCGCTTGGAGTCCACGGAGGTCTGCGGCTCGGCCAACGACTTCGCCGTCGGGCATCCGGAAAACGAAATCGCCAAAGGCAAAGTCGTGGAGCATGACTCGGCGCAAATCTTGCAGCAGCAAAGGCGAACCCTTGAGCAAGAAGTTGGCGTCCACGCTGCGGGCTAGCTCGATATTCTCTGAGTGAGACGAGTGCAAGATGATCGGGATGTCTGGGTATTTCTCGCGGACGGAGCGAGCGAAGGTGGCTCCGGCTTTGGTGTCGATCTCACCGTTTCTGGGGAACTCCACGTCGGAGATGATGCCCATCACGTCCCCTTCGTAGTCGGCGAAGGCCTGGGCAGCTTCTTCGTAATTTTCACAGAGTAAGATCTTGGGCCGAGCCCGCATGCGCAGGACTTTCTGCGACAGGTTCAGGCCCTCACTGATCACTCGTTGGCTGTGCAGTAAGAGCTCTGAGTAGATCAGTGGCAAGAACGACGAGAAGTAGCGGACGTTGTCCTCGATCAAGATGATCACCTGGACGCCCACCGCTTCTGACGCCGACTGCACGTTGCGCCAGTCTTCTACGGACTTGACCATGCCCACCAAGATCCGCGCGTCACCTTGCCAGAGAAACAGGCGGTCCACGTCGGTGGTCTGGCGTCGGGCCGTGAACTCTCTGAGTTCGCGGCTGTCCCAGGCCAGTAGCACCACTGCAGCGTCGAGACCTAATTCGCGGACCTGGTGGGCCAGCTCAGCTGCGTCCATGTCGCGCACATGGGGCGTGGTGATGATCAGATTGAAGGTCTTCTGCTTGGCGGCGAGCTCAAGAGCCTCGGCGCCTGTACTGACTCCGGTGAGCCCAGGGGTGTAGTGCAGATCGAGGTTTCGAAACTCCCCAAGTATGCGCTCAGAGAGTTCGCCAGCCTCATCAAGGATGTGCGTGTCGTAGGGCGTGGAGACCAACAGGATGTCCATGACCCGAAAGCGCATCAGGTCTTGGATGTTGGCGACGCGGTGGCGTCCTTGAGCTCTGATCACTGTGCGCACGGCGGCCTCCCGTCGGGGGAAGACTCGCAATGCGTCGGCACTACGCCGTCAGCCCGTGTGTTTGGAAACTACAGTTAGACGACGCCCTGATCCAACATGGCGTCGGCAACCTTCAAGAAGCCGGCGATGTTCGCGCCGTTGACGTAGTTGCCTGTGGAGCCAAAGCGGTCGGCGGTTTCGACGCAGGCACCATGAATGCTCTTCATGATCAGCTGCAGGCGATCATCGACTTCTTGGCGCGTCCACGAGTAGCGCATGCTGTTCTGCGCCATCTCAAGACCGGACACCGCGACGCCGCCGGCATTGGCGGCCTTGCCCGGGCCATAGAGAATCTTGGCATCGAGGAACGCGTTCACGCCGCCACTGGTGGTGGGCATGTTGGCTCCCTCGCTGACCACGTAGATCTTGTTGGAGAGCATGTTGGCCGCGTCCTTCTCGTTGATCTCGTTCTGGGTCGCGCTGGGGAAAGCACAGTCGGCCTTATGCATCCATAAGGGGTTGTGGTCAGCGGAACGGTCGTTTGCGAAGTAGACCGCGCTGCTGAACTGCTCGACGTACTCCTTGATGCGTCCACGGCGAGAGTTCTTCAGCTCCATGACGAAGTCGAGGCGCTCCCGATCGATGCCCTGCTCGTCGAATATGTAACCATTCGAGTCAGACAGGGTGAGCGGCGTAGCGCCCAGATCGATGAGCTTCTCGCAGGTGTACTGGGCCACGTTGCCAGAACCAGAGACCAAGCAGCGCTTGCCTTGCAGGCTCTCGTTGCGCGTCCCCAACATTTCTTGGGCGAAGTAGACGCAGCCGTAGCCCGTGGCTTCGGGGCGCACTAACGATCCGCCCCAGCCCAGGCCCTTGCCCGTGAGCACGCCGGTGAACTCATTACGCATGCGCTTGTACTGCCCGAACATGTAGCCGATCTCTCGGCCACCCACGCCGATATCACCCGCAGGGACGTCAGTGTTCGGACCGATGTGACGTTGCAGCTCGGTCATAAAGCTCTGGCAGAAGCGCATCACTTCGAAGTCGCTCTTGCCCTTGGGGTCGAAGTCGGAGCCGCCCTTACCGCCGCCCATAGGCAGAGTCGTGAGCGAGTTCTTGAAGACCTGCTCGAAGGCCAAGAACTTGAGGATGCCCAGGTTCACTGAAGGGTGAAAGCGCAGCCCGCCCTTGTAAGGGCCGATGGCGCTGTTCATCTCGATGCGGAAGCCCCGGTTCACCTGAACCTCGCCTTGATCGTCCACCCAAGGCACCCGGAACATGATCACCCGTTCCGGCTCAAGGATGCGCTCAAGGACCTTGGCTTGGCGATATTCGCGGTGCTTATCGAAGACCACCGAGAGCGATTCGGCCACTTCATGCACGGCTTGATGAAACTCGGGCTCGGCGGGGTTCTTGGCCTGCACGTCGTTCAGCAGGTCGGCCACGTAGTCACTCATCAGGTCGGTATCTCCAAGCGGGCTGCATGCCCTGGGGGGAGAGGAACTTTACGCAATCGAGCCCAGCGAATCTGCGGGTTAGCGCCGGGGAATCCCGAGGGTTTTCATCCGCGATGTCAGCGTGGTGGGCTTGATCCCCAAGAGGTCGGCGGCACCTTTCGGCCCGGAGACCTTGCCGCCCGCTGCCTGGAGGGCTCGGCGGATGTTCTGGGCCAGGTCGAGCAGGCGATCCGCTTCGGTCACGATGGACTGATCGTCGCCGGCGGTCAGGCTCATGGAGGGGCTCTGGGCCGCGGCGCTGGTCGACGCTGTGCTGGCACTGAGATTGGGCTGCAAGTCGATGTGCAGGCGGCCGGCCGTGCCGAGAATGACGGCCCGTTCAATGGCGTTCTGCAACTCACGGACGTTGCCCGGCCAGTTGTAGGCCATCAGGGCATCCACGTCGCGCTGGCGCAGGATCGGGCTCGCAGCCGACCGTCGCGAGGCGATGCGCTTCAAAAAATGAGCGGCCAGGGCAGGAATGTCTTCCTTGCGCTCTCGCAGCGCTGGCACTTGCAGGGGGAAGACCGCCAAGCGGTAGTAGAGATCTTGGCGAAAACGCCCCTCACTCGCTTCTACAGCCAGGTCACGATTCGTGGAGGCCACGATGCGCACGTCCCCGGTGAGCACCCGGTCGCTGCCCACGGGCGAGAACTCGCCGTCTTGCAAGGCCCGCAGCAGCTTCCCCTGCAGGGCCAGGGGGATTTCGCCGATTTCGTCGAGCAGTAGCGTGCCCCCGTCGGCCACCAGAAAACGCCCGGAGCGATCGCCGGTCGCTCCCGTAAACGAGCCTCGCACGTGGCCAAAGAATTCACTTTCAAAGAGCTCGGACGGGATCGAGGCGCAGTTCACCCGGACCATGGGGCCGTCGCTGCGCTCGCTCATGTCGTGAATGGCCGTGGCGATGAGTTCCTTGCCTGTCCCCGATTCGCCCAGGACGAGCACCGGTGCGTCACTGGGGGCGACCAGTTCAATCTGCCGCAGAACCTGGGTGATGCTCTGAGAGCTACCGATGATGCCGCCACGGCTGTGGACGTCGACGAACTCCTCGCGGAGGTAGTCACGCTCCCGTTCGAGCTGCTGCTGGAGTAGCTCTACCTCTTCGAAGGCACGGGCGTTGGCCAGGGCCACGGCAGCTTGGTCGGCGAAGGTGCGCAGCCAGGCGAAGCCCTCATCATCGATCTCATCGCGGCTGAACACCGCTAGCACGCCCAGGACCTTCCCGGAGAAACACAGGGGCTGGCCAGCGAAGACGCGAATACCCTCGGCCTCAGCCCAGCCTGGGTTGGCTAGCCAATCCTGGCCATCCCTCTCTAGGCAGAGGAGCTCTCCCTGGCCAGTGGCGCCGATGCGACCGACCTTGCGAACCGACAGCGGGAAGCGGCCGTAACGGCTGTCGACGCAGGTGTCCCAGCGCTGCTCTGGGTCGAGGCGGGAGGAGCCTGCGCTGGCCACCAGGTGGAGACACTCGCTCTGATCGACGCAGCTGGAGATCTGGTTGCAGGTCTCGCAGGGTCCTCCGGGCAGGCGCAGCCAGATGCGGCTCAGAGCTATGCCTGATTCTTCAGCGATACCTCTCACTAGACCTTGCAGGACATCGTCGACTCGGCGTGAGGCGGCTACCTGAAGGGAGACCCGCTGTAGCAAGGCTGGATTCATGGACAGAGGCTACGACAAGTCAGCTGTCGCTGCACGCTGGCTAGGTCGGTGCAGGTGCGATAAGCTCGGCGTCCAATGAGCTTTCTTGCATCCCATAGCCTGTCTCGCAGCGGCCGTCTTCTGGCTCTGCTCTTGGCCCTGCTTTCCTTGGGGGAGGGGGCGTCGGCGTGGATCCACGACCGTGCTCCGGTGGCTAGCGACTGTTTGAGTTGTGGTTGCGGGCCCTCGGCACACGAGACGGTCTGCTGCTGTGACGGCTCGGCGCCTTCCGATACGAGATTGCCTGCGAATCGGGACAGCTCACCCATGGCCGAGGGCTGCGGAAGCAGCGATGGAGGAGAAGGTCTTGCGCTGACTCCCCAAGTTCCCACGTTGCTCGTCGTGGACTCGGTAGCGGTGCTGCCGCCGTTGGTGCTTGGCGAGCTCGAGTCCTCCGCGCAGTTGGCTCTTCAGGGTCGGGCTGAACGCCCGCGCCCTCCGCGCCCTCGCTCCGCCGTGCGTCACTGCTGATCCACTGCTGGCTGGTTTGCATTCGGACTCCATCTTGATGGTCCGAGAGGCTTCGTTTCAGGGCTCCGATCAAGTGCATCGCGAGCTGCGCTGGAGCGGGCTGGGACGGCATTCTTGAGCATTCTGCAGCCAGCTCGACTTCTACCGGATGTTGGTTCTCGGTGGGGTCGCGGATCTCGGCAACCTCGCTCCACCCGCTGAGGAAGCTCCGCCACGGGGCAAGTCACGCTGGCACCGCGCTGGACTCAGGGCTGAGAGTCGCTCTGGGCAGCGTCGCGGCTGCAAGCGCCATGGGGCTCGTGCCCAGACGCCCTTAAAGCGGGTGGCTGGCCTGTCGGGCAGCCGGGGCGGTGTGCATGGACCGTTGCCACGGGAGAGCAGCCCCTCCAGTGCTTCGCAGGAGGATGCCCAGCGAGTTGGGCATCCTTACCACGGCTGATGTCTTCAGTTTGTCCGAAGAGAGTAGAGATCACTCACCATGTCTTTTCGTCTAGTTCTCATCTTGTCTGCGGCCATCGTCGCTTTGTTTTTGTTCTCGGCTCACGTCCTGATCGATCCCGAGGCACCGGCTGCGTCGATTGTCTTCGACGATGCTTCCGCAGCAGTTCTTGGTCGCTTGGAGACTCGCTACGGCAGCTCATTTGGTTCGCGGGATCTCCAAGTGGCGGCCGCTGACCTCCGTGCTCTGCTAGGAGAATGGGAAGAAAGAGAGGTGAGCGAGGGGGATGTCGCTGTGGCTTGGGTAGATGTCAAAGAGAGCTGGGCGACCTTCCGGGAACGGATCCTCAAGGAAGGGTTGTTGGACAGGGGCGATTTGCTCCTAGATGAGATGCACGGGGAGGCCACAGACGCCTTTCTTGCACTACGGCCACTACTCAAGGGCATTGACTGCTAGCAGCCTGTGCGTAAAGTTCCGCGGGCCGAGCACACCTCGGTGGCGCCAGCTCTTCGTTGCCGAATCCTCGACGAATCCACTGATTCGCCTACGGTTCGTCGCCTTGATCTGACGCCATCGAGGCGCGCTCGCCATTACGGCACTTTCCCCACAGGCTGCTAGGGCTACCGCAGCGTCCGAATTCTCTGTTTCAGGGGTTCAGCGGTTCAGCGGTGGCAAGCAGAGGCGGCCGCTGAGTGGCGCTTTGTCACAAGAAGGCCGAAAAGTTCGTCAGCTGGGTGACTCGAGGATCTCTTTAGTTTCTGCGGGTGGTATTCCGATAGGCCTAGAAGGGGTCTTGTATAGAGCTGGCAGCCGTGCCGGCTTTGCTCTGAAACCCAGCTCGCTAATGGGGGTGCGCTTGCCTCGTCGTCCGATGACATTGGCTGACTCTTCTTTTGAGGGGGGCACGACCGTAGGCCTCTCCGTGAGGCCGCTGCGTTCGCGCATAGGGTTGACGTTCGCTGTTGTGCTAGCGCTCGTGGGTGCTTCTGAAGTGGCCCTCCGACTGAGCGGTGCCCTCCAGCCTGTTCCGATTCAGGCTGCGGAGGAAAGTGACAACAAGTGGACTGCCATTCTCCAGGAGCACGACAACCCGCAGCTTGGCTATGCCAATGTGCCGAGCATTGATGAGTCGGTGGGAGGAGAGTCTTATTGGCACGATGCCCGTGGCCGGCGGGTACCTGTAGAGCCGTCACTACCCAGTGATTCGAGCCTTCCATGCGTGGCGTTCCTCGGAGATTCGACGACCTACGGCTTAGGACTCAGCGCTCGCGAGGGGCTCGTCGAGCAAACGACGAAGCGACTCGGCGGGTCCATCAGGTCGCTGAACTTAGGTGTGTGTGGCTATGCCACCGAACAAGAGGTGGCTCTCTACGCAGCAGAGCGACACAACCTGCCCGGGGTTGAGCTTGTTGTTCTTGTGGTCTTCCCTAATGACTTTACGCCGATCCCGTCTCTTTGGGATGAATCTCGGGGCATTCTCTATTTCGACCCTATGCCGTTGCCACGGGGTCTGCGCCACTTGCTTTGGAACAGCGCTCTCTACCGGGCCACGGTGTCTGTCACCATGAA
Organism: Pseudohongiellaceae bacterium; assembly: GCA_047638635.1. Classification (GTDB taxonomy): domain Bacteria; phylum Planctomycetota; class B15-G4; order B15-G4; family B15-G4; genus CAZIAK01. Next base: position 4,981 of record JBLIMM010000085.1, on the reverse strand, counting down.
GATGTTAGAGGGGCGTGAGGAGAGCTGCTGCGAGCCGCAGTCGGGGCTGTCGACCATGGCTAAACAGATCGAGCGCCTCGCTGTGATGACTCGTGAGGACGGCCGCAGCTTGCTGGTAGCCCATCTGCCCGCCATGGTGCCTCTCGACCCGTATGCCTTCGCTGAGGCTGAGCGCAAACTTGAGTCTCTCTGCGCCGAACAGAACGTCGATTACGTGGATTTGCTCGATGGCTTTCTCGATGAACGAGAGCGTCAGTGCCGGCGGTTTGAGGCGGCTCGGGGGCAGCCCCTGGATGCCGCCACCCGGACGTCGATTTTGTCGATGTACTGGCTCAAATACCCGACGGATCAGCATTTGAACGCTGCGGGCAACCGTGTGGCCTCCGGGCCCCTGGCGGCGGCGGTCGGGCGGGCGCTGCACCCGAAGCCGTAAGTTGCCTTCGTGGCGTGGCTGACGAGTCGTTAAGAAACGGCCCCTTGGTTCGTATGTTGCTTGCTGGCCGTTTGCTGAATAGACAGGGATGATCGGTGTCCGCTGGTCTCTGTACCTGTACGGCCCGCCTGCCTTTTTCATTGCTGAGACCCTGGTCTCCGGAGCCCCGCCATGCGCATGAACCGTTCGTGTCCTGCTGTCGTCGCTCTGTGCATTGCCTGTGCAGGGGTGCTGTCGCCTGTCGCAGCCCAGGATGAATCTCTCGAGTTCGCCGAGCGATTTGCTTTTGCAGATCACCGAGAAACGGTGCTGGATGAACTTGTCCCAGGCTCTGAGAGCGCCTACTACTACGAGTGCCTACAGTTGCAGCACAGCGGCGCTCTGGACAAGGTGCCGGAGCTTCTTGCCGCATGGAGGCGCGACCACGGCAGCGAGGCTCTCATGACCGAAATAGAGAACCGGCAAGCTCTGCTGAGTTTCTCGAGCTCCCCCGCAGGAACCTACGAGTACCTCGCCCAGAAGCTGTCTCTGCGCTTTGACCAGCGCCGTCAGATTGCCGGGGAGCCAGCGGAGTTGCCCAGCGAGTTGGACCCCGACTTTGTGTCATGGCAGAGCTATACGAAGCAGGGTCTGGAGAAGAACTCTCGATCGTTCGACTTCTTCAAGCAGCAAGGGTTGGACCGGTTGAGCGTGAAGGGCCTCAGTGAAGAGCTGCTCCACTCATTTTTGAAACGCCTCCGTCGACCGGACTTGCCAGAGCTGCCTGAGTTGATCGTGCGTGATTTGAAATCACGTTTGAGCCGCGGCTTTGGCGATCTGCCCATTCATCAGGCGCTCTTGCTGGAACAGCTGGAACAATGCGCGGTGCTCTTGCCACAGTTGTTAGAAGACCGGGAGTTTGTGGACGCCTGGTTGCTGCGATTGCGCCCGGGATCTGAGAGTAACTGGAGCGCAGACGGCGAAGACCGTGGCCCGTACTTAGAGCGGCTGGGGGAGTTCAGCGAACGACTCTCTGCTGCCTATAACTCTCTCAAGGCTCACGTGCTGTACTGGCAGTTGCATCACGGCTTGCGCCAGGGCGTGTTCCACCGGGACCGCTTCGTTCGTTACCTGCGCCTGCCTCGTTTGGACGCTCTGGGTAACGAGGACTACGCCCGCAGCATCGCCACGAACCAGGAGATTGTCAGGCTTGGTCAGAGCTTCGCTACCGGTCTTTCGGTGGTGCAGAACGATCGTCCGTTGATCGAGTCCTACCTCAGCCACTTCTTTCAGTTAGGCGAGCACTTTGAACGCTTCACTGACGTTCTCAGTGAAGACTTCGTGCGCCGCTTCTATGCGGAGACGGGTTTGCTCTACGGCCTGGGCGAGCCGAACGAGTTTGACCGTTTGTTCGATGACAGCGAAGGGCTGCAGGCCTTGCGAGATCGCGTTGAAATCGACTTCGCTGACACTCAGCCGCTAACCTTCGCTGCCCACGGCGACGTAACCATCGATCTCGACGTGAAGAACGTGGAGACCCTCCTGGTGAAGGTCTTTGAGATCGACACCGTGGGTTACTACACAGCCGAAGAGAAGCACGTGGGCACGGATGTGGTTCTCGATGGTCTGGTGGCCAACGAGGAGTTCACCGTCACCTACAACGAGAGCCCCATGCGTCGGGTGCGTCGGAGTTTTGAGCTGCCGTCGCTGAAGCGCCCTGGGGTTTACGTAGTGGAGTTCGTGGGCAGTGGTCTGGCCAGCCGAGCGGTGATTCACAAGGGTAGCCTGCGCCTCGTTGAGCGGGTGGGTTCTGCGGGCCATGTGTTTCGAGTGCTCGACGACGAGGGCGGGTTGCTGCACGACGCTACGATCAGAGTCGGCGGACATCTCTACAGCGCTGATGAGCAGGGTGAGTTCGTGGTCCCCTTCTCAAGCGTTGGTGGGAGCCAAGCCATGGTGATCGCCCAGGGCGACCGGGCGACCTTGGAGCACTTTGATCATCGCAGTGAGCGTTATGAGCTGAAGGCCGCGATTTTGGTCGACCGAGAAGGGTTCATGGAGGGACAAGCAGCGCGTCTACTCCTGCGCCCCAGCTTGTGGGTCAGCGGAGAGTTGGCCAGTCTTGAGCTGCTCCAGTCGCCGGTGTTGCACCTCTTGCTAACAGACAGCCATGGTCTTGTGTCCACGCGAGAGATCAGCGGATTACAGCTGAGCTACGAAGAAGAGTGGGTGCAGGAGATTGTCATCCCCGCAGACGTGGCCAGCGTGAGCGGGCAGCTCACGGGTTCGGTACAGAACCTCAGTCAGGGAGAGACGGACTTCCTGGCGAGCGACGAAGTCGTCTTTCCGGTCAACCTGATTGATGGCACGCAAGAGGTTTCAGGGGCGTTGTTGGCCCGCACAGATCAGGGCTACGTTCTAGACGTGCTGGGAAAGAGCGGTGAAGCCTTGGCGGCCCATGCTGTGACGCTCGCTCTTTATCACCGTGGCTTTGTGGACCCGTTCACCGTCTCGCTGCAAACGGACAACCGCGGCCGGGTCACCTTGGGCGAACTCGCAGACCTGCACGAGGTGCGCCTCCTGGGGAAGAACGACGCCTTCGATCGCTGGGAGTTACTAGAAGACGTTGCCGTGTTGCCCAGTGCGCTCAATGGAGTCGTCGGAGAAACCCTGCGGTTGCCATACCTCGGCGAGGCAGCGCTGGTGGACCGCTCGGTGCTCTCACTCTTCGAGCTGCGCGGGGGAGCCTACGCAGTCGATCGCATCGACCACGCCAGACTGCTCAACGGTTACGTGGAGTTGCGCGACTTGCCTGCTGGGCAGTTCGAGCTGTTCTTGAAGGGCACCCAAGAAGCCGTCGACATCTCTGTCACCAACGGCCGGCGTCAGGGCGACTGGATCGTTGGCTCGCGGCGGATACTGACCTCGGAAACCGAACCGTTGCTGCAAGTCAACGACGTCTCTCTGACCGACGAGGCACTGACGGTGAACCTGGCCGGGATGAGTGCCGATGCCCGGGTCCATGTGGTGGTCAGCCGCTACCTCTCAGGCTTCGACCCTTGGCTGTTTCTGGGGACGACTCAGCCAGGGAGCATGCCTGAACGTTGGACGGAGCGGCCCGAGTCGGCCTTCGTCGCCGGGCGCCAACTCTCCGATGAGGTGCGCTACATCCATGAGCGGCGTTTCGCGACGACGTTCCCAGGGAACATGCTCCGGCGCCCGAGCCTGCTTTTGAACCCTTGGGCCATGGAGCTTGCGGGGTCAACCGTGGGCGTGGGCGGAGGGGGTGGTTCCTTTGGGGGCAGAGGAAAGATGGGCAGCCGAGGGAAGGTCGCCGGTAGCCCGCACGGCCCGCCGCCGACTTCGACCCGCTCGCCGAACGTTTACTCAAACCTAGAGTTTCTCGCTGACCCCTCGGTCACTCTGGCCAACCTACGACCAGACGCACAAGGAGTGGTCAGTGTGCCTCGGAGTGCGCTGGGTTCAGGTCAGTTGGTGAGCGTCGTGGCCATTCAAGGAAACCAGACGGTGTTTCGCTCACTGGCCCTTCCAGAACAGGCCCTGGCGCCCAGGGATCTGCGTTTGGAGCAGGCCCTAGACGCCGAGCGCCATGTGAGCGAGCAGCGGCGCATCGAGCTGCTCGGCCCGGGGGCAACCGCCGTGATTGCCGACATGGCCAGCGATCAGGCTGAAGCCTTTGACTCGTTGAGTTCGATCTTTCAGCTCTTCAAAGCCCTGGGCAACGGCGCGCAGTTGGCGAAGTTCGCCGCGCTGATGGACTGGCCAGAGCTCAACGCAGAGGAACGCCGTAGTTTCTACGACGAGTTCGCCTGCCACGAACTGCACCTTTTCTTGCACCAGAAAGACCACCAGTTCTTCGAGACTGAGGTGCGTCCCTACTTGGCCAACAAGCTGCACAAAACCTTCTTAGATCGTTGGCTGCTCGAGGACGACCTGGCTCGCTACTGGCAACCCTGGGAGTACTCACAGCTCAACGTGGTCGAGCGCATTCTCCTGGGGCGGCGATTCCCTGGGCAGGCCTCCTCCGTGGCCCGGCAACTCGCAGACTTGCAAGAGCTGCAGCCACCCCAGGACCAGCTTCTTCGGCAGCGCTTCGAAGTGGCCCTCGCAGGGGTAGATCTCGGTGGGACCAACAGCCTGGGGACAGCGCTCGCGCAGGGTCTGGCAGAGGAGGATGTGGCCATGCCGACTCCAGCTAGGACAAGCGCTGAGAGTGAGGTTGACTCTGACGACCTCGTGAAACTCGCCGCACTGGGCTATCTCGGCGAGGGCAGCACGAGTGCGAGCTTACTCACAGGGCGGGGCAGAAAGGCCACGTCCGACGCCCAACGTCGGGAGCTTCAGCGCAGGTTCTTCAGTGGACCCGATCAGACCCGAGAGTACGTGGAGCACAACTACTGGCAGCGCTTCATCGAGGAACAAGGTCCTGACTTGATCACCGTGAATGACTTCTGGGTGGACTGCGCCGCCACTGAGGCCGGTCAGCCGTTCGTTTCGACCAAGATCACCGAACCCGTGAGCAGCATCAACGAAATGCTCTTGGCTCTC